>DASUGM010000374.1:0-5528 GCA_036274055.1 Vicinamibacterales bacterium | reverse complement strand
ATGGCGACGTTGCCCAGTGCCGCCCGGCTGATGTTCCAGGACGCGGAGAGGTAGCGCTCCATCAGCGAGGGCGAAACGGTCAACACGTCCGCGATGTTGTCGAACCCGCTGCTCTCATCGTCCGGCGGGAGAAGCGCCGTCGAGTCGATCTCGAGCGCCAGCAGATCGCGGATCGCGTTCGCGTACTCTGCGCGATTCAGACGATGGAGGGCCGTTCGGCCAGGGCGCGGATTCGCGGCCGCGGCGCGGTCGATGGACGACTCCAGGTAGCCGACGAAGCCGTCGAGCGTCGGCGCGTCGGGACGCGGCATCCCGGCAGGCGGCATCATCCCCGCGCGCACCTTCCGGATCACCTTCTCCCACAACTCCGCCGACTTCGGAACATCCGCGAGATCGACATGTTCGAGGGTCAGCTCGCCCGTGCGCGTCTTGTCGTTGTGACACGTGACGCAGTAGGTCTTCACGAGGGCGGCGTGCGACGCCGGCGGGGTCGCTGCCGGAGTAGTGGTGCCCTGTGCCGAACCGGTCGGCCCGGTGAGGAAAAATGCCAGAAGAAAGGCGGCGCCCGCCGCAGAAAGTATGGTCCGCACGTCAGCTCCGGGACGGACATTATCCCCCGAAGCCTCGCCGGCCGGACCGCTCGTCTCTACAGGCAGCGGCCGACGATTTCTCCGGCTGTGCTCTTGATTTTGACGGCAATCTCGCGGCCGTCCGCCAGCGTGAGCGTCAGCGTCTCCGGGCCCGAAAGCACGGCCGCTTCTCCGATTCCAGAGATGTCGATGTGGCCGTCCACCGTGGCGGCCGCCAGGTCGTTGCTTTGCGGAAGGTCGTCGTTGACCCAGAACGACAGCCGGTAGCGCGTGGCTCGCAGGGTCAGGTTGCCGGCCTGCAGGGACCCGATGCCGGTAACCGAATCGATCAGGCGTTTCGCCATGGGCTCCTCCGGCCGCGAATTCTATCCCCGGACGCGGCGCGCAGGGCCTCAGGGGGGACGAGCGGCCGTGGCAGTTGACGCGGCGTGAATTAATTGACTAGTTTAATTGAATGATTAATAAGCGGACGAGCCGGCGCGGCGCAGGCAAACGGGCAGGCCCGAGGCGCCCGGGACGGCCGGTCGCGCGCGACGGCGACACCGAACGCCGGATCCTCGACGCCGCACATGCCGTCTTCATCCGCCACGGTACGGCCGGGGCGCGGACGCAGGAGATCGCCCGCGAGGCCGGCGTCAATTCGGCGCTGCTTCACTACTACTTCCGCAGCAAGGAGCGGCTCGCCGACGCCGTGTTCCAGCGCGCGGCAACGCAGCTCCTGCCCAATCTCGTTCGCATCCTGGCGTCCGATGCCGATCTCGACGTCAAGGTCGCACAGGTCGTCGAACTCGAGTTGACGCGGCTCGCCGAGACCCCGTATCTGCCCGGCTACGTCATCAGCGAGCTCACACATCATCCACGGCGCATCCAGCAGCTGTTTGCCAGCGTGATCGGCATGAATCCGGCGGACGTCGGCGCCCTCGTGCGCGACCGGCTCAGCGCACAGATCGGCGAGCGCGTTCGCGCCGGGCGCATGCAGCCGATCGACGCCGAACAGTTCATCGTCAACCTGCTGGCGCTCTGCATCTTTCCATTCGCGGCGAAGCCGATGCTCAACGCGCTCCTCGGCCTCGACGAGGCGGGCTTCATCGCATTCATCGATCGGCGCCGGGCGGAACTGGCTCCGTTCTTCCTGAGGGCCCTCGCGCCATGACGACCAGAGCGAAGTGGTTTGTGCTCGCGGCCTTGCTGGCCGCACCTCGAGGCGCGGTGGCGCAGGCGCCGCCGCCACCCGTGCCGTCCAGATCGTTCCAGCTGGGCACTCTGCAGCAGGCCGCCATCGACACGGACCCGCGCGTGCAGCAGCTGCAGTTGCTGCTGACGCAGTCCGAGCTGCGGCTGCGCAACATCGACGCGCAGCGGCTGCCCGCGCTGGTGGTGGACGGACAGGTTCAGTACCAGTCCGACGTCGCCCATCTGGAGAGCGTGATCCCTGGCGTCGACGCGCTGATTGTGCCGCCCAAAGACACCTACGACGCCAGTGTCCGCGTCGAGCAGCGGCTTGTCGATCCGTCGATTGCTGCACACAGCGCGCTCGAACGGGCGCAGCTTGCGGAGAATCTGGCGCGCGTTCGCTCGACGCTTTTCAGCCTGCGGCAGCAGGTCAATGACGCCTTCTTCGTGGCCGCGGGACTGGAGGCTCGAGCTGGCGCCCTCGAAGCCACGATCGCGGATCTGAATACGCGGCTCACGGAAACGAACGCCCGCGTACGCGAAGGCACCGCGCTTCCCGCTGAATCAGCGGCCATCGAGGCCACACTGCTGCAGCGGCAGCAGGACGCCGACGATCTGCGGTCCAGCCGCCGGGCGGCCCTCGATCGCCTGGAGACGCTGACCGGCCAGAGGATCGCGGACACCGACTCGCTCCGGCTGCCTGATCTCGCCGCGGCCGTGGCCAGCGCGCGCCAGTCGGCCGCGCCACTCCGCTCGAGGCCCGAGTTCGACCAGTTCGCGCGCACGCGCGACCGCATCGCGAGGCAGCTGGAACTGACGACGGCGCAGGAGCGGCCGAGGCTTTCCGCGTACGGTCGCGTCGGGTACGGCCAGCCGGGGCTGAACTTCATCCAATCCGCGTTTCAGGCCTACGGCCTCGGCGGCGTCCGGCTGCAGTGGAACGCCTGGACATGGGACACCGGCGCCAGGGAGCGTGAAGCACTCCGGATTCAACAGCGCGTGGTCGCGACTGACGAGGAGGCGTTCGCAAAGCAGCTCGTCACAACCACTCGCAGCGACGAAGCCGCCATCGATCGCCTGCAACGAGCCCTGGCCACCGATGAGCGCATCGTCACGCTGCGCGAGCAGGTCGAGCGCTCGGCACAGGTTCGACTTCAGGAGGGCGTCGTGACCGCATCGGAGTATCTCGATCGCAACACCGAACTGCTGCAGGCGCGCTTCGCACGTGCCGGCCACGAGGTCGAGCTCGCACAGGCGAGCGCGCGTTTCCTGACTACGCTCGGACTGGAGGTGCGGTGATGCGCGCCTGGACGGTAATCGGCGCCCTCGGCCTGACGGTGGCCGCGACTGCCTGCGGCGGCGAGGCGCGTCCCGATGCCTACGGCAACGTCGAGGCCATCGAAGTCGCCGTGTCATCGGAGGTCGGGGGCCGGCTGACGACCTTCACTGTTGAGGAAGGGCGCACGCTGACCGCCGGTGAGACGGTCGGCACGGTCGATCCAACGGCGCTCACGCTTCAGCGCGATCAGGCGGCTGCTCAACGCGACGCCGCGGCGTCGCGCGCAAGCGAGGTCGAAAGCCAGGTGCGGGCGTCGATAGCCCAGCGCGACGCGCTTCGCGCGCAGCGCGACGCCGCCGCCGCCCAGCGCGGCGTCCTGCAGTCGCAGCTGGAGATCGCGCGCCGCAATCACGACCGGATGCAACGGCTGTTCGCCCAGCAGGCCGCGACGGCGCAGCAGCTCGATCAGGCCGAACGCGACGATCGGGTGCTCACGGATCAGATCAAGGCGCAGGAGGAACAGATTCAGGCGTACGAGCGGCAGATTGCGGCGCAAAGCGCGCAGATTGCCGCCGTGGAACAACAGCAGCGCACGGCGAAAGCCCAAACGGCCGCGGCCGATGCACAGGTCAATCAGGTTGCCGACCGGATTGGCCGCGCGACGATCCCCAATCCGACCGCCGGCACGGTGCTGACGAAGTATGCGAGAGCGGGCGAGGTGATCCAGGCCGGCCAGCCGCTGTACACGATCGCCGACCTTGGCGTCGTCGACGTGCGCGCATTCGTCAGCCAGCCGCAGCTGGCTTCGATCAAGTTCGGTCAGCAGGCCCGGGTCAACGTTGACGTGGAAAACGAACGGCAGTCGTTGAACGGGACCGTGTCGTGGATTTCCTCACGCGCCGAATTCACGCCAACGCCGATTCAGACGCGCGATGAACGGGCCGACCTCGTCTATGCGATCAAGATCCGGGTTCCCAACCCGAACGGCTTGCTGAAGATCGGGATGCCGGTCGACGTCGAGTTCGTCCGATGAGCGCGGAACCAGCCATCGTCGCCGACAGGCTGGGAAAGCGGTTCGGCGCCACGGTGGCGCTCGACAACGTCTCGTTTTTCGTACGGCACGGCGAGCTGTTCGGGTTCATCGGGCCGGACGGTGCCGGCAAGACGACGCTGTTCCGGATCCTCGTGTCCTTGCTCGTGCCCGCGGGCGGCCGCGCCTCCGTTCTCGGCCTTGACGTCGTCAGCGATTACCGCGCGCTGCGTCAACGGGTCGGGTACATGGCCGGACGCTTCTCGCTGTATCCGGACTTGAGCGTCCACGAGAACGTGACGTTCTTTGCGTCGGTCTTCGGAACGACCCTCGAGCGTGAGTACGAACAGATCAAGCCGATCTACTCGCAGCTCGAGCCGTTCAAGGACCGCCGGGCCGCGGCGCTCTCGGGAGGGATGAAGCAGAAGCTCGCGTTGTGCTGCGCGCTGGTTCATCGGCCTGACATTCTTTTTCTTGACGAGCCGACGACCGGTGTCGATGCGGTCTCGCGGCGGGAGTTCTGGGATCTGCTCGCCAGACTCAAGGATGGCGGCCTCACGACGGTCGTCTCGACGCCGTACATGGACGAAGCGACGCGCTGCGATCGCGTTGCGCTGATGCATCGCGGCCGCATCCTCGAAATCGCCACGCCGGCGGCAATTGTCGAAAGCTTCGCGCGCCCGTTGCTGGGCGTCCGGGTCGCGAGTCGCTACGCGGCGCTTCTGGCGCTTCGCTCGTACGAGCATGCGCACAGCGTGTATCCCTTCGGCGAGGTCATCCACGTGGCGGAAAAGCGGACCGGGGTACCGGTCGAGCAGCTTGGCGCTGAACTGCAGGCGTTCCTGACGGACAGCGGATTCGCCGACGCGGTGGTCGCTCCGCAAACGCCGACGGTCGAAGACAGCTTCATCGCCCGCACCGAGGATGCCGCATGAGCGACGCCGCCATCGCCGCGAGCAACCTGACCCGGACGTTCGGCCGGTTCACGGCGGTCGACCACATCTCGTTCGAGGTTCGCTCCAGCGAAGTGTTCGGGTTTCTCGGGGCCAATGGCGCCGGGAAGACGACAGCCATCAGGATGCTGATCGGCGTGCTCAGCCCGTCGGGCGGCACGGCGCGCGTGGCCGGCTACGACGTCGCCACGGAGAGCGAGTCGATCAAGCGGAACATCGGCTACATGAGCCAGCGGTTCTCGCTCTACGAAGATCTGACGCCCCGCGAGAACATCCGTCTCTATGGCGGCATCTACGGGCTGTCGCTGGCCCAGATCCGGGCGCGCACCGACTGGATGCTGCAGCGTCTCGGCCTCGGCCATGCGGCCGACCAGGCCGTGCGGAGCCTGCCGCTCGGCTGGCGCCAGAAGCTCGCCTTTTCCGTCGCGCTGCTGCACGAGCCGCGGATCGTCTTTCTCGACGAGCCGACCAGCGGCGTCGATCCGATCACGCGCCGGCAGTTC
>DASUGM010000373.1:0-2042 GCA_036274055.1 Vicinamibacterales bacterium | reverse complement strand
GAACGCCGGCGGCGCCGCCGACCCGCGACCGCCCGCGCGCTTCGGTCAGCATCGGCGCAATCAAACGGGTGCGGCTGGCGCCCCGTCCCAGACGCATCGCCAGTTCCTGCTGGCGGCCGAGCGATCGCGCCAGCAACAGGTTGCCGACGTTCGCGCAGGCGATCAGCAGCACGAAGCCGACCGCGGCCAGGAGCATGATCAGCGGCCGCCTGGTGTCGCCGACGAGTGAGTCGCGCAGCGACTCGGTGTAGTACTGCGATCCCTGATTCTGCGTCAGGAACTCGCGCTCGAATTGCTGTGAGAGCGCGCTGAATTCCGCTGCGGCGCGGTCGATGGTCACGCCCGGATTCAAGCGGCCAACCGCGTACATCCACCCCGATCGCCGATTTGCCGGCGCGGCGGGCGGCACGCGCGTCGGAAGAATGACGTCCGTCGGGGTCGTCGTCGGAAATCGAAACCCCGGCGCGGTGACGCCGACGACGGCATAGCGATCCCGGCCGACCTGAATCGACCGCGACAACACGGCGGGATCGGATCCGAGCTGCGTGCGCCACAGCTCGCTGCTGACGACGACCACGCGCGGCGCGCCCTCGCGCACGTCTTCGGCGGTGAAGAATCGACCCATCGCCGGTTGCGCGCCGAGCACGGTGAAGACCGCCGGCGTCATCAACGCACCGTAGACGCGAACCGGCTCCTCGTCGCCGCTGAGGACGCCCTGATACGGGTAGTAACCAGCCAGAGCGGTGAACGACTGCTGTCGCGCCGCGAGATCCACGAAGTCGCCGATCGCGATATCCGATTTGGTCAGGCCAGTGCCGGTGTCGCGGTGCTTGATCAGGACGACCTCGTCGGACGCCGCGAACGGCAGCGGCCGCAGCAGTGCGGCTTCGACCACGGCGAACAGCGCGGTGTTGGCGCCGATGCCGAGGGCGAGCATCACGATCGCCGCGGCGGCGAAGCCCGGCTCGCGGCGAAAGATACGGAACGACTGGCGGACGTCACGCACGAACATGGCGGCGAGATCCCTTCGCGGCGCCTGGACTTGCAGGCGGAGGCAGTCGAAATAGAGCCCGATCACGGCGAGTCCATGACGCCAGGCGCTGATCGACCGGTGGACACGGTCGTGATCGAGATCGGCAAGCGCGGGCAGGAACAGCTCGTGGCGCGCGGCGTCGGGCAGCAGGGCGCCAAGCCGATGCGCCCAGGACTTACGCATCGGTCCACCGCATCCGCGCCAGCCGGCCGACCTCGTCGTAGAAACTCTGCGCCCGCGACCAGGCTTTCGCGCCGTCGGCGGTGATGCGATATCGCCGCTCGGTGACCGCCTGGTCGCCGACGACGACCTGCTCGTAGCGGCCGTCCACGAGGCCGCCACGTTCGAGGCGCGCCATCAGCTGATAGAAGGCGGCCGCGGTCCGGCGCACACCGTAGGCGGCGAGCGCGTCGCGGAGAACCCGGCCGGGCTGCTCATCTTTCTTGAGCACGCCAAGGATCAGGAAATGGAGGTGGGTGAGGTCCGGGAGAGCGCGCTTCTGCATAATACGATCTTATATACGATCGGATTAGACGAGAAAACCCGGCCCGGGGTTTTGTTATTTCCTTCGGGCCATCAGCGCGAGATACCGGTCGCGTGGCTCGCCGGTCCAGCCGTTGACCCCCTTCGACGGCAGCCACCAGATGTGCAGGTAGGCGGAGATTACGACCGGCAGGGCGAGCAGCGTGTAGGCGAGCGCGCGTCCCCACAGCTGGATGAGGCCAATCACCACGGCGGTGACAATCAGGAACTTGACGACGCGCTGCCAGCGCGGCTTGTGCTCCTCGAAACGGCCGAAGAGGATGCTGCCCACCGCGAACAGGCTCGTGACGACAGCGACGTCAAACCAGCGCGTGTCGAGAGCAAACATGGGCCAACCATAGCCGATTTGCCCGTCGACGAAACGCCAGACCACTACCGGCCCGCCCACCACGCCAGCGCCCGACCACACCGGCGCCGGGGAACGATAGGAAGCGTGACAAGCAAGATCGCCGCGTTGTGCGCGTGC
>DASUGM010000372.1:0-4437 GCA_036274055.1 Vicinamibacterales bacterium | reverse complement strand
CACCGTGCGCATGATGCGCGACGGCGCACTGACGCAGACGATCAACGCCGAATGAACACCGCCGCTCATCGGCGCGCAGCGCGGACGTTCTTTCGTTCGGGAGTTCGGAAGTTCGGGCGTTCCGTTCTTCCGTTCAGGCGTTCGGCAGTTCTGCGAACTGCGGACGCAGGCGCGGAACGGAGCACCGACGAACGGAAGAACGGAACGCCCGAACTTCCGAACTCCCGAACGAAAGAACGTCCGCGCTGCGCGCCGATGAGCGGCGGTGTTCATTCGGCGTTGATCGTCTGCGTCAGTGCGCCGTCGCGCATCATGCGCACGGTGATCTTCACCGACCCGATGCGCACGTCATCGAGATCGACGAGCACGACCGGCGTGGTCACGCGTTCCGTGCGCAGGAAGGTCCCGTTCTTGCTGCCGAGATCCTCGATGGTGGCGTTGCCGGCGTCGACGACAATGCGCGCGTGGCGGCGCGAGACGCTCGGGAAGTCGAGACGCACCGCGGCGAGCGGATCGCGGCCAATGATGTTCTCCCCATCGCGCAGCGCGATCTCTTCGTCATTGAAGACGATCCAGCAGGTCGGCTGCGCAGCGGTCGCGGACACGCCGGCCGGCACCACGGCGACCTCGGCGCAGAAGGCGTAGCCAAAACGGTGCACGGTGCGGATGTACCGAGGCGCCTGCGGCCGATCGTCGAGGCCGCGGCGCAGCTCGGCAATCAGTGACGCGAGGTTCGCCTCGGTGACGAAAGTATTGGGCCAGAGCGCATCGTGGATCTCGGCCTTTGACACCGCGCGCGTCCGATTGTCGGCGAGCAGGCTGAGCAGGTCGAAGGCCTTCGGCGACAGCCGGACCTCGGCCTCGCCGCGGAAGAGCTGCCGGGCGGCAGTGTCCAGGCGAAAATCGCCGAAAGTCACGCGGCATACTAAACCAGGACGGGGGACCGGGGGTGCTTTACGCGGGCAACCCCCCGTGCCCACCCATCTACTTGTCCTTGCGGATCTCGAAGATCCTCGTCGTGCCGCTGACTTCGTTGGCGACCACCACCAGTGGCCTGCCGGTCGGGCTCTCGTCCTCGCCGATGACGATGATGCCTTCCGGGCCGAGGTCTTCGGCTTCGGCTAATGCCGCGGCGACGCCGAATTTGCGGACGTTGATGTAGTCGACGAAGCGTGGCGCCGCCGGATCACTCAGCTCATAGATCATCACGCCGCCGATGCGCTCGAGCACGATGAACGCGTAGTCGCGACCGAAGACCTTCGCGATCCGGACGTTTTCGGGCTCCGGCCCCTTGTCGTCGCTGCGGCTGTCGTGCGTCCAGTCGTTCGGCGCGCCGCTGTTGAGGTTGTTCGTGTGATTGGAATTGAAATAGCCCGGCTGTGACGGATCGCCGGGCACCGCCGGATAGCGGGCGGCGGTGATCCGCTCGATGGCGTCGCCGCTGTCGAAGATCTGCGCGGCGTCTTCGTCCCACACGGAAAACGACCGCGCGCCAAACGAGTAGAGGGCTTCGAAGTCGGCATCGGCGTCGGTGTTGCCGTTGTAGAACGTGACGTTCAGCCGGCCCAGCGCCGCGTTGTTCTTGAGCGCCGCGGCGTTGGGAAACCTGATCAGGTCGAGCCCGAGCGATCCGATGCGACGGGCCTCGCTGCCGGTCGGCAGCCCCGGCCACTCGCGGACGTCGCCCTCGTTGGCGGTGATGAGGTAGGTCCGGCCCTGGTGATGAAGCGCCGCGATGCCGTCGGGCTGATACATCCCGAAGACCGGGTAGTTCTGAATGGCATTGGTGTGGCTGTCGCGATCGCTGGGGTCGAGGCCGTTGCCGGCAAGGTTGTGGTTCTTGAACCCGAGACCGACGAGACGCGTGAATCGTTTCTCTTTCAAGTCGAGGATCCCGATCGCGTTGTTTTCCTGCAGCGTCACCCACGCCGTCTTCGAGTCGTGCGAGACGGCGATGTACTCGGGCTCGAGATCCTGCGCGACGCTGGCACCCGGTCCGAAGATGCGGATTGACGGGTCGAGCGTCGTGCCATTGAACGCGGTGAAACGCGCGGTGGTGACGTCGGCCGCGGTCAGATGATCGGCGCCGTTGGTCAGGTCGATGATGCTGACGCTGCCTTCGGGATCGACGGACCCGGCCAGACCGTAGCTGTTCGGCTCGCCTTCGTTGGCGACGAGCACCATCTCGCCGTTCGGCGTGAACGTCAGCATGTCGGGCAGCGCGCCGACGGGCACCGCGCTCAGCAGCGTGCCGTAGGCATTGAAGAACACGACAGTACCCGCGCTGGTTTTCGGCGACGCCTCGACGGCAACGGCGATGACGCCATCGTGCACCGCGACACTGTTGGCCTGGCTGCCCCAGGTGGTGACCGGCAGCGTCAGCGTCAGGTACGGCTTGGTCGGGTCAGCGATGTCGATGACGTCGACGCGCTGGTCTTTCAGGTTGACGGTGAACAGCCGTTTCGTCGCCGGATCGTAGGCCGCGATCTCCGACCCGCCCTGGTCGAGGTACCCGGTCCGGTAGACACCAATCGGCGCGAGCGTGATCTCCTTCGGCGGCGGCGCTCCCAGCAGCTGTCCGCTGCCTGCCGTGAGTCCCGCCAACGTCGCCGCCACTGCCGCAATCAAGCTTCGTCGTCCCGATGCCATGCGTGCTCCCTGGACTTGCGTCTTGGGTCTTGCGTCTTGGGTCTTGGGGTCCCCAGGTCTCAAGACTCAAGACCCAACACAACAAACCGCTGCATTTCTAGCCGCCCGGTCTGACAGCGGCGCGTCGGAAGTGTTACGGCGGCGTAACCGGCGGCCGGAAGCGAACTTTTCCGTGGGTTCGGCCGCCACCTGCGCGTCAATAGGGGTGTGGCGCAGTCATCGAGCCCGCTGCCCGAACGGGAGTTAGAGCCTGAGGTCGCACGGCTCTATCGCGAGACCATCCGGCCGCTCTACCGCTACGTCTCGCGGCGCGTCGGCGGGGACCGCGGCCTCGCCGAGGACCTCGTGCATGAAACCTGGATGCGCGCCCTCGACGCGTGGCCGCGATCGGGTGTGCCTGACGACCCGCTGGCGTGGCTGACGCGCGTCGCGCGCAACGCCCTGGTCAGCCACTTTCGCCACGTCCAGCCGCAGCTGGTCGACCCGGCGACGCTCGATCTCGAAGCCGCCGTATCGGTGCCGGATGATCGCGACGCTGCGGCGGTCGTCAACTGGGGGCTGGCGCGGCTGCGCCCCAGGCACGCCGAGGTGCTCGAAGCGTTCTACTTCGACGGCAAGGGTGTGCGCGAGATCGCCGCGGAGCGCGGCGTGTCGGAGCGCGCGATCGAAGGACGGCTGCGGCGCGCGCGCACGAGATTGAAGAAAGTCCTGAAGAAGATCTGGCGGCCGGCCGGTGCGCGACAGCGCACGACGGCGCAGGAGACGACACATGCGCACGACACACGAACCTGAGGAAGACTTCGTCAATCGCCTCGAGTTGGAGATCGGCGCCGAGCTGCGCCGCCGGCGCACAGTGACGCCGGCGCCGTGGCTGTTGCGGACGCGGCTGCGCGTCGCCGCCGCCGCGGCGATGCTGGCGATCGTGTCGATGGCGGCGGGCGGCGCGGGGGTGGCGGCGGCGTATCACGCGAAGAACGTCGAACAGCGCGACCAGTTGGTGTCGGCGTACGAGCAGCGTGTCGCGCTGGCGGAGCAGCAGCTCAATCTGGCGGAGTATCGAATGCGGACCACCGCACAACGCGTCAGTATTGGCACGGCTGCGCCGCTGGACGCGATGCAGGATCGGGTCCGCGTGGTCGAAGCCGAAGCGGAGCTGTCGCGGGTCAGGTCGCAGCTCGCCGAGGTCCGCCTGACTGGACGCGAGCCGGAAACGAACGTCCTGGCAGCGCTGGTCTCTGGCCAGGATTTGGTGAGCGAACGCTGGCGCTTCGACCTCATGACGCCAAGGCTCGCGCTCGACGTCGAAAAGCAGAGCCTGCAAGAAATGCAGCGCCGCGTCGACGTGGGCGCCGCGCCTGCGCACGACGTCACCGTGAGCCGATCCCGGATCGGCGAGCTCGAGGCGGCAATGGCGGCGGTCGAGCGCAAGCTCGCGATCCGACAGCGATTCCTGAAGAAAGAAATCGGCGCCGCCGAGGCCGACCTGCGCATCCAGGAAATCGATGCCGAAACGCGTCAGACCGCGGTACGGCTAAAAATCATGGTGGCCGCCGAGGAAGCGACGGCGACGCAGAGGAAGTTCGCCGTCGGCCTGGCACAGCAGACCGACGTCGCCGAGGCCTCGTTGCGGCTCCGCGAACTCGAGGCCGAGCTGGCAAAATCCGAGCTCGACCTCGCTCGCGTTCGCGCGCAGATTGCGCAGCTCAAGGGGAAGTGAGCTGAGTGAAGTGCGCACGCCCCGACCGGACTCACAGGGAGAAGGCCGAGAAAACCAAGAGAAACCTCCTC
>DASUGM010000371.1:0-9415 GCA_036274055.1 Vicinamibacterales bacterium | reverse complement strand
GATCGAGGGGCTCTGTTTCGTGAAAAACTTCGCCCCCTGATCGGTCATATACAGGCAGTCTTCGAGCCGAATCCCGAATTCGCCCGGAATCGCCACCATCGGCTCGTCGCTGAAGCACATGCCCGGGGCCAGCGGCGTCTTGTTGCCCTTCACGAAGTTCGTCCACTCGTGGCCCTCGAGGCCGATGCCGTGTCCAGTGCGGTGGGGCAGTCCGGGCACCTTGTAGTCGGGACCGAAACCGGCGTCGACGATCACTTTTCGCGCCGCCGCATCGACGGCCTCGCACGGCGCGCCCAGTCTGGCGGCTTCGAACCCCGCCGTCTGCGCGCGCTTCTCGAGGTCCCATACCTGCTGCTGCCGCGCCGTCGGTTTGCCGAAGATCACGGTCCGGGTGATGTCCGATGCGTAGCCCTCGCAGCTCGTGCCGCCGTCGATCATCACGACGTCACCGGCCTTCAACTGCTGCGGCGTCGCACTGCCGTGCGGCAGCGCCGTCCACTTGCCGAACTGCGCGCTCGCCGACCCGTTGAAGCCCAGCGCCTTGAACGCCGCCGCGATGTTGCCGCTGAGCTCGCCCTGGGTCATGCCCTCGCGCAAGGTCGTCAGCGCCGCACGATATGCCTCGATGGTGACGTCATTGGCGCGCTGCATCAGCGCGATCTCCGCGGCCGACTTGTAGATCCGGCAGCCCGCGGTGACATCGGTGCCGCTGACGATCTCCATCCCGGCGGACTCCTTGCGGACGCCGTCGGCGATGAAAAAGCGCACGCGCTCTTCCATCGCGATGCGCCGGTGCTGGACGCCGCGGTCCTTGACGATGTCGACGATCAGCTTGTACGGGCTCTCGTGTTCCTCCCAGCAGCGCACGTCCTTGCCAAACGTGATCAGCTCGAGCGCCCGGGATTCCTCGAATTTCGGACAGACATACGCCAGTTCGCCCCTGGCCGGAATGACGATGCCGAACGTGCGCTCGCTCTGGCCCCAGCGCATGTTCGCGAAGTAGAAGCAGCTCGCCGTGCCTTCGATGAAGATGGCGTCGATCTTCTGCTCGCCCATCAGCTTCTGCGCCTTGGCAATCCGCGCGCGCCGCTCGTCGTCGGTGATCGGGACGATGCCGGCGGTCATCGGGTTGAGCGCGGCGATGGCCGCGGGCACGCTTCCTGTGGCCGCCGCGCCGGTCTGCGCCGGCGCCGCCGCGGACTCGGCGGCCCCGCAACTGCTGATCGCGACGGCTCCAGCACCCACTGCTGCGGTTTCGAGAAATTGACGACGGTTCAGGGACATGGCGGTCATTTTACAGGCTGTGGGAGATCTGGCGAGCCGTGACCGCCGCCCGCGGCCCGTCGCCCGCACCCTGCCTACTTGGCGACGTAGCTCGCGCGCGAACGCACCTTGACGCCGGGGCGCTTGACCTTGACTTCGAGTCGGTGGGTCTTGCCGTCGAGCTTGGCCGGCGCGAAGCCGAGCCAATACTGGCGATGCAGTTCCTCGGCGACCCGCGCAAACGTCGCGCCGAGGTTGTCCCGCCGCCCCAATTCAAAGTAGCCGCCCGCGGTTTCGTCAGCCAGTTCCCGCAACGCCGGATCCGGCGGTTCGCCCTTTCCCGACGACGACCCTTTTCGCGATGGTGGCCGGCTGGGCTTGCCGACCGTCCCCCCCGGGAACCGAATCACGATCGACGTCTGCGGCGGGAAGATGACCGGCGCCCCGCCGGACGTGAAGCCCTCGTCCCAGAATCCGATCGAGTAAATCATGATGTCGTTGTAGCGCGCGCGGCGGATCAGATCATCCGGCGTCGACAACGACTGGCCGCGTCGCGGGTTGTTGTGGCCGTCGGAAAAGATCAGCACGACGCGGCGGCCTTCCGCCGGCAGCAGCGCGGTGATGCTTCGATCGATCGCGCCCCACACCGGCGACGGACCGAGTTCCGGCGGCGGGCCGGTCAGCACCGACGTCAGCACATCGCGATCACCCGTGAACGTGTCCGGATGGATCGAAATCTGATTGCTGAAGGTGCCGATGCGGACGCGATCTTCGGGCAGCAGCGCGCGCACGAACGCGAGCGCGCCCTCGCGGACGACCTCGAAGTGATCCGCCATGCTGCCGCTGAAATCGAGCATGACCACGGCGGTGAACGGCTGCAGGTCGTTGCTGAACACGGTGAGCGGCTGGACGCGGCCGTTGTCACGGACTTCGAACTCCTCGCGCCGCAGGTCGGTGACCAGGCGGCCGGTCTCGTCGGTGACGGTCGCGAACACCGAGACCAGGTTGGCGGCGCCGCGATACGCCTGGCTGGCCGGATCTTGCGGCGGCGCAGCCGCCAGGGCCGCCACCGCGCACGCCGACGCCAGCAGGCCCGCCGCGAACCGGGTCATTTCGTTGCCTCGCGTACGCCGGCCAGGTAGTTGCGCCGCGCCCGGACGACGTAGTCGCTGTCCCTGGTTCGCACGGTCAGATCGTGGATCTTGCCGTCGAATTTCTGCGGCGCGAAGCCGAGCACGTACTGATAATGCAACTCCTGCATCACCCGTGTAAACGTGCTGTTGATGTCGTCGAATCGCCCGAGCAGGAAGTGCCCGCCGCCGGTCTGCCAGGCCAGCCGCCGCAGGCCTTCGGTCGGCGCCGGGTTGCGGTACGCGGCGGAGCTGTTCTGGCCCGGCATCACCTCGCCGAGGTTGGCGCGGAAGCTCGATCGGAATTGCACGACGTAGATCATCAGCTCGTCCTGCCGGGCGCGCTCGAGGATGTCGTCGGCGGTCTTGCGGCTGATTGTGTCCATGCCGTCGGTGAGCAGCAGAATCACGCGCCGGCCGCCGATCGGCGCAAGCGCGGTCATCGTCTGGTCGAGCGCGTCCCAGAGCCGGGTCGGGTTGCCGTAGCGCAGCTCTTCGCGCAGCTCCTGAAGCAGCGCATCACGATCGCTCAGAAAACCGCCGTCGATGTCGACGCGATCGCTGAAGCTGCCGATCCGGACGTTGTCGCCGGGCAGCATGCGGATGATGAACTGCTCGGCCGCCGACTGCGACAGTTCGAGATTCGACGTCATGCTGGCGCTGCGATCGAGCAGCACGATCGCGGTGATCGGCTGCAGGCCGTGGGCGAACGTCGTCAGTTCCTGCGGCTTGTCGTTGTCGAACACGGCGAAGTCGCTTCTCGTCAGGTTGAGCACCATGCCGCCGTAGCGATCGAGGACGGTCGCGTAGATCGGCACCGTGTCGACGCCGGTGCGAAACACCGATTGCTGCCGGGCGCCGATCGCGGCGACACCGGCGATCACGGCGCCGGCGACGAACGCGACGATCCGCGGCGCCGGCATCGTTCTCTCTCACCGCGACGCGAACGGGCGAACCAACAGCGGCGCGGGGCCGTCGGATTTCGCGCCGAGGTAGGTCTTGCGGGCGCGCGCGGTCATGCCCGGCACTTTGACCTTGACGTCGAGCTTGTGCAGCTTGCCGTCGAGCGTCGCCTTGATGCCGAGCGAGTACTGCCGGTGCAGTTCGTCGGCGACGCGCGTGAACGTCGCGTTCAGATCGGCGGTCTGCTTCAACTCGAAGTAGCCGCCGCCGGTGTCCTCGGCGAGCTTCTTCAGCGCGCGATCCGGCCGGGTCACGGTGCCGAGGATCTGACTCTGCAGGCCGATCGCGTAGATCATGAAGTCCTCCGCCTGCGCGCGGGCGAGCACGCCGTCGAAGTTGGTCTTGACGCTGCGCTGATCGTCGCCGTCGGTGAAAATCAGGACGACCCGTCGGCCCTGCTCCTTGGCCATCGCGTCCATGCTGCGATCGATCGCGTCCCAGAGGAATGTCGGATTGCCGAAGCGAATCTCGGTGTGCAGGTAGCGCACCAGGTCGTCGCGGTTGTTGGTGAACGTCGGGCTGATGAAGATCTGATCCGAGAAGCTGCCGATGCGCGCGCGATCGGTCGGCAGCAGCCGGAGCACGAACTGCTCGGCGGCAACTTTCAGGAACCCGAGGTTCAGCGTCATGCTGCCGCTGGTGTCGAGCATGACGACGACGGTGATCGGCTGGACGTCGCTCTTGAACACCACCAGCGGCGCCGGCTTGCCGTCGTCCGTGACTTCGAAGTGCTCTTCGAGAAGGTCGGGCACGAGCCGGCCGGCCTTGTCGAGCACGGTCGTGTAGATCGGCACGGTCTGAGCGCCGGCGCGGAAGACGGTCTGGCCCTGCGCCGACAGGACGGCAGCAGCGGCGGTCATCACGGCGGCGAGGAGGGTGATGCGCTTCATGGCTGACGTCAGCTTAGCAAGAGAGCGCCGCCCTTCGCGGTCGGATCCGGATCAGCCCGACACCGACGGCCGGTGGTGAGCGACATGTATCATCGGGATGTATGTCTTTGAGCCGTCGCGGCTTCTTCGCACAACTGGGTGCGGCCGGCGTGGTGGCGATGATGCCGGGGCGGGTCGCGGCCCAGGCTCCCGCCGGCGGGCAGAAGCCGGGCGCCCGGCCGATGGGACCGCGCGCCCACGAGTTCGTGTTCGCGCGGCTGCGCTACGACTCAGGCGACTGGGACTACAACCCCAAGGTTGCCGCCAATGTCCTCGACGCCCTGGTGCAATACACGACGATTCCGGTGTACGGACAGGAGATCGTCATCACCGCGGATTCCGAGGAACTGTCGGCCTTTCCGTTCGTGTTCATGACCGGCCACAAGCTGGTTCGTTTCAACGCCGCCGAGCGCGAGAACCTGGTGCGGTTCGTCGAGGGCGGCGGCGTGCTCTTCTCCGACGATTGCAACCACGACGTCGACGGGCTCTATGCCAAGTCGTTCGAAGACGAAATGCGCCGCGCGTTTCCTGGACCGGCGACACTGGCAAAGATTCCGAACTCGCATCAGCTTTATCGATCGTTCTTCACCTTCCCGGAAGGACCGCCGCAGACCAGCCACGAACTCAACGGCTGGGGCGACGACATGGTTCACGACTACCTCCGCGGCGTCGAAGCGCGCGGCCGGCTGGGCGTGATCTACTCGAACAAGGACTACGGCTGCGAGTGGGACTACGACTGGCGCAACAAGCGTTTTCGCGCCACCGACAACACCCGCTTTGCCGTCAATCTTGTTGTCTATGCAATGACGTAGGGAGACCCGCATGCACCTTGCCGCATTGCTGTGCACGCTGGCGGCCGCTGGCGCGCAGGCCGCCGATCCGCCGAAAAAACCGCCGGTCGAAACGGCGCCTCAATCGGAGGCGCAGGCGTTGAAACGGCTGTCGATCGAGGAGTTGTCACGCATCGCCGTGGTGTCTGCCTCGCGGCATACCGAGCCGATCACCGACGCCGCGTCGGCTGTCGGGGTGATCACCGCCGACACGATCCGGCGCGCCGGGATCACGAATCTTCCCGACGCGCTGCGGCTCGCGCTCGGGGTCACCGTCGGACGCGACGGCAACGCCTGGGCGATCAGCGCGCGCGGGTTTCAGGCCTCGGCGACCAACAAGATGGTCGTGATGATCGACGGCCGCAGCATCTACACGCCGTTGTTCTCGGGAGTCTTCTGGGACGTGCAGGATGTGTTGCTCGCCGACGTCGATCGCATCGAGGTGATTCGCAGCGCCGGCGGCACGCTGTGGGGTGCCAACGCCGTCAACGGCGTCATCAACATCATCACCAAACTGGCCAAGGACACGCAGGGCGCGCTCGTTGAAATCGGCGGCGGCAGCGACCAGTCGATCGTCGGCGCGCGCTACGGCACCCGGCTCGGTCAGGATGGCCACGTCCGCGCCTATGCAAAGTTCAGGCAGTTCGACCCGCTCCCGTACGTCGTCAGCACCACTCCGGGCGACGACAAGCTGCGCGGCACGCAGGCTGGATTCCGATTCGATCGCGGTACAACCTCTGCACTGTCATTCACGGTGCAGGGCGACGTCTACGCGCAGAACCTGGGTCTGGCCACCGCAGACGATGACGCTTCGGGCGCCAATGTCCTGGCGCGGGCGCGCCGGACCTACCGGTCCGGGGCGCAGCTGCAGTGGCAGGCGTATTTCGACACCACGTTCCGGCGCATCCCCGGCCAATACACCGAGCGTCGCTACTCCGGCGAGGTCGAGCTGCAGTACCGGTTTTCCGCCGGCCGCCGCCACGACATCGTCTCGGGCGTTGGCGCGTTCCTGACCCACGATCGCGTGACGCCAACCGCGGTCTTCTTCTTCGAGCCCGACGAGCGGACGCTGCCGCTGTTGAACGTGTTCGCGCAGGATGAGATCACGCTGGCGCCGGGCAAGCTGGCGGCCATCGTCGGCTCGAAGTTCGAGCACAACGACTACACCGGCTTCGAGTACCAGCCGACCGCCAGGCTGCGCTGGACGCCGCGGCGCGCGCAGACGGTCTGGGGCGGTATCTCGCGCGCGGTGCGGATGCCGTCGCGCTTCGACACCGACCTTCGGTTCACCGCCGGCACCCCCGCCGTGATCATCCGCGGCAGTGAAACCTTCGAGTCGGAGCAGGTGATTTCCACCGAGGCTGGCTATCGGATTGCGGACTTGCTGGGCAAGGCCGCAGTCGGCGTCACCGTGTTTTCGAACCGGTACGAGAAGCTCCGGTCGCAGGAGCCGACGCCGCCGATCGGGTTTCCGATCGTGCTCGCCAACCTGCACAAAGGCACCGTGCAGGGCGTGGAGTTCGCCGTCCACTACGAGCCGATGAAGGCCTGGCAGATCTGGGCCCAGTACGGCTATCTGCACGAGGATTTCTCGTTCGAGCCGGGCAGCGGCGATCCGACCGGAGGCAGCCTCGAGCACAACGACCCGTCGCATCAGTGGCGACTGCGGTCGTTCGCGGATCTGCCGGGGCGGTTCGAACTGGATGTCAACTGGCGGTGGGTCGGCGCGTTGCCGCAGCCGGCCGTCGAGTCCTACGCGGAGATGACGCTGCGCGTGGCCCGGCCGATTGCCAGAGGCATGGAACTCGAGCTGATTGGCGACAACCTTCTCCACGATCAGCATGTCGAGTTCGTACAACTCGGGCCGGTGCATGGCGTGCCGCGCTCGTTCTACGTGCGTCTGACATGGCGCT
Organism: Vicinamibacterales bacterium; assembly: GCA_036274055.1. Classification (GTDB taxonomy): domain Bacteria; phylum Acidobacteriota; class Vicinamibacteria; order Vicinamibacterales; family SCN-69-37; genus DASUGM01. The sequence goes on along the minus strand of DASUGM010000371.1, from coordinate 2,387 downwards.
CGCGGTAAGGTTCGCCGCGGTCGTGACGGTGGCGGCGCTCGTCGCGGCCGGCGCCGCCGTGCGCGCGCAGGGCGACCTCGAATACCAGGTCAAGGCCGCGTTCCTCTACAACTTTCTGTCGTTCATCGAGTGGGGTGAGGCGCCGCCGCGCAGCGCCAGGCCGTTCCGCGTCTGCATCATCGGCGCCGATCCGTTCGGCAGGATGCTCGATGATCTGGTCAAAGGCGAGCACGTTGGCCGCCGGCCGATCGAGGTGGCGCGTCCGGCCGACGAGGAGGCTGCGGCGTCGTGTCAGGTGGTCTTCGTCGCGCGCAGCGACGACGCGCGGCTGCCGACGATCGTGCGCATGGCCGCCGGCAAAGGGGTGCTCATCGTCGGCGAATCAGCCAGAGTTCTGCCCGCCTGCGGCGCGATCGCGTTCGTGCAGGACGGCGAGCGGCTTCGTTTCGACGTCAACATCAACGCCATCCGCCGCCAGGGGCTGCGCGCCAGCTCGAAGCTGCTTCGGGTCGCCCGTGACGCGTCGTCGCGCTACACGCAGTGTGACAGCCAATGACGTTGAGCTTCCGCGACCGTCCGATCGTGTGGAAGATGGTCGCCGTCGCGCTGGCGACGGTGTTGATCGCGCTGGTGGTGTCGACGTCGGTGTCGCTGTGGACGACCTATTCGACACTCCGCAACGGCCTCGAGAACGATCTCGAGGGGCAGGCCGGTATCATCGCCGAGAACACCTCGAGCACGCTGGCGTTCGACGATAAGGCGCTTGCCAACGAGACACTGCGCACGCTGCGGTTGATGCCGGCGGTCGATCTGGGCTGCCTCTACGGAGCCGACGGCGCGTTGTTCGCCTCGTTCCCCCAGCCGCCGCTCCGCGATCGCTGCGACGAGAAACCGCCGCCGATCGGCAAGTCAGTCGTGAACGGTCAGCTCCACGTCACCGTCGCGGTGATGCAGAAGGAACGGCAGCTCGGCGTCTTCGCGCTGCGCGGCAACCTGAGCCGGGTCCGCGACCAGTTTCAGGCGCAGGTGTTCGCGGCGTTTGTCGGCATGATTCTCGCGGTCGCCGCGGCGGTGCTGTTGTCGCTGCGGCTGCAGCGGCTGATCGCGCGGCCGATCGTCGAGCTGTCGTCGACCGCCCACTCGATTGCCCGTGCCGGCGACTACACGCTGCGCGCGAAGAAAGCCAGCGACGACGAGATCGGGCGGCTCGTCGTCGCGTTCAACACGATGGTCGCCGAGGTCGAGCGCCGGGACGAACAGCTGCGCGGCGCCAATCGCTTGAAGGACGAGTTTCTGGCGACGCTGTCACACGAACTGCGGACGCCTTTGAACGCGGTGTTCGGGTGGATCCAGATTCTGCGCGCCGGCGGGACCTCGCCGGAAACCGTCGCGCGCGCCTACGAGAGCATCGACCGCAACGCCCGCGCCCAGGCGACGTTGATCGAGGACCTGCTCGACATTTCGCGAATCGTCACCGGTAAGCTGCGGCTGCGGTCGGAGCCGGTCGATCTCAAGAAGGTCGCTGAAAACGCGCTCGAAGTCGCCAAGCCGAGCGCGGAAGCCAAGCGGATCGCGCTGAATCGTCGGCTGCCGGACGGTCCTGCCGAGATCGCCGGAGATCCGGATCGGCTCCAGCAGATCGCGTGGAATCTGCTGTCGAACGCCGTGAAGTTCACGCCGGCCGGCGGCGCCGTGGACGTGTCCGTCGTCGGCGGCGAGCGCGACTGGAAGCTGATCGTGCGCGACACCGGCAGCGGGATCGATCCCGCGTTTCTACCGCACGTCTTCGACCGCTTCCGCCAGGCCGACGGCTCGATCACCCGGCGGCACGGCGGCCTCGGCCTGGGACTGGCGATCGTTCACGAGCTGACCGAGCTTCACGGCGGCCGTATCGAGGCTGCGAGCGCCGGCGTGAATCGCGGCGCGACATTCACCGTGACGTTCCCGCGGATGGCGACGACATTGCCGATCGCCGCGCCCGTGGCGCCGCCCGTGCATCGCGAGCTCGAAGGCTACACCGTGCTCGTCGTCGACGACGATGCCGACGCTCGCGAAGTGACGGCGGCGGCGGTGCAATCGGCGGGCGGCGTCGCGGTGACCGCGCCGTCTGGCGCTGCCGCGATCGACGCGTTGGCCACACACACGTTCGACGCGGCGCTGTTCGACCTGGCGATGCCGCAGATGGACGGGTTCGAGCTGCTGCGTCAGACCCGGATCATCCTCGACGCGGCCAAGACGCCGGCGATCGCGGTATCGGCGCACGCGGGTGCCGAAGAACAGGCGCGGCAGGCCGGCTTTCAGGCGTTCATCGCCAAGCCGTACGACCTGGACGCGCTGGTGTCCGGCATCCTCCAGGCGAAGGAGCAAAAAGGGACCGGGTCGCTTTT
>DASUGM010000370.1:0-14078 GCA_036274055.1 Vicinamibacterales bacterium | reverse complement strand
GCGTACGTCAATTCAAGACGCGACCCCATTACCCTGTCCTCAGCGTGTTACAGTGCTCCGTCTGATGGCGGCCGACAAGAAATCGACAGCTCTTCCCGGCGAGGCGCTCGGCATGATCGAGACGCGCGGCTTCGTCGGCATGATCGAAGCGACTGACGCGATGGTCAAGACCGCGAACGTCGTTTTCGTCGGGTGGCAGAAGGTCGATGCGGGCCTGGTCACCGCCATCGTGCGCGGTGACGTCGCCTCCGTCAAAGCGGCGACTGACGCCGGTGCCGCCGCCGCCCGCAAGGTCGGCGAACTCGTCGGCGTCCACGTCATCCCGCGCCCGGCCGACGACGTCTCCACCATCTTTCCGATCGAATAGAGCCTCGGAACTTTGAACTCGGAACTCTGAACTTTGAACTTGGGTTCGAACCCAAGTTCAGAGTTCAGAGTTCCAAGTTCACGGTTCTGTTAGTTCCTGCCGTAAAGAATCGAATTAAAGATGACGCGGAAGCTTCCGAACGGCTGACCGCGCCACTGCGGGCGGAAGCCGAGCAGCACGACGTGTCCCTCGCCGAGCGGCACATCGAGCGCGACCGCCTTGCCCGCGAGCACGTTCTCGCCGAGTAGAAAGCCGGACGCCAGCACGTCCTTGTCCGGGTAGCGCATCAGCACCGAGCCGTTGAAACCCTCGAGCGTTTCGAATGCCGGGCTGCCGCTGAAGAACACCGCCGCGCGATCAGGCATCCCCGCGGTCACCCGCTGCGACGGATCGACGACGACGTTCAGGAGCGAGGTCCCGACGAAGAACGTCTGGCGATTGAGACCGTTGGTGACGTTCCTCACCGGCAGCTTCAAGCGATCGATCGCGAACGCGGTGCTGCGGTTGAAGCACACCAGCGTGCCGCCGGCGCGCACGAAATCTTCGACCGCCCTGGCGCGCGCGTCGTTATCCGCCGCCGGCGCGCCTTGCGCCGCGCCGCCGCGTCCACCGCCGCCTCCACCTGCCGCACCCCCACCGCCGCCGCGGCCGCCGCCCTGCAGCGGTCCCTGCGCTTCATCCGTAATCAACAGGACGTCAATCTTCTGGCGCAGCGAGCCGGCCTGGATGTCGGCGCCCGAGACGCGCGTGAACTCGAACTCGTACTGCTCGAGCACCCAGCGCGTCCAGCCCTCGTCCATGCTCTGGTTGGCGAGAAACACGCCAATCCGCGGCCGCGGCGTCGTGCCCGCCGGCGCGGCGACGCGCTCGGCGTTGAGCGCCAGTGCGTTGACGAGGTCGTTCTGCGCGGCAGGCGTCAGCCCGCTGAGCACGTACCGCCCGCGATCGAAGCGTACCGACGCGCCGGCCTTCAACGCGCGGTTGATCGCCTTGAACGCGTTGTTCTCGCCAGGATTCACCGCCAGGGCGGGACCGCTGCCGCTGATCTTTCCGGCTGGCGGCACGATCGCCTTCGCCATCGGGTCGGAATCGAAACCGATGCCCGGCGCGCTGTCGAAGGGCTGCGCGTCGGCGCGCTTCTCGAGGTTGTACGGCGACGGCGTCACTTTCGCGCCGGCCGGCTCGGCGACGATCTTCATGCTGCGCCGGACCTCGGCCGCGAGCGGCGACTGCGCGTAGACGGTCTTGACGCCCATGGACAGCGGCAGCGTCCAGCCCGCGGCGTCGTAGGGCTGATCCAGCGGGCCGTTGGGCGAGTCGCGAATCTCCGGGTACTTCTGAACATCGAGCACTTCGCGCGCCAACGCGGCGAATTCCTGATCGGCGGGAATCACCCACGTGCCCGACGGAAACTGTTCGCCCTCGATGGTCTCGGCCGCGGTCAACTGGTAGACGCGGACGCCGCCGAACGCCAGCCGCCGCAACATCTCGACCGCGGCCACCGGATCGCGCTGCGTCTGCGGCACGATCCACGCAAACGGCGCCTCGGTCCTGCCCTTCGCGATTTGCGACTTGCCGGCGAGGTAGCGATCGTAGAGCAGCGAGTCCTTGTACTTCCACGCGTACTCCAGCGTCGCCATCGACGCCGTCGTCATGTACTCAATCTGATCGCGGAGCGTCCATTTCCCGCCGAGCCATGGGCTCGAATACAGCGATTGCGGCCGCTGCATGTCCGTCTGGATCTGGTTGCGGACCGTGTTGGTGGGCGCCGCGCCGTTGCCTTGCGTCTCGGTCCAGAACGCGGGGATGTTCTTGAACGCCGGCGCATAGTCGATGTAGCCGGGGTACCAGGCGTCGTAGCCGGAACCCATGTGGGTCGCGCCGACCTTGCCTTCCTCGTCGAGCTTCTTCGCGATCGCCATGCCGATCATGTTCAGCTCGCGCGAAACGATGAACGGCGTGTGCAACGCGATCGGCTCGGCGAACGGCGGCAGCCAAATCCTGGTTGGAAACGGCGCCGACTGGTGATGCACATAGATGATGTTCGGCTCCCACTGCCGCCAGGTGTGCTCCATCACCCGCGACTCGACCATGTTCATCATGTAGGCGTCGCGGTTGTTGTCGTGGCCGACGAACTCCTGATAGAGGCCGGGCAACTGCGCGCCGGGATCGATCGCGCGCTGCGCCTGCCACTCCGCGACCATCTGATGGCCGTCGGGGTTGATCGTCGGCCATAGCATCAGGATGACGTTGTCGAACATCGCCTCGACGTCTTCGTTCTTGATGTTGGTCAGCAGGTTGTACAGCAGCAGCGGCGTGTGCTGCGGCCCGGCGACTTCGGTCGAATGCAGGCCGCCATCGATATGCACGATGGCTTTGCCCTCGCGCGCCAGCTTCTTCGCCTCGTCGTCGGACAGGTTCCCAGGATGCGCGAGCTTGCGCGCGATCTCGCGGTACTTGTCGAGGTCGTCGAGGTTCTTCTTCGACGACACCACCGCGTAGTAATAGGTGCGTCCCTGCGTCGAAACGCCGGCTTCGAAGAGCTTGACGTTGTCGGAGGCGGCGTCGACTTTCTTGTAGTACTCGACCACCTGGTCGTAGCTCGCCAGCTTGTTATCGGTGCCGGGCTCGAAGCCGAAGACCGAGGCGGGCGTCGGCAACCCGCGTTGCGCCGGCAGCGGCGACGAGGCGATCAGCAGAAACGCGATCGGCAGCAGAGGCAGAGCTAGTCGGCGCATAGGGTCACGCGATCTTCCTGGACTTGGGTTTTCGTTTCGCCTTGCCGGTGACGGCCTTGAGCGACAGCCCGTCTCCGGTAATCAGCGGCTGGGTCGGATCGACGAGCAGATCAAAAAAATGTCCCTGGCGCGTGCGCAGGAACAGGCTCTTTCCGTCGGTGAGCAGCCGCATTTCGCCGAGATCGTCGAGCGTCTCGGACAGCCGGCGGCGGAAGTACGCGCGCAGCGTGTCCATCATCTGCTTCAGCTGCGCCGGCGCAAAACCGCGCCGGCGCAGATCGGCGAGCGCGAGCAGCTCGAGCACATCGACCGGGGTGTAGCGGCGCTCGGTGAATCCGCCCTTGCTCGTCCGCCGCGACGCAATCGCCGATTGAAAAACCCGCGTCGCGTCCCAGCCCTGCAGCTGCCGGGCGGTCAGGCCGGTCAGCGCGGCGACTTCGCGGGCGCTATAGCTGGTCTTGAGGCGCATGCGTCGCCGCAATCATGTCCGATTGCCGCGCGCCCGCAAAATCCTTCTCCGTGACCCCGCCGTCGCTGTGCGTCGACCAGCCGACGGTGACGCGCTTGTAGTCGATGTGGAGATCGGGATGGTGATCGTTGGCCTCCGCGTCGAATGCGAGCCGAGCGACAAAGGCGATGGCATCCGGAAATGAGGCGAAGGTGTATTTCCTGACCAGCGCGTTGCCGCGGAACGACCAGCCAGGAGACGCCGCCAGACGTTTTTGGATGACAATCTTGGACATCTTCTTCATTCCTGATTCTAGACATGAAGGAGTGCAGGAATTGAAGCACTGAAGGAGCCGGGAATTGAACTTCTTGCAATATTCCTGAGCACTGACGTCATTTCCCGCCGTTTTCAGGCTGGATCGCGTCTTGCGAACCACCGTCGTCATGCCACTCATTCGATCCGATCTCGCGCAAGCCGTGATCGGAATTGCGATCGACATTCACAGGATGCTCGGCCCCGGGCTCTACGAAGGTGTCTACGAGTCGTGTTTCAGCGAAGACCTGCGCGAGGCGGGCTTCCGGTTCGCACGGCAAGTTCCTCTGCACGTCAAATACAAGAGCCTGGTCTTTCCTCGGGCGTTTCGGGCTGACGTAATCGTGGAAGATGAGCTCCTTCTCGAACTGAAGGCTGTCGAACGCCTGCAGCCGGTGCACGAGGCGCAGGCGATGACCTATCTCCGGCTGTCCGGGGTAAGCCAGGCTCTTTTGATCAACTTCAACGTGCCGTTGTTGAAATACGGAATCAAGAGTTTTCTCAGAGATCCTGCATGGCCTCCGATTCCTTCCACTCCTTCATGTCTATGACAAGAATCGTTCAGGCGTGATCTGGCCGATGGCAGAGTCAGTTTCTCCCGACATGATGTAGCGCGCCACAATCTCCGCCGTCAGCGGCGCCAGCAGAACTCCATTCCGATAGTGCCCCGTCGCCATCACGACCTTCGGCGCGCGGGCGAACGGTCCGACGATCGGCAATCCATCGGGCGAGACGGGCCGCAATCCGACTCGCACCGCGTCGAGACTGGCGGCGGAGGCGCCGGGCAGCAGCTCGGTGGCGGCGTTCAGCAGACCCTTCACGCCGTCGGCCGTCGAGCGTTCGTCGAAGCCGACGTCCTCGACGGTGGCGCCGACGAGCAACGATCCGTCGAGCCACGGCACCGTGTAGCAGCGCGGCCCCCAGATCACGCGCGCGGGCCAGGCGCGGCCCGCGTCGCCGGTCACGCCGAGGTGCAGCAACTGTCCGCGCACCGGGCGCACCGGCACTTCGGCGACGCCGGCGATCCGCACTTTCGTCGACCAGCTGCCGGCGGCGATGACCACCGCGTCGAACGTCCGCGTCGTGGCGCCGACCCGCACGTTGACGCTCTGTTTGACCGGCTCGATCCGCGCGCCCTCGGTGTTCGATTCGAAGACCGCGCCCTGAAGACGGGCGCTGTGGGTCAGCGCGGTGACGAGCGAGCCGACGCCGACCCAGCCATGCGCAGCTGTCAGCATCCCCGCCACCGCAAGATCGCTCACCGCCGGCTCGACACCGGCAATCGCGTCGCGATCGACCCATTCGACGTCGACGCCGTCCTCGCAGAGCGCGTCGTACGACGAACGTAGCCGTGCGCCGTCGTCATCATCGAACGCGACCTCGAACGTGCCGGTGCGCGCGTAGTCAATCGCGCGCCCGCTCGACTCGGTGACGCGCGCAATGAAGTCGTCGAACAGCGCCGCGCTCCGCACGCCCAGTTCGAGCATCGTCGGATCGCCGTGCGCTTCGGTGTACGGAGCGATGATGCCGGCCGACGCCTGCGACGCGCCGCGTCCCGGCGATCGCATGTCGATCACGGTGACGTCGGCGCCGCGGCTGGCAAGAGCTTCTGCGATCGACGCGCCGATGATGCCGGCGCCGATGACCAGGACAGTCACGGACAGATCATAGCGGGTACTTCAGGGTACTTCCGGTACGCAGGGTACTTCTGGTACCAGGAACGAGGCTTCGCGTTGCCTACTTATTCAACAGGTACAGTTCGCGAACCGTACCTGCTGAAAAAGTCGACGCGAATACAGGTTCCTCGTACCCGAAGTACCCCGCGTACCCCGAAGTACCCGAGGTACCGGTGTGCGTTACTTCGCCGCCAAGTCGTTCCAGTTCAGGATCGCGTTGAACGCGAGGAAGAAATTCCCCTGCGTCTGGAAGCGCCAGAACGGACGATTCGTGAACATGACGACGTGTCCCGTGCCGATCGGCGAATCGACGACGATCGGGCGGTTGACGATGTTCTCGCCGCCGACGAGACCGCCGGAGAGAAGAATGTCGTTGCCGTCGCTCGGGTAAGACAGGATCACGCGCGGCGCGCCCGCCGCCGGCACACCGAACGCGGCCGGGCCGATGCCAGGCGCGGCGCCGGCATCGCCAGCACCCGCACCGCCGCCGCGGCCGGCACCACGACCGCCCCCGCCCGGGAAACCTCCGCGGCCGCCACCGCCGCCAGCAGGCGGCGCCGGAGGCGCCGGACCGTCCAGGGTCGCCAGTCGCGCGGGCGCCGCCATCGGCTGCGTGTTGCCGCCGCCGACGCCGTCGACCGCGTTGCTGCCGCGGCCGCCACCCGATCCGCCGCAGCCCTGAATGCCGCCACGGCCGCCGCCGGCCGCGCCCCCGCTCGGAGTACCCAGCCCGAAGATCGGGCTGCTGGCGAACATAATCGCCATCGTGTTCTGGTCGTATCCGTAGACGATCGGGCTGGTCTTGTCGGTGAGCACCGCCTTCAACACCGATCCGCACGTCCAGAATCCGGTCGGCGTGTCGATCGTGATCCCGGTCGTCAGCTGATAACGCGGGAACAGCGTCGACGTCGCGCCCTCCGTGATCACGACGCCGCCGTCGGCGACGAACTTCGCCAGCTCGCGAAGGCCGTCCTTGCCAAGGCCGCCGCGCGTATCGTCGGTCTGATCCGGCGCGGTGCCGATGTTCGGCGTGAGGTCCGTCTTCTTGTACGGCACCGGATTGCCGGTCGTCGGCATGCCTTCGGTGTCCGCGTTCACCTGCGCGTGCGGGTACAGCAGCACGTCGTACTTCGCCCGCAGGTTGCCCTGCCGCACGAGGTTCTCGCCGAAGTAGGTGTACGGCACCTTGAGCTTGTCGAGCGCCATCCGCACCCAGCCTTCGTCCTGCGTGCTGCCCCACGAGTGGATGTAGCCGATGCGCGGCACGTCGAGGTCGTGCATCGCCACCGACGGCGCGGTCGATGTCGCCCACGCGCTGAGCCCGAGTTCACGAATCTGCGACTCGAGTGCGCCGCGATTCGCGTTCGTGATGATGAACGATCCGGCGGCGAAGTGATGACCGCCCATGTCGAACGGCGCTTCGGCGGCCGACATCTTGACGTCCTTGTTCTGGAAACGGAACGTCATCAGCGTGTTTTCTGCGGTGTGATCGATGACGATCGTGTTGCCAGTTCCGGAAATCACGCCCGGCACCTTGAAGTCCGCCGTCGCCACCGACATCGGCTTGTCGAGCACGCTCTTGTCGTTGATCTTCACCGCCTTGATGTTGCGCAGTCCGGGGATGTACCAGCCGGTGTCGTCATACGGGCTCGGATTGTCCGCCGGGTACCACTGCTGGCCGAGCAGCGTCTCGACGACGCCGCCGTACGGCTGGTCCATACGGACGACGTAATCGCCGGCCGCGACCTGGACGTCACCGACGGTGAACGCACTGGTCGCCGTGCTGACGTCGGCGCCTTCGAAGCGCAGCAGGTTCATCAGATCCGCGGCTTCGACCTTGCGGCGCTGATTCGCCGGCACGACGTAGGCGTAGGGCGCCTTGTTGCGGCCCTGCTCGATCATCTGCTTGTTCTTGATGTAGTAGTTCTCGAGGAACATCTCGCGGTTCTTCGCCACCGCGTTGAGCGCGATCAACAGCGCCGACTGCTGCATGTTGATGTTCGCGCGTCCGCTCCAGCGCACGTCGCCCGGGCTCGGATTCGGACGGTACCACTCGCGGCTGTTGCCGCCGATCGTGCCGCCGCCAAAGCCGCGCCCCGCCGGCGGCTGCTGCGCAGGCGGCTGCGCGCCCGCGCCGGCTCCACCAGCAGCACCAGCGGCCGGAGGCGTCGCGCCTGCAGCCGCGGGCGGCGCGCCCGCGCGTCCTCCGCCGCCGCCGTAGCTCTGCGTCTCGTAGAAGCGGCCGATCGAGTTGTGGGTGACGCCGATCCAGAACATGTAGTTCGGAACCCAGCCGTCGTAGTAGTCGAACGTCCACACCCCGGGAACGCCGCGCTTGGTCATCTCCATGATTTCCGTCTGCGCGAGCCACCACCACTCGTTCACCTGAATCGGCGCGACGATCGGGTTATACGGGCCGTGACCGGTCGAGACGTAGAGCAGATTCACCGACTCATGCAGGTCGTGCAGCACCTGCGGATGCAGGTCGAGAAACGACTTCATCATGTTGCGCGTGAGGTTCAGGCCCTTGCCGATGCCGTCGCGGTTGTTGTCGTGCTGGACGTACTTGCCCCAGTAGACGAGACCAGGATTCGGCTGCCCGGCTTCCTGCGCGCGCCGGCCGTCGACCATGCGCTCGCGGCCGTCGACTTCGCTCACCGGCGTGAACACGAAGATCGCGTTGTTGCGAATCGTCTGAATGAACGGCGTCTCTTCGACGGCCAGACGGAACGCCAGCTCCGTCAACATCTCCGGCGACCCGACTTCAGGCGTGTGGATGCTGCCGCTCGCGTAGTAGATCGGCTTGCCGGTCCGGATCAGCTGCTGCGCCTGCGCCTCGGTGATCTTGCGCGGGTCGGTGAGCTGCGCGGTGATCTGTTTGTACTTGTCGAGCTGCTTGATCGTCTGCTCGTCGGCAATCGCGACGGCGACCATCGGCCGGCCCTCTTCGCTCTTGCCGATCTCCCACATCGTCACGCGGTCCGACGCTTTGTCGAGCGCCTGCAGGTAGCGGACGATGTCGGCGTGATACGTGACGCGGTTGTTTTCGCCGGGAACGTAGCCCAGGAATTTCAGCGGCGACGGCACCGTGTCCGACACCGGCATGTGATCGACCAGGTCGGTCAGAATGCGCGGATCCGGAGTGTTCTCCTTGATGCGCCTCGTGTATTCATCGTCGTTGCGCTGCTTTGACGCCGCTGCCTGACCGGCCGCGAGCGGAGCGCCGCTCAGTCCGATGACCAGCGTCAGGCCCAGGGCCGCTGCCAGCCATCCAGTTCGAGTTTTCATGATCGCCTCCACCCACGAATGACCGGGCGTCATCCGCACAAACCGCGATTATAGCGGCGGAGGGCGAAAACGGCTCAGCCGCAGGTCATCTCTTGATCGAACTGATCGATCCCGGGACTCGCCTGGCCTCCGGCGGCGGAGCCGCCGGCCGATCGTTGCCGGAGGGCGCCCAGCTATCGGGCCGTCGTTCGCCGTTGAAGCCCCAGTACTGGCGGGGAGCCTCCCGCTCCCGCGCATCCCGCGCCGGGCCGTTGGAGAAATAGGCCGGATAAACCGGGTAAGCCGCATAAGCGGGATAGGCCGGGGATGCCGAACAGTTGGACGCGAACGGGAACACCGACCCGTACGGGTTGCATGCCACCGGCACGGACTGGGGCTCGCTGGAGGGCTGCGCCTGCTCGACCGTCTGGGTCACGTTTTGCGAGACGTTGATGACCGCCGGCTGGCGGTCGACGTCGATGCGTTGGCTGCGCTGCGCTTCGTCCGTGGGCGTGACTTGCCCGAGGCTGGGGGCGCGAGGTTCCTCGGCGGCGGGAGGCGGCGCCGGGATCGGCGCCGGAGCCGGCGCGTTCGTCTGTCCGCGTCTGCCGTTGAGCAGCATCGCGAGCACCACGCGATCGGACAACCCCCGTTTCTTGAGCTCGAGGACGTCGTCGGCCGAAAGCTTGAAAACCGTGCCATCGTTCTGGATCAGTGCGATCAGAATCTCGTCGGAGACGCCGTTGGCGCGGAGATTTACGAGGTCGGCGATGGAGACGGCATACGCCAACGTGGCCGCGGGGCCGATAACGAGCAGCACGGCAAGCAAGACGCGACTGATTTGACGCATGGAGATATCCTTTCGCGGCCGGGATAACTGCAACGCAGGTGCCGCGGGGCAAGTGCTCGCCTGCGGCCTCCTCCGCGCCTTGTGCGAGGCACTGTGGCCGTTGGATGACGGCGAGCTGTCCTCTGCTAGCCAGATCCCGTGAGAAAGGCCGCGAAAAATGGGGGCAAACGGCGTCGACGGCGTACGGTACGTCCCTTGCTGAGGATTGACGTGAAATGTCTCCAAAAGCCCTGGTTCTCGCCGTCGTAGGAGCCGGTTCCATCGCGGTTGCCGCGGCTGGCGGTTACCTCGCGCTGCGGGCGAATCCGAAGTCCGAGGCCCCGGCCGAGGCGGCGACCTCCGTCGCGCTGAATCCAGCGACGTCGTCGCCCGCGACGACGCCGCTCGCGACCTCGACGAGCTCATCGGATCCGAACGCTCCACGCACCGAAACGACCGTTCCGGTCGAGCCGGCCGCCGATCGCAACCGCAGCGCGTCGCGCGCGCCGATCGCGCCCGCTCCGAGCCCAAGAAAGGCGACGCCCGCACCGACGCGGCCCACGAACACGCAGACGCCGCCCGCGGCGGAAACACGGTACGGCTCAGCGCCAGACTCGCGAGCTGAGCCTTCCACGCAGCCCGCGCCGCCACCGGCGCAGTGGCCAGCGCCGACGCCGGCTACGAAAACCGCCGATCCGGGAACCGCGTCGACGACGGCGGCATTCGAACCGGCGCCGGTCAGCGCTCCGCCGCCCGCGCCACGTTTCGAAGAGCTGACGGTCAAGGAAGACTCCGTGATCGGCATTCGCCTGGAGCAAAGCGTGTCGAGCGAGACGGCGAAAGTCGAAGACCGCGTCAGCGCGCGGGTGACTCGCGACGTCACGGTCGATGGCCGAACCGCAATTCCGGCCGGGGCGAGGCTCGAAGGCACGGTGACCGCAGTGCAGTCGGGCGGGCGCTTCAAGGAGCGCGCGCGGCTGGGCATTCGGTTTCATTCGCTCGTGCTCGCGGACGGCGCCAAGCTGCCGCTGCAGACCGAGACGATTTATCGCGATGGCGAGTCGCCCACCGGTGACGCCACCGCCAAGATCGGCGCCAGCGCCGTCGTCGGCGCGATCATTGGCGCGGCGATCGGCGGCAAGAAGGGCGCGGCGATCGGCAGCGCCGCGGGCGCGGCCGGCGGCACCGGCGCGGTCATGGCCGGCGGCAACAAAGATGCGACGATCGCGGCCGGCGTGCCGCTGACCGTGCGGCTGACGGCGCCGGCGATCGTGACGATCGAAAAAGAACCGAAGTAAGTCGGGGACGGGGTCGGAACGGGGACGGGGGGTGCTGCCGCAAGGCACCTACCCCCGTCCCCGTCTTGACGTAAACTCCGGGGAGTTTTCCACAGACCGATCCCGTCCCCAACGTGTCAATCCCCCGCCGCGCTGTCGTCTCCTGGATCCTCTACGACCTCGCCAACACGATCTTCTCGATGGGCGTCGTGTCGCTCTACTTCTCATTTTTCGTTCGCGATCGCGTCGGCGAGACGCGCGCCGACTGGGTCTACGGACTGATCACCTCGGTCTCGATGGGCACGATCTTCGTCATCTCGCCGCTGCTCGGGTCGATGACGGATCGGGCGCGGCGGCGGATGCCTTTTCTGGTCTGGAGCACGCTGATCTGCGTCGCCTGCACGGCGCTGCTGGCGCGCGGTCCGTTCGCCCTCTCCGTGGCGCTGTTCGTGATCGCGAACGCGGCGTATCAGGCCGGCCTGCAGTTCTACGATGCGATGCTGCCGGAAGTCTCGACCGAAGCGAACCGCGGCCGCATCAGCGGCTACGGCGTTGGCATCGGCTATCTCGGGTCGTACGTCGCGGTCGGCCTCGGCTTCTTCGTCGACGATCGCGCGACGCAGTTCCTGCTGATCGCGATCGCGTTCCTGCTCTTCGCGATTCCCTGCTTCCTGTTCGTGCACGAGCGCGGCAATCCGCGGCCGCGGCCGATTGCCGGCTGGAACGTGATCAAGGAATCGACGCAGGAAACGATTCAAACGCTGCGCGACGGCCGCCAGTATCCCGGCCTGCTGCGTTTTCTCGTCGGCCGGGTGTTTTACACCGATGCGATCAACACCGTGATTGCCTACATGTCGCTCTACACGGTCAACGTCGCGGTCGCGACCGGTCTGACCAAGGCGCAGGGCGAAGGCCGCGCGCAACTCGTGATGATGGCGGCGATCTCGTGCGCGGTCGTCGGCGGGTTTGTCTGGGGCGCGATTGTCGATCGCCTCGGCCCCAAGCGCACGCTCGACTACGTGCTGTGGCTGTGGATGGCGGTGTTCAGCCTCGCGGCGGCGGTCGGGATGTTCAGGTTGCCGATTTTCTGGCTCTTCATTGTCACGAGCGCGGCCGGGATCGCGCTCGGTGGCGTCTGGGCGGCGGACCGTCCGTACATGCTGCGGCTGACGCCGCCACACCGGATCGGTGAGTTCTACGGGCTTTACGGAATGGTCGGGCGCTTTTCGGCGGTGTCGGGGCCGCTGCTGTGGAGCCTGACCACCTACATCGTCGTCGACCGCGGCGGCCTGCCGCCGCTCACCGGCCAGGCGATTGCGATCGTCACGCTGCTCGGCATGGTGGTGCTCAGTTACGCAATTCTCCGTCCGGTTTCCGATCGTCCGCCGGCGGCCGTGCCGGTGCTAGCATCGAACGGATGAAGACTCCGCCGGAATCCATCTATGGGATCGAGGTCACGACGATCGACGGCCGCCGGCTGGCGATGGACACGTTTCGGGACCGTGTTCTGCTGATCGTCAACGTCGCCAGCGCGTGCGGCTACACGCCGCAATACGCCGGCCTCGAACGGCTCTATCGCGCCCACAAGGACGACGGCCTGGTCGTGCTCGGCTTCCCCTGCAATCAGTTCGGCGGCCAGGAGCCTGACGACCACGAGGACATTCAGGAGTTCTGCACGACCCGCTACGACGTGACCTTCCCGATGTTCGCGAAGATCGAGGTCAACGGCGATCGTGAGCATCCGCTCTACACGTTCCTCAAGTCCCGCAAGACCGGCCTGCTTGGCTTCGACTCGATCAAATGGAACTTTTCGAAGTTCCTGGTCGGCCGCGATGGCGACGTGATCGCGCGCTACGGATCGCGTGAGACGCCGGAAAAAATCGAGCCGGAGATCGTCGCGGCGCTGCGCGCGGCATCGCCGATGCGGCCGTGACCGCTGGGCCGCGGCGCGCCGCGGTGACGTTCATCTTCGTCACCGTGATGCTCGACATGCTGGCGCTCGGGATGATCATCCCGGTGCTGCCGGCGTTGATCAAAGCGTTCCGCGGCGGCGATATGGCTGCGGCCGCGCAGACCATCGGATTGTTCGGCACGACCTGGGCAGGCGTGCAGTTTTTCGCGTCGCCGGTGCTGGGATCGCTGTCGGATCGGTTCGGCCGCCGGCCGATCGTGTTGCTGTCCAACTTCGGCCTCGGCTTCGACTACGTGCTGATGGCGCTGGCGCCGTCGCTCGGCTGGTTGTTTCTCGGCCGGCTGCTGTCGGGCGTGACCGCCGCGAGTATTCCGACGGCGTTCGCCTACATCGCCGACGTCACGACGCCGGAGAATCGCGCCAAGTCGTTCGGTTTGATTGGCGCCGCCTTCGGCGCCGGCTTCATCATCGGGCCGGCGCTGGGCGGCATGCTGGCGACGTTCGGGCCGCGCGCGCCGTTCTGGTGCGCGGCGGCGTTCAGCATCGCCAACGGGTTCTATGGGATCTTCGTGCTGCCGGAGTCGCTCGACGCCGCGCATCGCGCGCCGTTTTCGTGGAAACGCGCCAACGCATTCGGCGCGCTGAGGCTGCTGCGCCGTCACCCCGAGCTGTTCGCGCTCGCCTCCGTTTACTTTCTCTACCACCTCGCCCACCAGGCGCTGCAGAGCGTGTTCGTGCTCTACACCGACTATCGCTACGGCTGGGGACCGACGCAGGTCGGGTGGGCGCTTGCCGCTGTCGGCGTCTGCTTCGCGATCGTGCAGGGAGCGCTGGTCGGCCGCGCGGTGACGGCGTTTGGCGAGCGGCGCGCGCTGATGATCGGTCTCGCCTGCGGTGCCGCCGGCTTCTTCATCTACGGCGTGGCTCCGGTCGGCTGGATCTTCGCGCTGGGGATTCCGATCATGACGTTCTGGGGATTGTTCGGGCCCGCGGCGCAGGGGCTGATGACGCGCCACGTATCGCGGTCGGAACAGGGGGCGCTGCAGGGCGCGCTGACCAGCGTCGCCGGCGTCACCGGGATCATCGGGCCTGAGTTGTTTTCGCAGACGTTCGCGGCGGCGATCAATCCGCGGCGCGATCTGCACTACCCGGGCGCTCCGTATGTGCTGGGGTCGCTGCTGCTGGTCGTCGGGATCGTGATCGCGGCGCGAGCGACCTCGACTGAGGACACCTGATTGGGGTCGCGGGGTTT
>DASUGM010000369.1:0-8447 GCA_036274055.1 Vicinamibacterales bacterium | reverse complement strand
CGTAGATCCGCCGGACGCCTTCGCCCTTGGGGAGCTCGAAGTAGAAGAGCGCGCCGCCGGCGGGGCCGCGGCGGTAGCCAATCGTGCCGTTGAAGGAGCGGACGATCCCGTAACTGACCGAGAGTCCCAGGCCGGTGCCTTCGCCCATCGGTTTGGTGGTGAAGAACGGCTGGAACAGCTTGCCCTCGTGCTGCGGCGGCACGCCCGGACCGGTGTCTTCGACTTCCAGCCTGACCCGATCCTCGATATCGAGCGTGCGGATGTACATCCGCTTGTCGGTGGCATGCGTTTCGAGCAGCGACTGTTCGGCGTTGATGACGAAGTTGAGCAGCACCTGCTGCAACTCCGTGAACACGGCGCGCGTCGGATCGATCGACGTGTCGTCGACGGTCAACGCGATCCCCTGCTCGTGGAATCGGCGCTGGCGCAGCTCGACGACCGATGCGACGACGTCGCGCAGGTAGACGCTGGCCGGTTCGGTCCCCTGCTGGCGGCTGAACCGCGAGAGATTGCGGATGATCGCGCTGGCGCGCATGCTCTCTTTCTTGATCAGGGCAAGGTCGGCGTGCGCGGCCGGTTTCACTTCCGGATCGCGCTGCAGCAGATCGGCAAACCCCGAAATCGACTGCAGCGGATTGTTGAGCTCGTGCGCGATTCCCGACAGCAGCACGCCGATTGCGGCAAGGCGCTCCTGCCGGATGATCTGCTGCTGCAGCGACTGCAGCTCCTCACGCATGTGCCGCTCTTCCTCGACCTGCCGCGCGATCGCCTCGCGCGCCTCGCGCAAATTGTCGACCATCCCGATGAACGCGTCGCGCAGATGCTCGAGTTCGAGCAGCGGCATCGGCTCGCGCGGCGGCGTGCGCAGGTCGCCGGCGCCGACCCGATCGGCGGTCTTCTCGAACTTATGCAGCGCGCTCGTCCATCGGCGGACGAAGAACGCCTCGGCGACGAGCATGAGGACCGTCGCCAGCGCCGCCAGGAGCAGCGCGCGCTGATAGGAATCCTCGGTCCGCCACCATGCCTGCGAAGCGGGAATGCCAACGACGACAGTCCACGGCCGTCCGGTCGCCTCGGCCGTCCCGGTGACCGCCTCCTCGACGTAGCCGGGCGCGCCCTTCTTGGTCGCGATCACTTTCCCGTCACGCGACCGATCGACGATGGTGATGCTGGTCCCGGGATCCGGCAGGCGCAGCCGTTGCAGGAACGGACTGACCTCGAATTCGCCGGCAGGTTTTGATTCGTCGATGTGCGCGGCCACCAGCGCTGCCATCGACGCGGCTTCCACCGCGACCTGGGCAACCTGCTTGCGGTAAGTGACGCTACCTGCCCACGCCAGCATCGTCGCGAGCGGCAAAAGCATCACAAGCGTGGCGAGAATCAATTGCTCGCGGAGGGGACGCGCGGCCACGGGGGTATCTTACGGGGGCTCAGGGCTCAGGGCTCAGGGCTCAGGGCTCAGGGCTCGGTTCGGGGTTCGGGGCTCGGGGTTCGGGGCTCGGGGCGGGTTTGGCTCCGAGCCCTGAGCCGTGAGCCCTGAGCCTAGAGAAGCGCAGGGTCCTGGACCCCGGCTTCTTCAAATCCCCGCGCCCGGAGCCGGCAACTGTCGCAGTGGCCGCAGGGCCGGCCGCCGGCCTGCGGCGAATAGCAGCTGTGCGTCAGGCCGTAGTCGACGCCCAACTCCTGGCCAAGCCGAATGATGCCGGCCTTCGACAACTGCTGAAGCGGCGTCCAGATGCGCGGCGCGTGTCCCGAGACGCCAGCCCTGGTCGCCAGGGAGGCCAGGTATTCGAAGGCGGCGATGAACTCAGGCCGGCAGTCGGGATAGCCGGAATAGTCGACGGCGTTGACGCCAATCACGATGCGTTCCGCGTCCAGCACTTCAGCCCAGGCGAGCGCCAGCGACAACATCACGGTGTTGCGCGCCGGCACGTAGGTCACGGGGATGTCGGTCGCGTCGGGCCGGCGATCCTGCGGAATCGCGCCGTCGCCGGTCAGCGCCGATCCGCCAAACGACGCGAGGTCGACATCGATCTCCGCGTGCCGCTCGAAGCCGAGCGCGGCGGCGACGCGGCGCGCCGCCTCGATTTCCTGCGCGTGCACCTGCCCGTAGCGCACGGTCAGGCCGTACAGCGAAAACCCCTCGCGGCGCGCCAGCGCGGCGGCGGTCGCCGAATCCAGTCCACCTGACAGCAGGACGACGGCGCGCCGCATCAGACGCCCCGCGTTTCCGGTGCCCAGATGTATTTGTGCGCCTGCAGCTGCAGGCGCGCGTCGAGGCCGCTTTCAAGGAGCCACGCGGTCAACGTCGCTGGCGACAGCACGCCGTGCACGGGTGACAACAGCACGGCGGCGGCGCGCGCCGACAAGTCATGGCGCCGAATCACGTCGACGGCGTAGTCGAAGTCGGCGCGATCTTTGATGACGAACTTGACCTCGTCGTGAGGCGACAACTGGTCGAGGTTGGGCCAGTGCATCCTGCCGGCTTCGCCGCTGCCCGGACATTTCACGTCGACAATCGCGACGACGGCGTCGGGAACGTCGTCGATCGGCAGATGGCCGCCGGTCTCGAGCAGCACTTCCCAACCCCCGGCGATGAGCCGCTCCATCAGCTCGATCGAATCCTTCTGCAGCAGGGGCTCGCCGCCGGTCAGCTCGATCAGCCGCGCGCTGAACTTCGCGGCCTCCGCGAGCACGCCGTCAACCGACATCTTCCGGCCGCCGGTGAACGCGTACGGCGTGTCGCACCAGCTGCAGCGAAGATCGCAGGCCGCAAGGCGCACGAAGACGCACGGCCGGCCGACGTGCGTCGACTCGCCCTGCACCGACTGGTAGATCTCGTAGACGGTGAGCAACCTGTTGATTTTAGCCGGTATGATCGCGACCAGTGGCGGGGCGGATTCTCGTCGGCACGTCCGGGTGGAACTATCCCACCGGGAAAGGCACCTGGAACGGCGTGTTCTATCCGGCGCGGCGTGGCCGCGGTTTCGACGAGCTTGCCTACTACGCGGAACATTTCGACACCGTCGAGATCAACTCGACGTTCTATCGCGTCCCCGACGCGGCGCTGGTTGCGAGCTGGCTGCGGCGGACGCCGGCGTCGTTCATCTTCTCCGCCAAGCTCTACCAGAAGTTCACGCATCCGGACATGTTCCTGGCGCGCGGCGGCGTCGGCGACTGGGATGTCACGCGCGGCGACGTCGACCAGTTCCGGCGCGGCATCGATCCGCTTGCCGAGCAACAACGGCTCGGCGCGCTGCTGATCCAGTTTCCGTCGAGCTTCCATGCGGAGCCCGACACCCGCGCCTATCTGGAATGGCTGCTTGAAGTCTTCGCCGGGTATCCATTGGCGGTGGAGCTTCGGCATGAGAGCTGGTATCGGGACGCCGCGACCACGCGCGAGCTGCTGGTGCGAGGCCAAGCGACATGGACGGTGATCGATCAGCCGGGAATCGGTGGGGTCAAACACGGGTCAGACCCCTTTGACGTCCCAAAGGGGTCTGACCCGTGTTTGACCCCCTACTTCCGCCTGCACGGCCGCAACGCCGAGAACTGGTGGCGGCACGAGGAGTCGGAGGATCGCTACAACTATCTCTACTCAGCCGCCGAGCTCGAGCCGTTTGCGGAGGCCGCGCTGCGATCGGCGCGTGACGGCAGGAAAGTCTTCCTTTACCTGAATAATCACTTCTCGGCGAAGGCGGTCGCCAACGCCGCTGTGCTCCGCCACCAGATCGGCGACCTCGTGCCCGGCGACTACCCGCGCGAGATGACCGCCCGCTACCCCGCGCTGGCGGGCATCGTCGCTACTTCGGGGTTGCCGCTTTGATCGACACGTTCTTCAACAAGTCGGTTTTCTCGAGTCGATCGACGGCGTCCATGCCCTTGATGACGCGTCCGATGACGGCGTGCTTGCCGTCGAGGCCGGAACTCGGCTGCTTCATGATGTAGAGCTGGCTGTCGGCGGCGATCGGGCTGCCTGAATGCGCCAGCCCAACGGCACCGCGCGTGTGCGGATGCTTCTTCGAGATCTCGGCGACGCCGACGATCGATCCACTGCCGCCGTTGCCCCAGTATTCGATCTTGCTCATGTCGCGGCTCTGGATGTCGCCGAACTGGACGAGCGACGCAGTCACGCGGTGCACGCGCTGGCCGCGGTAGAAACTCTGCTTCACCAGCCCGAGGATCTTCTCGACGCTCTTCGGCGCGTCCTCCGGGAAAAACTGAATCTCGAAGTTGCCCTTCGGAGTCTCGAAGAGCACCACGGGCGGCGGCGTCCCGGCAGCCGTCTGCAGCGACGCTGCGGTCGACAGCGCGGTGATCACGCCAAGCATCGCAATCGTCATCCGAATCATGACTTCACCGTCCTTCCTTCGTCACGCCGATTCTAGGACAGAGCCGGCTGATCGCACACGCCCGGCAGCGCGGATAGACCGGCCGGCAGACGTTCTGGCCCCAGGTCACGAGAAACAGATTGACGACCGGCCACCAGCGTTTCGGCACGATCTCGTAGAGCGCGTGTTCCGTTTCCTCGGGCGTGCGCGTCTTGACCCAGCCGAGACGGTTCGAGATGCGGTGGACGTGCGTGTCGACGCAGATGTTCTCGCGGCTCGCGTGCGAGAGGATCAGCACGAGGTTCGCGGTCTTGCGGCCGACGCCTGGCAGCGTCAGCAGCTCAGCCATCGTCGCCGGGACGCGGCCGCCGAAGCGCGCGACCAGCTGTGCGCACGTGTCTTTCACGTAGCGGGCCTTGAAGCGATAGAAGCTGACCGGATAGATCAGCTTTTGAATGCGTGACGTCGGCAACGCGGCCACCGTGCGCGGCGTCCGCGCCACCGCGAACAGCCGCGCTGACGCTGCCGCGGTCACCGCGTCGCGGGTCTGCGCGGACAACATCGTCGCAATCAGGACGTGAAACGGATCTTCGCGGGTGTCTTCGCTGATCTTCTCGACGGCGGGCTCGTCGAAGCCGCGGATGGCGCGCCGCAGAATCTTCAGCGTCTCGACAACGCGCGCCCGCGGTGTCAGTGACCGTGACTCTTGCAGTAGTTGCAATGGGTACAGGGAACGTTCGGCTCGATCACGCAGGCATCGCTGACGTTGGTCAGCGATACGTAGACGTAGTGGCTCGCGTCGGTCTGCGCGCTCCGGGCAGCAGGCGGCGGGTACAGCGCTGGCGGCGCCTGCCCCCCGAGGTGTCGCTCGACTGCCGCACGCACGAGCGCGCGCAATTCCTGATCGTTCACTGCCGCGCCTCCGCGGTGAGATCCACGTCGTCGATGATACCGATAATCGCGGCGTCGACGGGCGCGGCCTTGCGCCGCAGCGCCTCGCCGGCGGCGCGGCCTTCGACGACGATCAACACCTTCTCGCCGACGCCGGCGCCGACCGAGTCGATGGTCAGCAGCGCGGTGCCGCGCGGCGCGCCGTCGAGCCCGAGCGGCTGCACCAGCAGCAGCTTGGCGCCGTCGAGCTTGCCATGCTTCTGCGTTGCGACCACGGTGCCGACGACCCGTCCGATCTGCATATTGCTTCCAGGGCCAGGGCCAAGTGCCCAGGGCCTAGTAGTCGATGTCCATCCGATCGATGATGCCGACGACGCAGGCGTCAACCGGCGGTTGGGCCGGCAGGAATGGAAACGACGCTTCCTTGCCGCGCACGAAGAACACCTCTTCGCCAACGCCGGCGCCGCACGCGTCGATCGCAATCAGACACCGGCCCTGGTCCTCGCGCGACGGCGAAATCGGCTGGAGCACGAGCAGCTTGTGCCCGTCCAGGTTCGCATCCTTCATCGTCGCGACGACGTCGCCGACTACGCGCGCGACCTGCATCAGTTCTTCCCGTCGCCGGGTTTGACGTCGATCGTGTCGATGATGCCGACGATGGCGGCGTCGACCGGGCAGTCCTTCATTCCCGCCGCCATGCGCGCCGAGCTGCCGCTGACGACGAGCACGGTCTCGCCGGCGCCGGCGTCGACGGTGTCCACCGCGACGAGGTAATTGCCTTCGAATTTACCGGCGGGGTCGATACCGCGAACGACGAGCAGCTTGTTGCTGACGAGCCGCTCGTCCTTGCGCGTCGCGACGACGGTGCCTACGACTTTCGCTAAGAGCATGGCTCAGGGCTCACGGCTCACGGCTCAGAACCAAAAGCTCTTGGCGCCGAGCCTCGAGCCGTGAGCCGTGAGCCGACGTCCTAGCTCTTCGCCGCTTTCCCAATCGGCAGCACGTCCTCGAGATTCGCGTGCGGGCGCGGGATGACGTGCACGGAGACGAGCTCGCCAACGCGCCGGGCGGCGGCAGCGCCGGCATCGGTCGCGGCTTTGACGGCGGCGACGTCGCCTCGCACGATCGCGGTCACATAGCCCGCGCCGATCTTTTCCCAACCGACCAGCGTGACCTTTGCGGCCTTGACCATGGCGTCGGCCGCTTCGATCATCGCGACCAACCCCTTCGTCTCGACCATGCCGAGCGCCTCACCCATCTCAGTGTCTCCAGATCAGTCTTGGGTCTTGCGTCCTGGGTCTTGGGGTACGTCTGAGAACCCTCAAGACCCAAGACCAAAGACTCAAGACGACCACGCACTAACGCGCCATCCCCGCGAGCTGCTTGACGGCCTCGTCAATCAGCTCGTTGAGCTGGGCGTATGTTAGCCGAATCTCCCCGTCGGTACCTACGGAAACGGGACCGGGTGCGCCGGCGACACTGGTGTCAGGCACGAGCCGCTCGCCGGGTGCGGATGGCGCGAAGACGACCTGGCAACTCGGATCGATGGTCGCGGCGCCGCCGGGCGCAGGATCCGGGCAGATGGGCGCCGGCGCGGCGATGCCATAAGTCCCGCGCAGCGCCTGCAGGCGCTCGACTTCCTCGCGCGACAGCAGGTGCTCGCGTCCGAGCATGCGGGCGACGAGACTGATCTTCGCGAAGTGCTCGATGGTCTCCATCTTGTAGTACGCGCCGAAGAGGTCGCGGCCGAGCGCCAGCGCGCCATGGTTGGCGAGCAGCAGTCCGTCGTGCGCCTTGACGTACGGCGCCACCGACTCGGCGAGCTCGCGCGTCGACGGCGTGCCGTACTCCGCGATCGGAATGCTGCCCAGCGTCGTCACGACCTCGGCGAGGACAGCGCGGTCAAGCGGGATGCCGGCCACCGCGAAGCCGGTCGACAACGGCGGGTGCGCGTGGACGACGGCGCCGACGTCGGGTCGCTCACGATAGGCGACCAGATGCATCTGGATCTCGGACGAGGGCTTGCGTCCGGGCGCGCCCGAGACGAGCGCGCCGTCGAGGTCCGTGATCACCATCATCTCGGCGGTCATGAACCCCTTCGACACGCTGGCTGGCGTGCACAGCAGGCGATCGGCGCCGATCTTGACGCTGATGTTGCCGTCGTTCGACGCGACGAAGCCCCGCGTCCACAGACGCCTGCCGATCTCGACGATGTCCTGCCGCAGCGAATCGTGCTCGGTGCTCATTGCTCAGTGCTCATTGGTCAGTGCTCGGTGCTCATTGGTCAATGCTTATTGGCTCATTGCCTTGCCCAGGGCCTAGCGCCCAGTGCCCAGGGCCTGATCTCTGCACTTTGTTGAGCAGAAGTATTCCATCTTCCCGGCAATCAACGCGCCAATCGCGTTGGTACGCGCGACGTAGGTGCCGCACTGCGGGTCGCGAACGAGCTCGCCGCCGATGCGTTCGGGTGTCCGGCCCGGCGGCACCGGCGCGCGGCGCGGCCCGGCGACGAGGCCGCGGAAGAACACCACGATCATCCGGATGATGAACAGGATCAGAACGATCCGGACGATCAAGCCGAGAAAACGCACTTACGATCCTCCGCCGCCCGGCGCGCCGGCGCCCGCCGGGGTCGACCCGTGCTGCGACTTGATGCCGTCGAGACCCTGCTGCGCGCTGCGCGCCTCCGGGCTCGACGGCGCGATCGCGATCACTTTCTGCCACGCCTCGGCGGCGCCGTTGAGATCGTTCTTGCCGAAGGCGCGCACGACGCCCTGGTTGAGCAGCGCCTGGATATCGGTCGGATTGATCTTCAGGGACTTGTCGAGTTGCGCCAGCGCTTTGTCCGGCTGCTTCGTGTAGTGGTAGCAGGTCGCGAGATCGTTGCTCACCGCACTGCTCGTCGGATCGAGCGTGAAGGCCTCCTCGTACCACGGCAGCGCGAGTTCGTACCGTTCGCCGTCGTAGAACAGGTTCGCCAGTTCGACGCGAACCGCGACATTGCCCGGCTCGGCCTTGGCCCTGGCCTCGAGAGTCGCTACTCGTTGCTGATCGATCGGCGCCGGGGCGGGCGCGGCTGGCGACGCGGTTGCCGCGGTCTGAACCGGCGGCGCCGGCGCTGGACCGACGCGCTGGCTGCCGATGATCCACCCTACGAGCAAGCCGAAAAACGTGCCGGAAATTGCGAATACCCAACTTTGGGGCTTCAAGATAGACCCATTCTAT
>DASUGM010000368.1:0-2497 GCA_036274055.1 Vicinamibacterales bacterium | reverse complement strand
CGCCCGGTGGGCCCGTCAGCGGCCGGCAGCCATTCGTCGATCGGCGCGCCGAGATCCATGGGCCTGTCTGGATCGACGACGTAGTGCACGGTCGGATCGGGCGGCGGCTCGGGTTCGTTCTCGATGTCGAACGCGACCAGTGCGCGGTCCGCGTGCTGGTGAGCGTCGATCAGCGCCCGCAACGAGCCCAGCCGCGCGGTTTCGGTGAAGGCGTCCTGCGCATCGATGCCGAGATGCTCGGCGACCAGGCGGGCGCGGCAGCGGAGAATCGCCGCGCGGGCGCGGTCGTCGCCGCCGCCCTCGACCGCCACGTCGCACTCGCTGTCCATGCCCATCGATCGATGGTTCGAGTTCGCCGACCCGATGCGGATGAGCCGATCATCGACGATCAGGACTTTCGCATGCACGAACGTCTCGACCTGACGGGCGCGTGAGGCCGCCGGGTGAACGATGCGCAGGCGGTGATGCCGGTCGGCTTCGGCCAGCTGTTGAAAGAGACGCTTGCGGAACAACTCGATCGTGTTGCGTTCGAGCCAGCCGTCGCCGGCGACCGGCAGCACCAGGATCACCTCCGGTCCGTCGGGTTCCTGGAGGCGGGCCGCCAACGCGGCGCCGATGCCCTTGTGCGTGAAGTACTGATTCTCGATGTAGATCGTCCGCCGGGCCCGCGCGATCGCGTCGAGATAGTAGGTCTCGCATTCCAGGATCGCCGGCTCATCGCCAGGCGTGGGACAAGTCCGCGCGATCGGGACGTCGACGTCGGTGAAATCCGGCTCGAGGTCCCGGGGCCAGAGGCTCGGTCCTGGCGCGGCCGGCGCAGGCAGGTGCCTGGCACCGAGCGCGGCCCAACGATCGCGCGCGAGCACGCCCAGCCGCGCGGCAATCGCACCTTCGGCCATCGCCTGCACCTCGTGGTACGGCGGATAGGGGTGGCCCATCGGATCGAGGCGGCCCGGCTCGTCGACGCGATGCGCCGGCGTGTCCCAGCGATGGCCGGTGAGGTCCATGCTGCCGCTGAACGCCAGCGTGTCGTCGATGACGACGACTTTCTGATGATGACAGGCGCCGATCGGATGGTGGTCGTCGAAGCCGAAACGGACGTTGCGCGGCATCCGCCAGCCGAAGTGCCAGCGCGAAAACGGATCGCGCTCCATCGTGAACAGCACGCCGTAGTCCCAGGTGAGGATGTAGATCTGCAGCGCCGGCCGGCGCCTGGCGAGATCGCGGATGAACTTGTCCAGCCGCGTCGGATGTCCGTCAGCCGGGAGATTCGGGATCAGCTCGGTGGCGCCGGTAATGTCCCACGCGAGGATGAAGATCGTGTGTGTCGCACGCAGCGCGGCTTCACGAAAACGGCGGTAGTACTCGCCGTCGGACAGGACGGCGAAGCGATCGGCGCGCTCGATGCACCAGCAGTTGCGGCCGGGCTCGGCGATCACGGCGGCGGTCGGCGCGCTACGGCTCATGCCGCAGCCCGGCGGCGCTTGAGGGCGCGGTTGATCAGCCACGCCGACGTCAGGGGAATGCCGAGCGCGAGGGCGGCCAGCGCGACTTTTCGCGGCGACGGATCTTCGATCAATCCGGCGGCCTGATATCCGAAGCCGGCGAGCGCGACGACAGCGGCGGCCATGCCGAGCGTCGTGCCGACGATGAAGTCGCGATAGCGGACGCGCGCGGCACCGGCGACCACGTTCGAGAGCACGAAAGGCAGCGGAATCTTGCGAAGCAGGAAGACGGCGAGCGTGCCGTTGCGCGCCATTGCGTGCGCGATGCGCGTCAGGCGACGCCCGCCAACGTGTTCGAGGCGTTCGAGACCGAGCCAACGTCCGATCGCAAAACCCGTCGAGGCGCTGGCGAGGCAGCCGGCCATCGCGTACACCGGCCCGAGCCATGGACCAAATGCGACGCCGGTCGCGGCGATCAGCAGCAACACCGGCACCATCAGCAAGCCAAGGCCGACGAACGCCGCGGCCACTCCGGGCAGCGCGTACCACGCGCGCCGATGCGGTTCGAACCACGCCGCGAACGACTGGACCGTCATCTCAGCGGGCATGAGCAACCAGATGACTGCGAACAGTGCCATCCCGCCGAGTGATAAGGCAGCGACCCGTATGCGCGCGCCTGTCCGACCGGCCCTCATCTGCCGCATCCACAGGGTCGTCGGCTGCAACGGGCGTGCCGAGCCGGCATGGCCCAACGAGGCGGTGCGCTGCCGACACTTCGCAAGCGGCTACATACTTCGTCCGTGCGCCGATGCGCCGATGCGCCGATGCGCCGATGCGCTGATGCGCCGGTGCGCTGATGCGCCGGTGCGCCTTCCTAGTGCCCAGGGCCCAGGGCCCAGGGCCCAGGGCCTAGGGCCTAGTGCCGAGGGCCTAGCAATTCGCGCACCCGCCGCGCGACCCTGGTGCCGAACAGCTCGATGCTGGTCATGAGTTTGTCGTGCGGCAGGGTGCCGCTGCTGTACTTCATGTCGAACCGATCGAGGCCGAGCGTC
>DASUGM010000367.1:0-2393 GCA_036274055.1 Vicinamibacterales bacterium | reverse complement strand
CCCGCAGCGCGACCGTCGGATCCAGCCGTGACGCTCTGTACGCCGGAATTCCGCACGCTGCCGCCGCCACCACGAGGAACAGCCCAGCGATTGAAACGAAGGTCATCGGATCGCTCGGACGGACGCCGACGAGCAGGCTTTGGATCAGTCGCGAGGTGCCGAAGGCACCGGCGGCGCCGAGGACGATGCCAATGCCGGCGAGCACGAGGCCGCGGCCGACGATCAGGTTGAAGATCGCCTGGCGCTCGGCGCCGAACGCGAGCCGCACGCCGATTTCGGCCGTCCGCTGTCTGACCACCGTCGACAGCACGCCGTAGAGGCCGATCACGGCGAGCACCGCGGCGATCACCGCGAACACCGACGTGAGCACCAGCGCGAACCGCGTCGGCGCCTCGGCGCGATCGACGTACACCGCCATCGGCTGCATGTCGGCGACGGCGACGGTGCGATCGACACGCGCGATGGCGGCCTTCACCGTCGGGATGAGCTGCGTGGGATCGCCGTCGGTGCGAACGACCCAGCGATTGGCGGCGCCGAAGCCGCGCTGGCCGTCGATGAGGAAGAGCGCCTCGCGGCCGTCGGCGGCCAGCGTCTCATGACGCTGATGCTGGACGACGCCGATGATCTCGTAGGGCACCGGATTCTGTCCGGACAGGCGCAGCATCAGCCGCTTGCCAACCGCCGACTGCCCCGGAAACGCCCGTTGCGCCAGGATGCGATCGATGACGACGGAGCGCCCGTCGACGCGATTGTCCTCCTCGGTGAAGACGCGCCCCTCGATCACTTTCGTCTTCATCACGTCGAAGTAGCCGAGCTGCACCGTGCGAAGAGCGGCCTGCTGGAACTGGTCGGGCGTGGCCGCTTCCGTGCCGTACGGCACGTTGGTCGTGGTCCCGTCGAGCGGCAGCGGCGTCGATCCAGACACCGCCGTCACGCCCGGCACGGTCCGCAGCTCCGCCTGCATGCGGCGGACGAACTGGTCGCGCACCTCCGGCGTCGGACCATTGAAATTCGGGACCAGGAACATCAGCACGCCGTTCGGGTCGTACCCGGGATCGACGTGCTGCAGTACGACGAGGCTGCGCAACATCAGCCCCGATCCGACCAGCAGCACGAACGTCAGCGCCACCTCGACGACCACCAGGCCGCTGCGCACGCGGCCGGACCCGAGCGCCGATGCGCGTCCGGCGCGGCGCAGCACCTCGACGACATCGGGCCGCGAGGCGCGGAACGCCGGCAGCACGCCGAAGAGCACCACCGAGACCATCGCCGAGATCGCGGTGAACGCCAGCACGCGCCAGTCGATGGCGACGTTCTGCAGTCGCGGCAGATTGGTCGGCCCAATCTGCTGCAGCAGGACGATTCCGATGCGCGCCAGCGTGAGACCGGCGGCGGCGCCGACGACGGCGAGGACGGCGCTCTCGACCAGCATCTGGCGGACGAGCGTGGCGCGTCCGGCGCCGAGCGCGGTGCGCACCGCGAGATCGCGCTCCCGGCGCGCCGACTGCGTCAGCGTCAGGTTGGCGAGGTTGGCGCACGCGATCAGCAGCACGAACGTCACCGCGCCCATCAACGCGAGGATCGACACCCGGACGTCCGAGACCAGCGTGTCGTGCATCGCGACGGCATTGATGTAGACCCCGGCGTTCTTCTTGACCACGTAGGCAGTGCGCAGTTCGGTGGCCAGACTCTCCATCTGCTGCTGCAGCTGCGCCATCGTCACGCCCGGCTTCATCCGCGCGATCACGCGCGGACCGGCGGCGGTGCGCGTCGCGGTCGCGAAGTTCGTGCGCGAGGCGATCCACACATCGGGCGCGCGTTCGACGTTCGTGCGCGGCGGGAACAACAACTGCGCGCCCGGCACGGCGATGCCAACGACTTCCCAGTTGACGCCCGACTGCGGGATCGTCCGGCCGACGATGCTGAGATCGCTGCCGAAGTGGCGGATCCAGAACTCGTTGCTTAGAATCACCGCGAACGTCGGCGACGGAGGCGGTTGAACGGGCTGAGGCGGCGGCGTCTGGCCGGCTGCGGGCGCGGGCGGTTGCGGCGGCGGCGCCAGCGGCGCGCTGTCGTTGGCGACGAAGTCGCGGCCGCGCTGCACCGGCAGGCCGAGCACCGAAAACAGGTTCCACGAGACGAACGCGGTCCGGATCTGCTCGGGCTCCCCCGCCTCAGTCGAGAAGGAGTTGCGGCCCGTCTGCACCGTCGCGAGATCCTCGAGCATCGTGCCCTTCGCCCGGAGATCCGGAATGTCCCCGGCCGGGAACGGAAATTCCTGGACGCCGCGCGCCCGCAGTTCCTGCCAGATCAGCACCAGCCGCGACGGGTCCTTGTACGGCAACGGTTCGATCAGCACCGCGTTGACGACGCTGAAGATCGCGACGCTGGCG
>DASUGM010000366.1:0-3846 GCA_036274055.1 Vicinamibacterales bacterium | reverse complement strand
GGTTGTCGCCCATCACGAAGTACTCGCCGTCAGCGATCCGGCGTCGAGACATCGAAAACGGGAGGTTGTTCGCTGCCAGCACGTACGGCTCCTCGATCGGCCGGCCATTGATGGCGACGCGGCCGTTGGTGATCTCGATGTCTTCGCCGGGCAGGCCGATGACGCGCTGGATGAAGCTCTTGGTCTCGTCGCGCGGATACCGGAACCCGATGACGTCGCCGCGTGCGATCGGATCGACGTTGCGCACGCCAATCGCGGTCTCGCCGTCCTTGAACGCCGGCGACATCGAGCTGCCGCTGATCGTCACCGAGGTCACGCCGCAGGCCGGCGCGGCGCACAACACCGCCGCGACCACGACCAGCACCGCACACTGCGGCCGACGATTAGAAACCCTCGAAGACATGCCACCACGCTCCATGCAGCGAAGTGAACCGATCTTCCATCCAGCGGCTTGGGGAACCGGACGGAGCATACACCACGCCGCCTGGCGCCGGCGCGGTGATCAGGCGCCGAGATCGCGCGAGTAGCGGAGCGCGTCGATCAGCACGCCCGGCGACAGGTTGGGAAAGTAGGTGGCCTCGACGTCTGAATCGAGCGTGAAGCCACACTTCTCGAGCACGCGGGCTGAGGGCCGATGCTCGGGGTGCACGCGCGCGATCAGCCGCGGTACGGACAGCGACTTCGCGAGATCGATCATCGCCCGCAGCGACTCGGTCGCGTATCCGTGCCCCCACGCGTCCTTCGCAAGCACGTAGCCGGTGCTGACAACGCCGCCCGACTCGAGTGCGAGCCCGGTTCCGCCAAGCAACCGGCCGTCAGCCCGCGACCACGCCAGCAAGGGCCCAGCCGGCACGCGCGCCCACTCGGCGTCGCAGTAGCGAATGAACGCTTCGGTGTCGGCGAGACGAAGGTGACAGGGGAAGCCGACGTATTTCACGACTTCAGGATCGCTCGCGTAGCGCGCGAAGATCGCCGCGGCGTCGGCAAGCCGAGGGCGACGGAGACGAAGTCGCGGCGTTTCGATCAGTTCATGACCAGCCATCGTCAAGAACAACTGTCACAAGAGCCTTTAACCTTGGAGAGCGTGGAGAGTACCAAAAACAATCGGGCCTATCTCCACATCCTCCAAGGTTAAGAGCTCTTGTGACAAGCGACTTCGACTCATCTCGCTAGACGCGATCAAACACTACCCGTTTCGGCTCGCCCTCCCCGAAGTGCGCGAAGTACGCCTCGACCGTCACGTCCTTGAACATCTCGCGCATCTTCGCCGACGATCGGCGCAGGTCGCCGATCTGCCGCTCGCGCAGGTCGATCGTCCACGGACCGACGCGCTTCTGTTTGTACCAGGCGCAATCCTGGTGGCCGATGGCGACGATGCGGGAGGTGCCGTGCGCGTCGACGAGCGCCTCGAGGCGCCGGCGGAAGAAGTTGAAGTCTTTCGGCACGTAGTCGAACAGCGTCAACGGCTCGATGCCGCCGGGCACGGCGACGAAGTCGGTGCGCTCGCCGGCCTTGAGGTAGTCGCGCGCGAATTCCTGGAAGTGGTGATACCAGCGGCCGTCCACGCAGGTGATGATCGTCGTCTCCGGCCGCGCCGCGTCCCAGGCGAGCGGACTCTGATACACCGGCGCGACTGGCGTCGTCATCTCAGTTCTTGGCGATCGTTTTCTCGGCTTCGATGGCGGCGGCCTCGGTCTTGGCGTGCATCATCCGCGCGATGTCGATCCCGAACTGATCCTTCAGCATCTCGAGCATCGCGGTCATGCCGCCGCCGACCGTGCCCATCATCCTGTTCACACCGGTCGTGCCGTTGCCGTTGCCCATCTCGATGATGTTGATCTTGTCGATGCCGGCCAGCTGCGTCGCGAACGCTTGCGCAAGCTCGGGCATCTTCTCGACCACCATGTTGATGACCGCGGCTTCGTTGAAGTTCTTCCACGCCTCGGCCTTCGACTGCAGACCCTCGGCTTCGGCGAGCAGCTTCTTCTTGATGACTTCGGCTTCGGCTTCGCCGATCGCGAGGACCTTCGCCGCTTCGGCGCGGCCGATGCTCTGGATCTTCGAGGCTTCGCCGGCGCCCTGGTACTCGAGCTCCTTCTGCGTGGCCTCGGCGCGAATGACCGCCGCCTGGCGCAGGCCTTCGGCGCGAAGAATCGCCGCCTGCCGCTCAGCTTCCGCCGGCTTGACGACGGTCGCCTGCAGTTCCTGCTCGCGGCGCGCCGCTTCCTGCGTCTGGACGAGCACTTCCTGCTGCTTGCGCACCTGATCGATGCGCGTTTCCTGCTCGGTGACTTTCTGCCTGGCCACCGCGGTCGCCAGCGGCCCGGCCTGCTCGGCCTCGGCCTGCTTGGCCTGCACCGCGGCGTCGAACTCGGCCTGGCGCGAACTCTTGTCGCGCATCGACTGCGCGATCGCGACGTCGGCCTCGAAGCGCTTGGTCTTGCCTTCCTGATCCGCCATCGCCGACTTGATCATCGCGTCGCGCTGCGCTTCGGCTTCGCCGATCACCGCGTCGCGTTTGACTTCGGCGGTGCGTTTCTTGCCGAGCGCGTCGAGATAGCCCATCTCGTCGCTGATCTGCTGGATCGTCAGGATGTCGATGTTGACGCCCTTCTTCTTCAGATCGACGGCGGCCTCGTCGGTCATCTTCTGCGCGAACGCCTGGCGGTCGGCGTTGATCTCCTCGACCGTGAGCGTGCCGAGAATCGCGCGCAAGTGACCTTCGAGCGTCTGGAAGATGACGCCCTTGATCTGCTCGGTGGTCATGCCAAGGAAGCGCTCCGCCGCGCCGCGCAGCGAGACGTCGTCGCCGGCAATCTTGACGTTGGCGACCGCTTCGACCGTGACCGCGACGCCTTCCTTCGTGTAGGCGCGCTGAATCCGCAGCGGAATCGAGATGATGTTCAGCGAGAGATACGCGACCTGCTCGAGCACGGGCACGCGCAGCGCCGCGCCGCCGCGGACGACGCGGAAACCCACCGTCGACTTGTTGCCGCGCTCATCGACCAGCTGGTGCTTGCGGCCGTAGAAAATCGCGACCGTCGACGGCGGGACCTTGATGTAATTGCGGGCGAACAGCGCCATCGCGGCGAACAGGCCGACGATGCCGATGACAACGGCGAGGACGACCATCACCGCCGACACTTCAAGACCGAACGGGTTCATCGCGATCCTCCGCTAGGCGGCGCCCCGGAAGGGGGCGAGACGATCACTGCGTCGCCGCGGACGCCGGTGATGACGACTTGCGCGCCGCGGGCGACGGCTGAGCCGTCGGCTGCGCGCGCGATGTGTTCGGACGACTGCCCGCGCGCGTTGACGGCGATCTGACCGACCCCGTGCGCCGGAATCGCTATCGATACGTAGCCTTCGGTGCCGACCAGGCCGGTCATCGTCAACTCGCTCGACGCCTGCTGGCCGTAGAGCACCTTGGCGAACTGAAAGACGATCGACGCCATCCCGACGCCGCAGACCAGCCCGATGCCCGAGGCGACCGGGTGCGGCAACGAGTAGTAGCGGGCGACGACGCCGCCGACACCGAAGGCGGTGAGAAACGCGGCGATGATGCGCGTGCTGAGGATGCTGGGGCCGCCATGATCGCCGTCGGCGATGACGCCGTCGTGGTGGACGTCGTGATCCCCGCCAAAGATTTCGCCAATGAACAGCATGCCCAGGAGCAGGAGCACACCGAACGCCGCGATGCCGCCGTAGATGAGCATGGATGCGGAGTGACGCTACCTCCCGGTTCAGGGGAAGTCAAACCACTCGTCGTCCATCCTTACGTCGACCGCGCGCGCGAGGTTCAGGGCTGGTGGAATCGCGGCCCACACTCCGCCGACGACGCTGGCG
>DASUGM010000365.1:0-26037 GCA_036274055.1 Vicinamibacterales bacterium | reverse complement strand
CGCGCCGCCGGCGCGGCCGGCATTACCGCCGCCGCGGCGGCGGCGGCCGCCGCCGTGGCGATCGGCGAGATCGGGCTCGACTACCACTACGACTTCGCGCCGCGCGACGTCCAGCGCGAGGTGTTCGCCGCGCAGATCGCGCTCGCGTGCGAGCGCGATCTGCCGGTCGTCATCCACACCCGCGAGGCGACGGCAGACACCATCGCGGTGCTCAAGGAAGCCGGAGAGGGGCGCGTGCGCGGCGTCTTCCACTGCTTCAGCGGCTCGCGCGAGGAGGCGGTCCAGGGGCTCGACCTTGGCTTCTACATTTCGCTCTCCGGCATCCTGACCTTCCCGAAAGCCGGATCGCTGCGCGACACCGCGGCGATGATCCCGGCTGATCGCCTCCTCGTCGAAACCGATGCACCGTTCCTGGCGCCGGTGCCGCATCGGGGCAAACGCAACGAGCCGGCGTTTCTGGCGCAGACGGTCGCCGCGCTCGCCGCCGCGCGCGGCTGCACGCTCGACGCGCTCGCCGCGCAGCTGGTCCGCAACTACGCGGTTTTCGTTGGCGGAACAAAGTGAAATCGCGCGCCCGCGCGTTGACACCCCAGCGAACTCTGTGGTCTGATTCCGGCAGGTTTTGTCCACTGTGAACGTGCCGGCGAGACCACTTCCCGTGAATCCGTCCACCGCGTCCGTTCCCGATCTCGCCAGGATTTTCGAGCCCGTTCGCGATGAACTCGCGCGCGTCGAACGCGAGTTCGCGCGTCATCTCGAGTCGCGCGTCGAGCTGATCCCGCAGATGGGCAAGTACGTCCAGATGAGCGGCGGCAAGCGCGTCCGTCCGGCGGTGCTGCTGCTCTCGGCCAAGCTCTGCGGCTACACCGGCGATCGCGGCGTGCTCAATGCCGCCGTCGTCGAGTTCATCCACACCGCCACGCTCGTCCACGACGACATCATCGACGGCGCCGAAACCCGGCGCGGCAAGCTCAGCGCGCACTCGCGCTGGGGCAGCGATATCACCGTCCTGCTCGGCGACTACCTCTACATCCGCTCGATGGCGATGGCGCTCACGCAGGACACGCTCGAAGTGGTCCGCCTGCTCTGCGACTGCACGCTGAAGATGATCGAAGGCGAGCTCTACCAGCTCACCAAGACCGGCGACGCGACCATCACCGAAGAAGAGCACTTCGAAATCATCCGCCGCAAGACCGCGTTCCTGTTCGCCGGGTGCGCCGAGATCGGCGGCCTGCTCGGCAACGTCACCGCCGCGCAGCGCGCGGCGCTCCGCGATTACGGATTCAATCTCGGCATCGCCTTCCAGATCGTCGACGACGTCCTCGATTACATGGCCGATGAGCGCGCGCTCGGCAAGCCGATTGGCGGCGACCTGCGCGAAGGGAAGGTCACGCTGCCGGTGATCCTGCTCCTGCAGCGCGCCGGCGCCGACACCCAGGCGCTGATCCAGCGCGTCGTCACCGACGGCGTGGTCACCGCCGACGAGTGGCGCTCGATCAAGGACCAGCTCGCCCGGCACGGCGCGGTCGAGGCGGCGTTCGAACGCGCGGTGTCGCACGGCGAGCGCGCCAAGCAGCTGCTCGCCGACGCCTTTCCGCCCTCCACCGAACGCGACGGGCTGATCGCACTCGCCGACTACGTGCTCAGCCGCGATCGGTGAGCCCCGCCGAGCGCGTCGCCGACCTCCGGGCGCGCATCCGACATCACGAAGAGCGCTACTACGTTCACGACGATCCCGAGATCAGCGACGCCGAATTCGACGCGCTGATGCGCGAGCTGCGCGCGCTCGAGGACCAGCATCCCGGGCTCGTCGACCCGTCGTCGCCGACGCAACGCGTCGGCGGCCGGCCCGCCGAGGGCTTCGACACGGTGCGCCACATGGCGCCCATGCTCAGCCTCGACAACGCCTACTCCGCCGATGAATTGCGCGAGTTTCACGGCCGGATTTGCCGGGCGCTCGACCTGGCGCCGGAGACCGCGCTCGACTACGTCGCTGAACTCAAGATTGACGGGCTGAGCATTGCCCTGACCTACGAGCACGGCCGGCTCGTGCGCGGCGTTACCCGCGGCGACGGCACCCAGGGCGAGGACGTCACCCATAACGTCCGCGTGATCAGGGCGATTCCGCTGAAGCTGCACGGCGCGCCGCCGCCGCTCGTCGAGGTCCGCGGCGAGGTCTATTTCCCGCTCGCCGACTTCCGGCGCATCAACGACGAGCGCGAAGCGGCGGGGGAGTCGACGTTCGCCAATCCGCGCAACGCCGCCGCCGGTGCGATGCGGACGCTCGACAGCGCCGCCGTCAGCCGTCGCGGTCTGCGCGCGTTCACCTATCAAGTCGTGCAACCGGGCGACGACCCGCCGATCGCCGGCACCCACGCCGAGCTGTTGAAGACCCTGGCATCGTGGTCTTCGCCGGTCGAGCCGCACTGGCGCCTCTGCCATGGCATCGAGGACGTGGTCGCGTTTTGCGGGGAGTGGCAGGACAAGCGGCGATCGCTCGCCTTTGACACCGACGGCGTGGTCGTCAAGCTCAACGACATCGCCCGCCGCCGCGATCTCGGCCAGACCGCGAAGTTCCCGCGCTGGGCGACGGCGTTCAAGTTCCCGACTGAACAGGCGCGCACCCGGCTCCTGAAGATCGACGTCAACATCGGCCGCACCGGGGCGGCGACGCCGTTCGCGGTGCTCGAGCCGGTGCGTCTGAGCGGCACGACGATCTCGATGGCGACGCTGCACAACGAACAGGAGATCGCCCGCCGCGACATTCGCGAGGGCGACATCGTCGTCATCGAGAAGGGCGGCGAGATCATCCCCAAGGTGATCGGGCCGGTCTTGGCGGATCGCCCGGCTGACGGGTTGCCGGACTGGAAGATGCCCGCGACGTGTCCGTTCTGCGAGAGCGCGCTCGTCAAGGCGCCCGAGGAAGTCGTCTGGCGCTGCGACAACGTCTCCTGCCCGGCGCGCATCCGCCGCGGCCTC
This sequence comes from Vicinamibacterales bacterium, assembly GCA_036274055.1. GTDB lineage: Bacteria > Acidobacteriota > Vicinamibacteria > Vicinamibacterales > SCN-69-37 > DASUGM01. The sequence goes on along the minus strand of DASUGM010000365.1, from coordinate 23,058 downwards.
GAGCATTTCGCCGGCCGCTACGCGATGAATATCGAGGGGCTTGGCGAGTCGCTTGTCGATCAGCTGGTGACGAAAGGGATGGTGCACTCGTACGCCGACCTGTACGTGCTGACCGCCGAGCAGCTGGCCGCGCTCGACCGGATGGGCAAGAAGTCGGCCGCCAACCTCGTCGCCGAGATCGACAAGAGCCGCGGCGCCGAACTATGGCGGGTGATTCACGGCATCGGCATCCGCCACGTCGGTGAGGGCGGCGCCCGCGCGCTGGCGAAGGCGTTCCGATCGATGCGCGCGCTGCGTGACGCCACGGTCGAGACGCTCGAGAATGTCGAGGACGTCGGACCGGTCGTGGCCCAGGCGGTGCGCGCGTTTCTCGACCAGCCGCGCAACGCCGAGATGGTCGATTTGCTCGCCGCACGCGGTGTCCGGATGGAGGACGCGCCGGCGCCGGCCGAAGAGACGCTCGAGCAGACCCTGGCTGGCAAGACGTTCGTCATCACCGGCACGCTGGAACGGATGAGCCGAGACGATGCCGAGGCGGCCATCGAGAAGCGCGGGGGCAAAGTCACCGGCTCGATCAGCCGAAAGACCAGCTGGCTGGTCGTCGGCCGCGACGCCGGCAGCAAACTCGAAAAGGCGCGCGCCCTCGGCGTTCCTGAGCTCGATGAAGCGGCGTTTCTGGACCTTATAATGAAATCGTCGGATCAATGAGCAAAGCCGCCGTCCTCGCAATCGCCGGACTGACCGCCCTGTCGAGCTTTTTCGTCGGGCTGGTGGTCGCCGGCAGCAGCGGCCCGGGGGGCTGGACGGCCCTGGCGCCGCGCAGCGGCGCGGCGGTCGCCGATGTCCGTCCGGCCACGGTCACGACGGCGGCCGTGCCTCCGACGGTCGCGTCGCCGGGCGGCGTCGACTTCGCTTCGGTCGCCGCCCGCCTGAACCGCGCCGTCGTCAACGTCGATACCGCGTCGCGCACACCGGAAGATCGGGTCCGCTTCTCCGGCCGCTATCCGCGAGACGACGGGAGTGCGCCGCGTGAAGGGTCGGGGAGCGGGTTCATCATCGACCCGTCAGGTTTCATCCTGACGAACCATCACGTCGTCGCCGGCGCCGACCGCGTCACGGTCACGCTGACCGACGGCCGCGCCTTCAGGGCGACGGTCGTCGGCGTCGATCCGGCGATTGACGTCGCGCTGTTGAAGGTCCAGTCGCGCGAGGCGCTGCCGGTGGCGCCGATCGGCAGCTCCGAGGCGCTGCGCGTCGGCGAATGGGTGTGCGCGATCGGCAATCCGCTCGGCGTTTACGTGCACTCGGTGACCGTCGGCGTCGTCAGTTACCTCGGGCGGAAACTCTTCGATCCGAGCCTGGATGCCTACATCCAGACCGACGCCGCCATCAGCTTCGGCAACAGCGGCGGCCCGCTGATCAACGCCCGTGGCGAGGTCGTCGGCATCACCACGGCGATCAGCGCCCAGGCGTCGAACATCGGCTTTGCGATTCCGATCGCGCAGGTCATGGAGATCCTGCCGCAGCTGCGCGAACACGGCGCGGTCGCGCGCGGCTATATCGGCATCGGCCTGACCGATCTGACGCCGGCGCTGCGCAGCGCGCTGCGCATCGGCCCGGAGCGCGGCGCGTTGGTCCAGGATGTCACGCCGGATACGCCGGCCGAAGACGCCGGCCTGCGCGCCTACGACGTGGTCGTCGCCGCTGACGGCCGCGCGATTCGGTCCGACGAAGAGCTGATCCGCTACATCTCCGGCCGCCAGCCGGGCACGCTCGCGGCGCTCGAGGTCTGGCGCGACGGCGATCGGCAGACCGTGCAGATCAAGCTCCGCGATCGACCGATTCAGGAGACGCAACGCGCGCGTCCCAACGCCAGCGTCGACGCGCGCCCGGCCTCGCAGGACGATTCGCCGCTCGGCCTGAGGGTCCGCGAGCTCGATCCCGCGACCGCGGCCCATCTGCGCATTCCCGACACGATTGTGGGTGTGCTGGTCAGCGATGTCGATCCGGCCGGCCCGGCGCGCCTCGCGCAGGTCCGCACCAATCACGTCATCCTTGAAATCAACCGGCAGCGCATCACCACCGTCGCCGCGTTCCGCGCCGCCGTCGCCGCGCTCAAGCCGGGCGAAGCCGCCGCGGTGCTGATCTACGAACGCAATCCGAGCCAGCGCATCATCGCGACGATTATTCCGGACTGAGCCCTCAATGAAAACTCGGATCCTCGTCATCGATGACGAGCCCGCCATCCGCGACACGATGCGGATGATTCTCGAATACGACGGTCACGAAGTGCTCCTCGCCAACTCCGGCCAGGAGGGCATTGCCGTGGTCGAGCGCGAGAATCCGGACCTGGTGTTTCTCGACATCAAGATGCCCGGACTCGACGGGCTCGAAGTGCTCAGTCGTCTCCGCGGTATGAACGAGACGCTGCCGGTCGTCATCGTCTCGGCCCACGGCACCGCGGCGAGCGCGCTCGAAGCTGGCCGGCTCGGCGCCTTCCGCTTCATCGAAAAGCCGCTGTCGAAGGACTACGTCCTTGACGCCGTCCGCGAGGGCACCGAGCTCGGGTCCCTCAAACGCGAAAATCGCACGCTGCGATCGACGCTCGAGACCAGGCATCAGATGGTCGGCGAGAGCGGGGCGCTCAAAGGGATTGCCGATCAGGTGCGCCGCGCCGCACCGAGCAACGCCACGGTCCTGATCCTTGGCGAGAGCGGCGTAGGCAAGGAACTGGTTGCGCGATCGATCCATCGCAGCAGCCTCCGCGCCCGCGAACGTTTCGTTCAGGTCAACTGCGCGGCGATTCCCGAAGAGCTGATCGAATCCGAATTGTTCGGTCACGAGCGCGGCGCGTTCACCGGCGCTACCGAGAAGCAGATCGGCAAGTTCGAGATGGCCGACAAGGGGACCATCTTCCTCGACGAAGTCGGCGACATGAGCGCGAAGACCCAGGCCAAGGTGCTGCGGGTGCTTCAGGAAGGCGAAGTCGAACGGCTCGGTTCGTCGCGAACCGTCAAGGTCGACGTTCGCGTCATCGCGGCGACCAACAAGGATCTCGAAGAGGAAATCGCCGAGGGCCGGTTTCGCGAGGACCTCTACTTCCGGCTGAGCGTCATTCCGATTTCCGTGCCGCCGCTGCGGGCGCGGCTCGACGACATCCCGGCGCTGGTCCAGCACTTCGTCTCCCAATTCAGCCGCGACAGCAACCGGCGCCTCGCGCGGTTCGCGCCGGCGGCGCTCGAGGCCCTCAAGGGCGCGCGCTGGCGAGGCAATATCCGCGAGCTCAAGAATGTCGTCGAACGGCTGCTGATCATGACCGACCGCGACGTCATCGAGGCCGAGGACGTCAAATCGGTGGTGCGGGGCGACGGCCGCACTGGATCCACGGACGGCGGCAGCCTGCCCGCCGGCGCCGGCGATCGCCCGAACACCCTCCGCGAGTTCAAGGAGTGGTCCGAGAAAGCCTTCCTCCTCGAAAAGCTCCGAGAGACCGGCTGGAACATCTCCAGGACTGCCGAGGTCATCGACACCCCGCGCAGCAATCTCTACAAGAAGCTCGAGCAGTACGGGATCAAGAGCGAAAGCGAGTAGGGCTCACGGCTCAGGACTCACGGCTCGGTTTGCTGCGGCTTTCGCCCTGGGCCGTGAGCCCTGAGCCCTGAGCCTGCTAAGATCAGACTGTCTGACGTAGCCGACTAGATGATCGCCGTTCCGCCGCGAGGCGGGAGGGAGGAAAGTCCGAACTCCACAGGGCAGTGCGCCGGGTAACACCCGGTCGGGGCAACTCGAAGGACAGTGGCACAGAAAATATACCGCCCTGAGCGAGGTCGAAGCGCGTAAGCGCGGCGGCCGAGTCGAAGGGTAAGGGTGAAAAGGTGCGGTAAGAGCGCACCGCGTCTGTCGTAAGGCAGATGGCAGGCAAAACCCCGCACGGAGCAAGACCAAATAGGGAGGTGCCCAGGGCCGGCGCGCAAGCGTCGCGCCTGTGGGAAACACGGACGGCCCGTCCGAGACCTCCGGGTAGGTTGCTCGAGCCCGCCAGCAATGCCGGGCCTAGAGGAATGATCGTCGTCCTCCGAAGCTCGCCGCAAGGCGAGCGAAGGAGGAAACAGAATTCGGCTTACGGCCGCGCTGCGGCAGACTCTTTTCCTGATTGTTGTCGTCGGATACCGGAGGCAGAAATGCGGTCTTATCGGAGTCAGGTCGTCGTGCAGCTGGTGATTGCCGTGCTCGCCGGAAGCTTCGTCGTCGCCCAGCAGGGCCAGACGCCTCCGCCGACGCCACCGGCTGGCCAGCAGCAGGAACAGGGCCGCCAGGGCGGCGCTGGCCGCGGCCGCGGCAACGCTGGCGTTCAGATCGGCCCGGGCGAGGAATGCCCGCCAGGGATGACCGAATGGCGGACCGGCAGTTGCCGCGCCCCCGAACTGCCAGTGCCGAACATCGTCGACTACCGCCCTCGTTCGACGCTGGTGACGCCGGCGCACCCGGTGCCGCGCGCCAAGTTTCCCGCCATTGACTACCACGCGCACATCGCGTCGTTTCTGAGGAGCCCCGAGAGCCTCGATCGCCTCGTCGCCGATCTCGACAAGATCAACGTCGGTCTGTCCATTGCCGCCGACAGCATCTCGGGCGATGCGCTCGTGCAGGCGGTGAATCTCATCAGGAATTCACGCCACAAGGACCGCGTGCGCGTGATGACGGGGATCAATTTCGCCAACGTCGGACCCGGCTGGGCCGAGAAAGCGGTGGCGCAGTTGGAGGCCGACGTGAAGGCCGGTGCCGTTGGCATTGGCGAGATCAGCAAGAGCCTCGGCCTGCGCACGCGCAAGGCCGACGGCACGCTGCTCAAGCTCGACGACCCCGATCTGGATCCCGTCTGGGCCGCCGCCGGCCGCCTCGGTATTCCCGTCTTCATTCATACCGCCGAGCCGCAGGAGTTCTTCGAGCCGATCGACAACCACAACGAACGCATGCTCGAGCTGGCGCTGTTTGGCGACCGGCGCTATCCGGCCGGCCAGTTCCCGCGCTTCGAGGAACTCATGACGCAGCGCGACAATGTCTTCAAGAAACATCCGAAGACGACCTTTGTGGCGGCCCACCTCGGCTGGCACGGCAACGACCTCGCGCGCCTCGGCCGGATGTTCGATGCCATGCCCAACGTCGTCGCGGAACTCGGTGCGGTTTTGTACGACATCGGCCGTCAGCCACGGTTCGGCCACGACTTCATGGTGAAGTATCAGGACCGCCTGCTGTTCGGGAAGGACACCTTCGAGCCGGCCGAATTTCCGTACTACTGGCGCGTCTTCGAGACCAACGACGAATACTTCGACTACTACCGCAACTACCACGCCTTCTGGAAGCTCTACGGCGTCGGTCTACCAGACGACGTGTTGAAGAAGGTGTATTACAAGAATGCGCTCCGCGTGACGCCCGGGTTGCCGAAGACTGGCTGGCCCCAGTAACATCGCGCCGCCCGGGAGGGCCGAAGACGCGTGCCGAAATATCTCGTGACTGGCGGGGCCGGTTTCATCGGCTCCCATCTCGTTGAAGAGTTGCTGCACCGCGGCGCATCAGTCCGGATCGCCGACGATTTCTCGACCGGCTTGCGCGCGAACCTGCCCGCGGCCGGCACCTTCGAACTCGTCGACGGTGACCTCGCCAATCCGGACATCGCCTCGCGCGCTGTCGCCGGCTGCGACATCGTCATCCACCAGGCGGCGATTCCGTCGGTGCCGCGCTCGATCGAGGATCCGGTCGGGTCGCACCGCGCCAACGTCGACGCAACCCTCAACATCCTCGGCGCCGCCCGCGCCGCCGGCGTCCGCCGCGTCGTCTTCGCCGGCTCGTCCTCGGTCTACGGCAATTCCGCGTCGCTGCCCAAGCGCGAGGACGCGCGGCCGCACCCGCTGTCGCCCTACGCGCTCCAGAAGCTGGTCAGCGAGCAGTACTGCCAGATGTTCACCAGGCTCTATGGCCTCGAAACCGTGACGACCCGTTACTTCAACGTGTTCGGCCCCCGGCAACAGCCAGGCTCGCCGTACTCGGGCGTGATTTCGCTGTTCATCGAGGCGCTGTCGGAAGGCAAGACGCCGACCGTGCACGGCGACGGCCGCCAGACCCGTGACTTCACCTACGTCGCCGACGTCGTCAATGGCGTGCTCCGCGCGACGGACGCCCCCGGCGCCGCCGGCGAAGTGATCAACCTCGCCTGCGGCAACCGCGTGTCGCTCCTCGGGTTGATCGACACGCTCCAGATCATTCTTGGCACCCACGTGAAGCCGCACTTTGGGCCGGAGCGCGAAGGCGATGTCCGCGATTCCCAGGCCGACATCGCCAAAGCGCGCCATCTGCTCGGCTTCGATCCGCAGGTGTCGCTCGAAGACGGGCTGCGCAAGACCGTCGAATGGTACCAGTCAACCCTGGCCAGTTCGCGCACCGGCCGCTGACAACGGCGGTTGCGCGCGGCGCGCTGATCTGACAACCGCAGTCGACATTTTCTCTCCGCCCACTCGACGTCACTGCCGCGCCTGATCTCGCCTGCGCACGCCATCTCCTCTGCAGTCCGCAAGTTGCCCGAACGCCCGGCGCGCCTCGTCCGGCTGGCCCGGCGCTTGCCTTAGAGAGCGCGGGGCCGACGAGACGAAGACGCGGCGCCGGTGCTCGACCTTTCGCCGGCGCCGCTCTTCGTCACGCGTCGCGCGCGCCACTGCGGCCCGCGGTCGCTCCCGAAGGAGATGAATCGATGTCGATCAACCGTTTCGCTGCCGGCGTCATTGCGCTGGGACTGATGTTCGTGCTGTCACCGATCGCCGCGGCCACGCAGACGCCCGCCCAGGAGACTGCCGCCAAGCCCGCCGTGTCGTCCTTGATCAACCTCAATTCGGCTAACGCCGCCGAACTCGAGAAGCTGCCCGGAGTGGGCCCGGCCATGGCCACGCGCATTCTCGAGTATCGGCAGAAGAGCGGCGGCTTCAAGAAGATCGAGGAGCTGATGAACGTGAAGGGCATCGGCGAGAAGTCGTTTCTCAAATTGAAGCCGCTCGTGACGGTGGCGCCGGTCAAGGTCTTCGACCGATGACGCTCGCTTCCAGGAAAGACGACGGCGGGTCGTATGTGGAGTTGGTGGTTGTGATGGCGCTGCTGGCGACACTCGCCGGGCTGGCGACTCCGGTTACCGCTCAGGTCATCGACGCCGGAAGAGCGCGGCAAGCCGCCGGATTCATCGCCGCCCGCTTCCGCATGGCCCGTCAACTCGCCGTCGTCCGTACGGCTGCGATTGGGTTGGTGTTCGATCTGGTCGACGGCCGCTGGACGTTTCGCGTCTGCCAGGACGGGAACAAGAACGGCATCCGGCGAGCCGACGTCGGCGGCGTCGACGCGTGTTACGAAGGGCCTTACGACATCGAAGCGATGTTTCCCGGTGTCTCGATCGCAGTCGATGGCACCCTGCCCGGCCCCGAAGGCGATCCGTCATCGTCTGACCCGGTGAGGTTCGGCAGAAGCGACATCGCGTCGTTCTCGTATTCCGGAAGCTGCACGGCGGGCACGCTCTACCTGCGGTCGGTCCGGAAGAACCAGTACGCCGTGCGCGTCGGCAACGTGTCGGGCCGCACGAGGTTGCTGAAATTCGATCCAGGCACGCGCAAGTGGCTGCCGGCCTGACCAACCCGCGCTTGACGCTCGGCGGCAATGCCCGCCTGGTCCACTACCGCATCAACGGCATCTTCGTCGAAAGCGCAGTTCGCCTGCGGCCCGGCCACGCGGTGGAGATCCAGCTCCGGGAGGGCGAGGACGGGCGCGTCCGCTGGGCGTCCGTCGCGACTTGGGCGGTCGCACGGCTGGGTAGCGATGGACCGACCTACGCAGGTGTCTGCGAGTGGATCTGACCTGGCGGGAACGAGCTACCCCAGGCCTCGGGTCAACGACCCGAAAGCGTCCGGAATTTGCGGGCTGAGCTGACGTCAGCCCTTCTTGAACCTGGCATCAAGGTTGATAGGTAGCGTGGAGGAGATTGGGAATGCTCGTGGGACAGAGCCACATCATGGAGGACCTGCGCGCCCGCATCGGTCGAGTCGCCGGCACCAACTTCACGGTGCTCGTCGAGGGCGAGAGCGGATCGGGCAAGGAACTCGTCGCCCGCGCCATCCACGCCAACAGCCATCGCCGGCGCGGGCCGTTTGTGGCGGTGAATTGCGCGGCGCTCGTGGAGACGCTGATTGAGGCCGAGCTGTTCGGCATCGAGGACCGTACGGCGACCGGCGTAAAGGGCCGTAAGGGCAAGTTCGAACTGGCGCACGAAGGCACACTCTTTCTCGATGAAGTCGCCGACTTGACGATGACGGCGCAGGCCAAGTTGTTGCGCGTGCTTCAGGACATGGCCGTCGAGCGGGTCGGCGGCCAGTCCATGCAGCTGGTCGACACGAGAGTGATCGCGGCGACCAACCGAAGTTTGCACGCGATGGTGGATTCGGGGAAGTTTCGCGCCGATCTGTACTACCGGCTGGGTGGCGTCGAGCTGTTCGTGCCGCCGCTGCGCGCCAGACGCGAAGACATTCCGCTGCTCGTCGATCACTTCTTTGCGATGCATCGTCGTGCCCGGTCTCTGACGGTGAGTTCTGCGGTTTACGAGGCGCTGCTGGCGTACAGCTGGCCAGGCAATGTCCGTCAGCTCGCCCGTGTGCTCGAGCGCGTGGTCGCGCTGGCACTGGGCCCGGTCGTGAATGTGAGCGATCTTCCGGCCGACGTCACGGAAGAGTACCGAGAGTTGGCGGTCGAAACACCGGGTTTCGATGGCTCGCTGCGAGCGTGGAATTGCCGCTATGTGCGACTCGTGCTCGAACGCTGCAACGGCAACAAACGTCGCGCGTGCGAGGTGCTCGACATCACGTATCACACGCTTCAGGCGCATCTCGATTATCAGAAAGACTCACTGGCCGCGGCGCCGCGCGAGATCGAGACGGGCGCGTTCGCCGAGGCGGTCAGCTAGCCGTGGACTTTGCGTCGGCCCCGAATCGACGAAAGGTCACCGACGGCCGGAGGCCGGTCTGGAAATGACGTCCCCGGCGGATGCCGGGGCGGAGAACTGAGCATGTGGACACGCATTCAATGGCTCGCAACGACCATGACCATCGTGATCGGGATACAGGGCGGCGCGCTGACTGCGCGGGTCGCCGAGCCGATCGCGCCGGAGGGGCAGAACGCAGACGAGCAGCAGACTGAGGGGCCCGGGTACTGCTGGGACGAGTACGTGAAAGAAGCCGTTGCGGCCTACGACGAGTGGGATGACTGCCACGACAGCCGCAGCTGGTACGACATCGTGGCGTCGGTCACCTGCGACCTCGTCTACGAAGCGCGCGCCATCGGCGCCGCGGCGTGGTGGGCGAAATGCGTCGGCATGCCCGGCCGGACCGACGCGTGACCGGGGTGATGGCCATGCGCACCTTCCATCATGCTGCGGCGGCGTTGCTCATCGCAGGCTGCGCCCTCACCCTTGACGCCCCGGCGCTGGCTGGCCCGTCAGCGGATCAACGCGGGAAACTGATCCACCGTACGGTCGATCCCACGAGCGGGTCGGTCGTTCGTCTCTATCAACGGACCGCTTCCGATCTGACGCTCGAGATCGAAGCCCGCGACGTGCGGTTCACGAAACGCTTCGGTGTCGGCTCGTCGGAGATCACGATCGTCTCCGGGAAAGATCGCATTGCGTTTGTCGTAGCACCCATGGTGCTGACCGTCTCCTCAGCGTCAACCACGGTACGGATGACGCCGGCGACCGCCCAAAGCGTTCGGCCACGTCTCGATGCACTGATTCGATCCTCGCCCGCGTACCGCGAGGGAGTGGCGTTGTTGAAACGCGTCCGGGTGAGTGAGCGCACGCCGCTGAATCTGTTGATTCTGCCGGCACGCGCCTTCCTGGAAGGTGCGGTCGGCGACACCTCGGCGCTGGTCGAGATGCGTCAATGGGCGCGGACGGTCACCGCCAAACCCCGTGTTGTCCGCGTCGATTTTCAGAAGACGCCGGGCGATTGCTGGGAACTGTATTCGCAGGAGGCCATCGAGGCGGCGATGGAACTGGAAGATTGCCTCAACAGCGCCCCCTGGAACGGTTGGCCCTATTCGACCACCTGCTGGGGCATCTACAACATCCGCGCGGTGGGAGCCGCCGCGTGGTGGGCCAAGTGCGTGAGCATTTCGTGAACGACCACAGGCCGTCTTGCTGCCAATCCTAAAGGAGCGTCCATGCGAGCCGTCATCGTCATTGTGCAGGTGTTGATCGTGTTGGTAGTCATCGCGCTGGCGTTGCCGGGCATCCTGGCGATGGTACCGGCGGCACGTGACGGCTCGACGGCATTGGCAATTGCCGTGGGCATTGGCATCATTCTGTTCGTGCTGCTCAGGTTGGTGTGGCCGGCGAGGCGCACCTGACCGAGGTCAGGAGGCGAGGCGCCGGCGTCTCGATTTCCCCCCCGTCGAGCGCGGCGCCTCGTCCTTGACCGAGGCGAGACTGGGATAGTACGTTGTAGAGTCCGCCGCCGCTCAGGAATCCCGTCCGAGCGGCGCGACTCCACTCGTCATGTCCAGCTCCCCGGTCGCGTTGAAGAAGACACCACTCAACGCCAAGCATCGCGCCAGCGGCGCGCGCATGGTCGAGTTTGGCGGCTGGGACATGCCGGTCGAGTATTCCGGCATCACCGACGAGCACCTCGCCGTGCGCACGCGGGCCGGGCTGTTCGACGTCAGCCACATGGGCCAGATCGAACTGGCCGGTGCCGACGCGCTGGCGGCCGTCCAGTGGATGACCAGCAACGACGCCTCACGGCTGGCGATCGGCCAGGTGCAGTACTCCGCCCTGACCACCGACCAGGGCACCTTCGTAGACGACGTGCTGGTGTATCGGATGGCTGATGACCATTACCTGCTGGTCGTCAACGCCGGGAACATCGTCAAAGATCATGAATGGATCGTCGGTCAGGCGAAGAGCCGTGGCGGCGATGTCGCCGTGGTCAACTCGAGCTCGCGCTACGCGCTGATCGCACTGCAGGGGCCGGCCGCGCAGGAGATTCTGCAGACGCTGACCGGGGTGGATCTGGCGGCGATCAAGTACTACTGGTTCGCGACCGGCGAAGTCGCCAGCGTGCGCGCGACGATTTCGCGCACCGGCTACACCGGCGAGGACGGCTTCGAGATTTTCGTCGCGCCGGCGATGGCCGAGAAGGTCTGGGACGCGATTCTCGCGGCGGGCAGACAGGTCGACGTCCGCCCGGCCGGCCTCGGCGCGCGCGATACCTTGCGCCTCGAAGCGTGCATGCGGCTCTGCGGCAGTGACATGGACGAGCACGTCAGCGTCCTCGAAGCTGGGCTCGGCTGGATCGTCGGCTGGAAGAAAGACGACTTCATGGGCGCTGAACGGCTCCGCGCTCAGAAGGCTGGGGCGCTCGAGCGCAAGCTGGCCGCGTTTGAGATGCGCGATCGCGCGATCGCCCGCCACGGCCATCCCGTCCTGCGGGATGGCGCTCCCTGCGGTGTCGTCACCAGCGGGACGCAGACGCCGTTCCTCAAGAAAGCCATTGGCTTCGCCATGGTCCCCGTCGAGGTGGCCGTCCCCGGGACGCCGCTCACCATCGAGATCCGTGGCCGCCTCGTCAACGCCGAGGTCGTCCCTGAGCCTTTTTACAAGCGGCCCAAGCCGTCAGCCACCGGCGCGTGACGCCGGCCGTGGAGAGAACGCATGTATCCGACTGACTTGAAATACACCAAAGACCACGAATGGGTGCGGTTCGACGGCGGGGAAGCCGCCGTCGGGATCACCGATTTCGCTCAGCGCCAGCTCGGCGACGTGGTGTTTGTCGAGCTGCCGGAAGTTGGGCGGCAGCTGAAACAGCACGAAGTCTTCGGCACCATCGAGTCCGTCAAGGCCGTCTCGGAGCTGTTTTCGCCGGTGTCGGGTGAAGTCGTGGCCGTCAACGGCGATCTCGGGAACCATCCCGAGCGCGTCAACAACGCGGCGCACGAGACCTGGATGATCAAGGTCCGGCCCAGTGTCGCCTCCGAGGCGGACGCGCTGCTCGACAGCGCCGCCTACACCGAATTGACCAAGTAATTTTCCGCCGCGAGGTCAGCCCCGCACGTGTCAGACACGTTCACATCCCGTCACCTCGGTCCGCGTCCCGACGACATCGCGGACATGCTCGCCGTCGTCAAGGCCCCTTCCCTCGAGGCGCTGATCGGCGAAATCATCCCGGCGGATATCCGGCTGGCGCAGCCGCTGCGGCTGGACGCCGGCGAAACCGAGCACGGCTACCACCAGCATCTGCGCCGCATCGCCGCGGAGAATCGGGTGTGCCGGAGCTACATCGGCCTCGGCTATCACGACACGATCACGCCGCCGGTCATCCAGCGCAACGTCTTCGAAAATCCGGGCTGGTACACACCCTACACTCCGTACCAGGCTGAAATCGCCCAGGGCCGTCTCGAGTCGCTCCTCAATTTCCAGACGATGGTGAGTGACCTGACCGGGATGGAGGTGGCCAACGCGTCGCTGCTCGACGAGGCGACCGCCGCCGCCGAAGCGATGGCGCTGATGTTCCGCCTGCACAAGAGCGCGGCGGCGAAGACGATGATCGTCTCGCCGAAGATATTTCCGCACGTCAAGGACGTGCTGATGGTGCGGGCCAGGCCGCTCGGCATGGCGTTGCGCTTCGAAGACCCGGCAACTGCCGCGTTCGGCCCGGAGGTCTTTGGCGTCTACGTGCAGTCGCCGGACGATCATGGCGCGCTCGTCGATCTGAAACCGATTTGTGATCGCGCCCACGCTGCCGGGGCAATGGTGTCGGTCGGCAGCGATCTGCTCACGCTCACCGCGATCGTGCCGCCCGGCGACGCCGGTGCCGATATCGTCGTCGGCAACGCGCAGCGATTCGGCGTCCCGCTCGGTTACGGCGGCCCGCATGCGGCGTTCTTTGCGACCCGCGAGTCCTTCGTCCGTCAGGCGCCCGGCCGGATCATCGGCGTGTCGCAGGACTCGAAGGGCCGGCGCGCGTATCGGATGGCGCTGCAGACGCGCGAGCAGCACATCCGGCGGGAGAAGGCGACGTCGAACATCTGTACCGCGCAGGCGCTGCTGGCGAACATCTCGGCGTTCTACGCGGTCTACCACGGGCCGGACGGCTTGAAGGCGATCGCGGCTCGCGTCGCGGATCAGACCGCCCGACTGGCGGAGGCGGCGGCGGCCGAAGGCTGGGAGCAGGTCAACGCGACCTACTTCGACACGCTGCGGTTCGAGGGCGACGCCGCCAAGGTCGCGTCGTTGCGCGTCGCGGCGGAAGCGCAAGGCATCAACTTCCGGTATCCCTCCGAACGCGTGGTGCAGGTTTCGCTCAACGAGACGGCCAACGAAGCGGACCTCGCGGATGTCCTGAGAATCTTTGCCGGCGCCAGCCAGCATGCGAAGCTCGGCGAGCCCGGGCAGCGGACCGGCGTGCCCGCGCCGTTCCGGCGGAGCTCGGCGTTTCTGACTCATCCGGTGTTCAACAAACATCACTCGGAAACCGAGATAATGCGCTACATCCGCCACCTCGAGCACAAGGACATCGGCCTCGACACGGCGATGATTCCGCTCGGCTCGTGCACGATGAAGCTCAACGCCGCGGCCGAGATGATGCCGGTGACCTGGCCGGAGTTCTCACGCATGCATCCGTTCGTGCCCGACTCGCAGGCCGCGGGCTACCGGCGGATGTTCATGGAACTCGAGGAAACGCTGGCGGTAATCACCGGCTTCGCGGCGGTCTCGCTGCAGCCGAATTCCGGCGCGCAGGGCGAGTTCGCGGGCCTCTTGGTGATTCAGGCGTATCACGCGTCCCGTGGCCAGGGCGGGCGGAGGGTCGCGCTGATTCCGCAATCGGCGCACGGCACCAATCCGGCGAGCGCCGCCATGGCCGGCATGTCCGTCGTCATCGTCGCATGCGATGACCAGGGCAACATCGACGTCGCCGATTTGCAGACGAAGGCCAAGGCGCACCGGGATGACCTGTCGTGCCTGATGGTGACCTACCCGAGCACGCACGGCGTCTTCGAGGACCGGATCCGCGAGATGTGCGAGATCGTGCATGCCCACGGCGGTCAGGTCTACATGGACGGCGCGAACATGAACGCGCAGGTCGGCCTGACCAGCCCGGCGAATATCGGCGCCGACGTGTGCCATCTGAATCTGCATAAGACGTTCGCCATCCCGCACGGCGGCGGTGGACCGGGCATGGGGCCGATTGGCGTCGCCAAACACCTCGCGCCGTTTCTACCCGGGCACGCGCTGGTGAAAACCGGCGGCCCGGCGGCGATTCAGGCGGTCTCGGCGGCGCCGTGGGGCAGCGCCAGCATCCTGTTGATCTCGTACGGCTACACGCGCATGCTCGGCGGCGCCGGGATGACCGAAGCGACGCGCATCGCGATGCTGAACGCGAACTACCTGAAGGCGCGCCTCGAGGCGCACTATCCGGTTCTGTATGCCGGCAAGCAGGGCCGCGTCGCCCACGAGTTGATTTTCGATCTGCGTCCGCTCAAGGCGAAGACCGGAATCGACGAGACCGACGTCGCCAAGCGCCTGATGGATTACGGTTTCCACGCCCCGACGGTTTCGTTTCCGGTGCCGGGGACGCTCATGGTCGAGCCGACCGAAAGCGAGCCGAAGGAAGAGCTCGACCGCTTCTGCCAGGCGATGATCGCGATCCGCGCTGAAATCCAAGCCGTCGCCGACGGCACAGCCGACCCGAAGGACAACGTCCTCAAGAACGCGCCGCACACCGCCGAAGACTGCTGCGCCACCGAGTGGACGCATCCATACTCACGCGAGAACGCGGCCTTCCCGGTGCCCGAATTGCGTCATCACAAGTACTGGCCGCCGGTCTCGCGCGTCGACAACCCGTTCGGCGACCGCAATTTGATCTGCGCCTGTCCGCCGATCGAAGCGTACGCCTGAGAAGGGACCGGCCGCTTTTGCCGCCAGCGTCGAAAAAGCCGTCGGGTGGCTTTTACCGGCACGACCCCCGGGAAAAAGCCACCCGACGGCTTTTTTGAACGAACCCGACGGCTTTTTTGAACGAACCGAGGAACCCGGAACAAGGCCGGAACCCCGGAACCCCTGAGTTACTCGTAATGCAGCGCGTGCACCGGATCCAGCTTCGCGGCGCGAACGGCGGGGTAGAGGCCGAACACGATCCCAATCGATACCGACACCACGCACGCGACCGCGACTGAGGTGAACGTCACGATCGTCGACCAGCCGGCGAAGTAGGCGACCAATTGCGACAGCGCGATGCCGACGATGGTCCCGGCGAAGCCGCCGGTGACGGTGATCAGCGTCGTCTCGATCAGGAACTGCCGGATGATCGCCCGCCGCGTCGCACCGATGGCGCGGCGGACGCCGATCTCGCGGGTCCGCTCCATCACGCTGGCCAACATGATGTTCATGATGCCGATGCCGCCGACCAGCAGCGAGATCGACGCAATCGCGACCATGACGATCTCGAACAGCCGCTTGGTGCGCTGCTGCTGCGCCAGCAGCTCGGCCGGGATGATGACGCTGAAGTCGGTCGCGCCGCGATGCGACACGTCGAGCAGTCCGCGGACGACCGCGCCGGCGGTGACGACGTCGGCGTCGGGCTTCATGTTGAGATAGACCGCGTCGATCTCGTCCTTCTGCCAGCTGTTGGAATCCTCGAGCCGCAGCATCGCCGACATGATCGGCACGTAGATGAGATTGTTGCGGTCGGTCGACGGCAGCCCGGCGACGTCGGATTGCACCGTCATCTGCGGTCCGGCGATACCGATGATCCGGAACCACTGCTGGTTGATCTTGACGAACTGATCGAGCGGATCCAGCGCGCCGAAAATACCGGCCGCGGCGGCCTGGCCGAGCACCGCGACCGCCGACGAGGCGCTGTCGTCGGCTTCGTCGAAGAACCGCCCGCGGGTGACCTGCAGCGAGGCGATTTGCGCGTACGCCGGCGAGACGCCGTAGACCGTCGGCACGTCGCCCTGCGGTTTCGGCAGCACCTTGGTCGGCACCATGCGCTTGCGCGCCGTCGTCGTCGCGATCCCGTCGACGTTCGCCTTGATCGATCGGTAGTCCTGGAAGGAAAGTCCCGCGGATAACTTGCGGATGCGCTGCAGCGTCTGCGAGTCGGTCGATTCGCGCGCCTCGACGATGACGTTGCGGACGCCGAGCTGCTCGATGAACGCAATCACCTGCTGCTGCGCGCCGGCGCCAATCGAAAGCATCGCGATCACGGCCGAGACGCCGAAGATCATGCCCAGCATCGTCAACAGCGAGCGCAGTTTGTGCGCGCGCAGGTTGTCGAAGCCCTGGCTCAGCTCGGGGCCGATGTCGAGTCCGCGGCGGGCGTGACGGGCCGGCTCGCCGGCGGTGGCGGCGCTCACTTCACGGCTCCCGGGCCAGGCGCCGGTGAGGCCGGTTTGTCGGCGGCCTTGGCGGCATTTTCAGGGTCGACGAGCGCGACGATCGTGCCTTCGGCGATGCCCTCCAGCCCGACTCGACTCTCGGTGCGATAGAGCACCTTCACTGGCGTCGCCGTGAACTTGCCGTCCTTCTGGACGAACACCACCGGCTTGCCCTCTCGTTGCCGAACTGCCTGAAGCGGCAACTGCAGGACGCGATCGATCTTCTTGCCCTCGAGGATGACGCTCACGCTGGTGCCCGGGCGGAGCCGGCCATCAGCGTTGTTCAGGGTCAGCGACGCGTCGAATTGCCGCATCGGCCCGCCGGATCCTTCCCAGTTCTGCATCGCCATTCCGGCGATGGTCTTCACCGTCGCCTTCAGGGGGACGCCTGGGAGCGCGTCGGATTTGACCGTCGCCGTCTGGCCCGCCGTGACGTTGCCGCGATCGGCCTCGCCGACCTTGACGCGAATCTCCATGCCCGACAGGTCGTACACGTCGGCGATCGGGCGGCCGGCAAACGTGTTGTCGCCGACGCGGTATTCCGGCAGCGTCATGCCCGAGAAGAACATGCCGCCGGAGGCATCGCGATTTTCGCGGATGATCACGTGGCCGTCGATCGGCGCCTTCAGCTTGAGGCTGTCGATGCTCTGCTCGGCGCGCGACGCGGTCAGCTCGGCCTTGGCCTTCTTCTCCGTCAGCAGCGTCAGGCCGGCCTTGCTCGCCTCGGACCTCGCCTTGACGTCGCCTTCGATCTGCGTCAGCTTTCGCTTCGCTTCCTCGAGGGCGAGCTGCCGTTTCGCGTACTGATTCGCGGCAATGAGATCTTTGTCCATCTGCGCGTCGAGTTCGGCGCGACGGACGTCAAATTGCGCGGTCAGCAGCTCGACCTTGTCCTGCGCCGCCTGCACGTCCGAGTCCGCCTTCTTCTTGGCGATTTCCTGCTCGGCTTGGGCGAGCTCGGACTTCGCCTGCTCGAGCGCGTAGATCTGCTCGGTCGGGTCCAGTTCGACGATGACCTCGTCCTTCTTCACCGCGGTTCCCGTCGGCACCATCGTCAAAATGCGCAGCGTGCCGGGCACGGACGGCGTGATCAGCATCGCGGTGTTGGCCGCACGCAGGTCGCCGACGGCGTTGACGCTCAATTCGAGCGGACCGGCGACAACGTGCGTCGTCGGAATCAGGGGGTTGGCCGCGGTGACGACCGATTCGGTCGAGCCGGCGACGCGCACCGCCACGAAACCCGCCGCGGCAATCACGACGACGGCGATGCCGGTTCCGATCAGGCCGCGGCCGCTCATTTCTTCGCCCCATCTTTCTTCTCGTCGCCAGGCCGCGTGGTCGCGACGCGATCGCCGGCATTCAGCGCACCCTTGACCGCCACTTGATCGCGGGCGCGTCGGACAATCTCGACCGGCACTTCCTCGAACGCGCGCGCCGTGCGCTTGTAGACGACGCTCCGGCCTTCGCTCGTGAACACCGCGGCCGGCGGCACCAGAATCTGATCGGGAATCCGGCCGACGGCGATGCGCGCGACCGCGCTCATCCCGGGCTTGAGCCGCGGGTCGGCGTCAGTCACGGCGAGCTTGAGGTCGAAGTTCTTCGCCGGCGGCCAGCCCGACGAGAAGTCGACGCGGGCGAGCAGCGAAATGTCGGCGACTACGGCCTGATACTCGCGATCGGGAATCGCATCGATGCGAAGGACGGCGGTCTGGCCCTGCTTGAGCTGGCCGCGATCCGATTCGTCGATGCGGGCAGCAACGTGTACCGATGTCAGATCCGGCAGTTCGAGAATCTGCGCGCCGGCCCAGGCGCGATCGCCCTGGCGGAACTCCGGCGATGGCCCCATCATGCTGCCGGCGCGGTAGTTCTGCATGATGCTGACGGTGCCGTCCGCCGGCGCCAGCACCTCCAGCGAGTCCAGGCCTTTTTGCGCGGTGGCGATGTCGGTGCTGATCTTCTCGAGCTTGCGCTCGCGCGCGCGCATGTCGGCGGCGGCCGAGGCCTTGCCCGCCTTCAACTTCGCTTCCGCCTCGAGCAGGCGCGATTGCGCGTCGCCGAGCGCCAGCCGCGCGCGCTCCGAATCCATCTGCGACATCACATCGGGATCGCCGATGTCGAGCTTGGCGCGCTCGACGTCGTAGGTCGCCTTGGTCACCGCCGTCTGGTTCTGCTCGGCGGTGATCTTCGCTTGCTCGCGCGCCTGATCGAGTTCCGCCTGCGCCTGGCGCAGTTCGGACGACTTGTCCTGCACCTGGCGCCGCAAGGTCAGCGCATCGAACTTGGCGACGACGTCGCCCTTCTTGACCGTGGAACCGTTGGCCGCGATCTGGAGGATCTGCAGTTCACCGGCCGAGTACGGCGCGGTGACGACGATCGAGCGAAGCGGGCGCACGTCGCCTCGCGTCTCGACGATCTCGGTGAAGTCGCCGCGGCGCACTTCGACGGTCGGCAGGTCCGGCACTCTCGGCCGGGTGGCATAGATCCCGCCGCCGGCGGCCGCCGCGACCAGGCAGAGCAGGATCGCCCGTCCGCGCCAGGATCCAGGGAAGAACGCCACTTAGAACTTCCTCACGATCTCGATTTCGACCGACGCCGACAGATCGGGCATGAGTTGCGGGTCCATTCCCTCTATAGACACCACCGCGGTGAAATTTCTCACTTTGGCGGTCAACGAACTCTGGACGCCGAGCGGCGAGATCGCCTCGATTTTGCCGTTGAAGAGCAGGTCGGGGTAGGCGTCCAGACGGATCTTCGCCACCTGGCCCGGCGAGATCAGCGCGACGTCCGCCTGGCTGACCCGGGCGCGTACCTGCATCGCCGCCGGATCGACGATGTCGAGCACCGGGATGCCAGGCCGCACCTCCTCGCCCTCCGCGACCTCCGCCTGATTGTTGCCCTTCCACACCTGCTTCAGGACGACGAGCCCGCTGAATGGCGCGTGGACGGCCATCAGCTCGGCGTTGCCTTCGGCGTAGCGACGGGCGCGATCGGCGCGCTCGCGCTGAATCTCGAGGATCTTGATCTCGGCCTCCGCGGCGCGGCGCTTGAGCGCGAACGTTTCCTTGAGCTGGGCGAGGCGGGCGTTGGCCTGCTCGAGAGCCAGGGTGTTTTTCTCCGCTTCGACGCGCGCGACCAGATCGTTTTTCCTGACGTCGAGCGCGGCGCGCTCGACGTTGCGCTCGGCCTCCGCCAGTTCGGTCTCATCGCGGGCACGATTGACGTCGTGCTCGGAGCGCTTCTTCTGGATCTGGCCGTCGAGATCGACGAGTTCAGCGCGCTTGTCGAACGCGATGCGCCGCTGTTCCTGGGGATCGAATTCGATGATCATCTCGCCGGATTCGACCTTCGATCCGGCTCGCGCCAGACGGGTGATCACCAGCGTCGGCGCGGTCTGTCCGGCCAGCCGCGGCACCAGCACCGACTGCGCGCGCGTCGCTTCGACCGTGCCGGCCAGGCGCAGCACGCCACCGCGCGCTCCGGGCGCCACGGCCGCCGCCGGAGCGGGCGTCGCCCCGGGTGTCGCGCCGCCGCAGGCCATGCCGCCCGCCAGGGCGATCGCGATCCAGAGTCTTGCAGACACACCCATCGCTGGCGCTCCCGCCTAAAAGACGCCGATCCCTTGGATTTGGTTGGTCTTATCTAGTGTTGTTAGACGATTTCCTGACGAGATCGCTTACGCAACTGGTCAAGAAGTTGCAACGATACTGGGCCGGGAGTTCCGGCGCCGATGATCTGATCGTCGACGCGGACCACGGGTGTCACTTCGCGCGTCGTGCCGGTGATGAAGGCTTCATCGGCCGTCGCGAGGTCGGCCGGTGTCAACCGCGCCTCGCCGGCCGGCACGCCGAGTTCCGCCGCCAGCTCGATCACGAACTCTCGCGTGATGCCCGGAAGCAGACCGGCATCGAGCGGCGGCGTCATCGCCCGTCCGCCGCGGACGATGAAGAAGTTCGACTGCGAGCACTCGACGAGCTCGCCGGCCTGATTCTGCATCAGCGCTTCCTCGGCGCCGCGCCGCAGCGCCTCCTGCATCGCGAGCGCGTTGTTGAGGAGGTTGTTGGACTTGATCGCCGGGTTCAGCGCCGCCGGATGGTTGCGGCGAATCGTCACCAGCGAGACGCGGATCCCGTCCGTGAACGTCCGCTCTGCGGGCGCCGGAAAATCCTTGACGATGATCACCAGTGACGGCACCGGCGTCGCGTTCGGGTTGTAGGTGAGCTCACCGACGCCGCGCGTGAGCAGGATGCGAATGTAGGCCTCGGCGACGCCACCGTGCGCCTCGAGCGTGGCCCGTGTGTGCGCCAGCAACTCGTCGTCGGAGAACGGCACGTCGAGCGCCATCAGCGACGCCGATCGGCGCAGCCGGCGCATGTGCCGCGCGAACAGGAAGGGCGCGCGCGCGTAGGTGCGCAGCGTCTCGTAGATGCCCTCGCCGTAGAGGAAGCCGTGATCGAAGACCGGAATCACCGCTGACGCGGCGTCGCGGATCGTGCCATTGACAAAAACGGTAGCGCGCATGCGGGACGAAGGAAAACCGGCCGGAAACTTGCGCGAGTCTAGCACAAGCGATACGCTCGCCCCGGGCGCGGCGCGCCCGCCTGTCATGCGCGTACTCAACACCCAGCAGATGCGCGAAGCCGATCGCCGGACCATCGAAGAGATCGGCATCCCGTCGATCGTGCTGATGGAGAATGCCGGCCGCCAGGTGGTCGCCGCGATGCAGAGCCGGTTCGAGGAGCTGGCGACCATGCGCGTCGCCGTCCTGTGTGGACGAGGCAGCAATGGCGGCGACGGGTTCGTCGTCGCGCGCACGCTGGCCGAACATCACGTCGACGTCGGTGTCTATCTGGTCGGCAACGCCGCGGATCTCAAAGGCGACGCCCGCATCAACCTCGAGGTCCTGCGCCAGCTTGGGCACGACGTCGTCGAGATCGGCGACGGACCCGCGTGGGAGCTGCACGGCACCGACGTCGTCGGCAGCGACGTGATCGTCGACGCGCTGTTCGGGACCGGGCTGCGCGGCCCGCTCAACGGCGTCGTCGAAACAATCGTCGCCGATGTCAATTCCTCCGGGCAGCCAGTCGTTGCCATCGATTTGCCGAGCGGCCTCTCGGCCGACGGTCCGGAGATTCCCGGCCCGGCAATCGAAGCGACGATGACGGTGACGATGGCGGCGCCGAAGTTGCCGCTGGTGCTGCCGCCTGCCGAGGCGCTCGCCGGCGAGCTGGTGATTGCCGATATCGGCATTCCGCGGACGGTCATCGGCGAGATCGAAGGCCCGTGGGTCGAGGTGTTGACGCGCGAGGCGATGCGGCTGGCGATCGAGCCGCGCTCGGCCGACTCTCACAAGGGCGACTACGGCCGCGTGCTGGTCATCGCCGGATCGACCGGCAAGACCGGCGCCGCGAGCCTCAGCGCGTTGGCGGCGCTCCGCTCGGGGGCGGGGCTGGTGACGGTGGCGACGCCCGAGTCGTGCCTGCCGATCGTCGCCGCGCTCGGCGCCGAGTACATGACTTACCCGATCGCAGAGGACGTGCGCGGCGAGATGAGCGTGCGCGCGGTCGACGCCGTGCTGGGTTTGAATGCCGACGTGATTGCGATCGGACCGGGGCTCGGTCGGTCGGAGTCGACCGGCGCCGTGGTCCGTGCGATCGTCGAACGCGCCGGCGTTCCGATCGTGCTCGACGCCGACGGGCTCGTCGCCTTCGCCGGTGAACCCGGCAAGCTGAGCGGCCGCGACGGCGTCGACATCGTGATCACGCCGCACGCCGGAGAAATGGCGCGGCTCACCGGGCTGGCGGTGGAGGACGTGCAATCGCATCGCCTCGACGTCGCCCGCGATTTCGCGACGACGCATCGCGTGCACGTCGTGCTGAAAGGGCACCGGACGATCATCGCGTCGCCCGACGGCCGCACCGCCATCAATCTGACCGGCAATCCGGGCATGGCGACGGCGGGTACGGGCGACGTGCTGACTGGCATGCTCGCCGCCTGGTTCGCGCAATTGCTCGACGCCGACGTCGCGGCGCGGCTCGCCGTCTACCTCCACGGGCTGGCCGGGGACCTTGCCGAAGCCGACGAAGGCGAAGTCGCGCTGATTGCCGGCGATCTGCTGACCCACCTCGGCGACGCGGTCTTGGAACTGACCGCGAAGCGCCGCAAGCCCGCGGACCCGCGCCAGTCGTGAGCGAACGGACGACGTACTCGGAAGCCGAAACCGCGGCCGCCGGCCGCGATCTTGGTGCCACGCTGAACGTCGGCGATGTGGTCCTGCTCGAGGGATCGCTCGGCGCCGGCAAGACCGCGTTCGTTCGCGGACTCGCAGACGGGCTTGGCGCCGATCCTGAGGACGTCTCGAGCCCGACCTTCACGATCGTCCAGGAATACAGCGGACGCGTCACGCTGCAGCACATCGATCTCTACCGGTTGTCGCCGGCGGAGGTCGATGACCTGTCGCTGGATGACGTGATTGCCGGCAGCGTCGCGGCGATCGAGTGGCCCGAACGCTGGCGCCGGCCGCCTGCCGATGCCGTTCGCGTGAGCATCGACGTCGTCGATCCGACCACGCGCCGGATTGTGATCGAAAAAGCCGTCGGGTGGCTTTTT
>DASUGM010000364.1:0-8904 GCA_036274055.1 Vicinamibacterales bacterium | reverse complement strand
GCCGGTACTGCAGATCCGCAAGGATCGCGATCGGCGCCGCCGCGGCGGCGGCAACCGCCAGCCGGCGGAGCATCGCGTGCAGCGGCGAGAGCAGGCAGAGCACGACGATCAGGCCGATGCCGTACGGGAACAGCGTCGTCTCGAGCGCCGGCGCTTCGAGCGGCGGCATGCCGATGTAGTGGTTGAGGATGCTGAGCTCCGAGACGTCGCCGGTCATCCGGGTGCCGTAGGCGAACAGCCGCAGGCCGTGCGGATACTGCGGCGCTCTCATCGTCATCACCCAGAGCGGCAGCGTCGCGCCATAAGCGACGAGCGCGGCGGCACCGAACGCCGCGACGGCGGAAAATGTCCTCGACGATTTCATCACCGGCCTCCCTGCGCGGCGAGCAGCGCCATCAGCGTGGTCACCATCGCGCCCTCGTGTGTGCGCGCGTGCGCTTCGGCGTCGGCAAAATGCGCGAAGGCGACGACGTCGCCGCCCATCGGCGTCCGCAACCCCGGCGCGCTGACGAACGTCGCGCTGGCGCCGTCAATCCACTCGCCGCTGACGGCGTCGTGCACCCAGATGCGGAGCCCGGGCCCGGTGTGGGTGGCGGCCGTGGCGAGCAGGCATCCGATGTCATCGAATGCCTGCGCGTCCTCGCCCGGCGCGCGGAGAGCGGCGGCGTAGATCGGCTCGCTGATCAGCATCCCGCAGCGGTGGCACACCGTTCGATCGAGCGCGATCGCCGGCGGACCGCCACCGGCCGCGGTGGCGCACGCCACCGCCAGCCACCCCGCGCCGAGCACGACCAGGAGGGTCTTCACGACGTCCTCCCCGCCTATTTCTCGACGATCAGCCAGCCCTGCATCTCGAGATGCAGCGCCGAACAGAACTCGGTGCAGTAGAAGCTGAACGTGCCCGGCTTGTCGGCGACGAACTCGACGGTGGTGCTCTCGCCCGGATCGAGGCTCACCATCACGTTCTTCGTCGGCACCGCGAAGCCGTGCGTCGCATCGGGCGTCCGTTCGGTGTTGGTCAGATGGACGATGATGCGGTCGCCGACCTTGGCCTGGATGATGTCTGGCGTGAAGTGACTACGGATGACATTCATCCACACCTCGACCACGCCCGGCTTGCGGACGATGCGCGCGTCCTTCTCGCTGGCGATGCTGGTCGGGCTCTTCTGCATCGTCTCGGGCGACACGCCGGCGTCGTAGACCTCCTTGGCCTTGATGACGTCGGCCTTGACCATCTGCGCGTAGTGCGGCTCGCCGAAACCAATCGGCATGTCCGCGAGCAGCGCCATCTTCGGCCCCGAGATGTCGATCAGCTGGAAGTTCTGCGGGTGCAGCGGGCCGACGTTGGTGTGGCGATCGATCGACCACTTGTTCATCGCGATCAGGTACTTGCCCTGCGGGTCCATCGTGTCGCCCTGGGCGGTCGCGAGGTGGCCGATGTTGTAGTGAATCGAGACCTTGTCGACGAGTTTGAAGGCCTGGTCGGCGGGGTGGTACGGCTCGCCGAGCGTCCATTTCGCGACCGCGCTCTCGAGATACAGGCTGGTGTAGCCGTTGCCCTGGTTGTCGTACTGCGTGTGCAGCGGCCCGGCGCCGAGCTCGACTTTCCCGGCGACGACGGCGTCGAACTTGAGGATCGGAATGCCGTAGCGGTCCTTGCCTTCGTAGTTCTTCGCTTCGATCGCGGCCTTGATCTTGTCGATGCCGTAGACGGTGACGTGGGGATCGAGCTTGCCGGCGACGGTGATGTAGTCGCCCTTGGGCGCGACGTCGACCCCGTGCGGGCTGCGCGGCTCCGGCGCCAGGTGCAGCAGGCCCTCGGCAACTGCGGTATCGAGCGAGATCACGCGGATGCCGTTGATCTCGGTGAACTTGCCGGCGGCGACGACCTCCTCGGCCTTCTTCCAGTTGATGATGTGCAGGTAGTCGAAATCGAGCTGTGAAGCGCCGACTTCAAGCGGCGGCCTGCCCTGCTCGATGCCGCCGGTCGCCATCTCGGCGTTGTAGGAGTTGATGAACGCGTAGCCGTCGCTGGCGCCCTTGCCGGAATCGGCGAGGTCCTGGGTGTACGGCGGCAGCTCGATCTGGAAGCTGTCCTTGAGGATCATGCGGCCGGTCGTCGGATCGATCTTCACGAACGTCGAGTAGCCGCGGTAGATGTCGGCGTATTTGTTCAGGTGATCGTTCAACGTCACCGTCTGGCCTTTGCTCGCGTTCCATGCCTTGAGCGCCGGGACCTTCGACGAGATGTGCACGTACTTCGTATTCGGCGTCGCGAAGATGCCGCCATGCGAGGTCTGGATGTTGGGCACCTGCATGATCTGCTTGGCGCGGAAGTCGGCGAGGTCGACCATCCCGATGCGTCCGTGAGCGCGATCGTTGATGTAGATCCAGCGGCCGTCGTACTTGCCGTCGGTCTCACTGAGCGCGGGGTGATGCGCGTCGCCCCAGCGCAGTGGATCTTTCGGTGCCTCGCCGCCGGCGAGCGCGACCTCGGACCAGTCGGCGCCGTAGCCGTAGCCCTGCCAGGGCTCCGGGGTGAACACCGCGATCGTCTTCAGCAGCCGCATCGATGGCACGCCGATGACGTGGATCTGTCCAGAATGGCCTCCGGATGCGAACAGCAGGAACTCATCGCGGCCGCCCGGCGGCACGAATGTCTTCACCGCCCGTTCCGCATCTTCAGGGCTCAATCCGCGCGACTGAGCCAGACTGAGCAATTGCGCTTGACCGCCGCCGGTTGATCGATTGCACGCACCGAACGTCGCCGCAGCGACGATCACGAGCGCCGTAATCACGAATAGGAACTTCCTCATCGCACGCCTCCGTTGTGCGCTTCCGGCAGCGCATAACCCGAGTCTGGCGCGAGGCGATCCGGCCGCCTATGACGGCTGTCATAGGGCATTTCAGGGGGGAGTGGCTCTTCTTAACGGACGATCCCGACGAGCTCGAGCAGCAGAATGGCGACGATGACCAATTCGAGCAGATTGGCCTGTGAAATGCCGGTCTGCTCGACGGCGAAGCGGTGGATGTCGTTGAGCGTGTCGAGCTTGTCCTCGACGTTCTTCTTCCAGCGCTCGAGCCCGAGCCGCGCCGCCGCCAGGCCGAACAGCCGCGCGGCGTACGGATCGCCGACGAATTTCACCGCGTTCTCCATCCGATCGGTCAGCTCGTTGACGTCCAGGTAGAGCGCCTGCACGCGCAACGCCGCCGCGGTGTGCCGCCGGCCGCGGAGCGTGTCGGTCCAGTGCCGTTCCTCGAGCCGCGCATAGAGCCGCGTCGTCTCGGCCTCGAGCAGCTCGTCGTGGTACCGCAACTCGAGCAGCTGCGAGTTGGCGAACTCGAGGATCTCGATCAGCGCCAGCGCGCCGGCGTCGGTGTCGTAGATGAAGGCGGCGTTCCACGCGGCGACGACGAGATCGTCCTCGAGGTAGGACCAGCGGTGCTTGAGGACTTCGTCGCGCTCCTGGCGACTGAGCTTCTGCCGCTCGCCGCGGACGATTTGCGCGATCGCGACGCCGTTCGAGGCAACGACCTGTTCGGCGGATCCCGCGGCCTCGCTCGGCGCGATGGTGAAGACGAAATAGTCTTCGCTCAGAAACGACGCGCGCGCGCCGGTCAGCGCCGACGACATCTCCTTGACGACGCGCGCGCACGCGTCGAGCGCGCGCTGCTCGAGCGATTCGTTTTCGATCAGCGACTGACTGAGGTCGCCGAGATCGCTCCACGTGCCGTCGAACGGCCGCGTCAGCATCAGCGAGATGACGCCGTAGTCGTAGAACTTGACGCGGACGCGAAACTGTTCGATCTCGCTGCAGGCGAGGTCGACGCCATCGACGACGACCGGCGGCTGCAGGTAGCGCACGCGCGCCGGACCCGGGCCTTTGTCGTCGAGTTTCGCGTTGGCCGCGCGCGCGCCCAGCCGCTGCCGGATCGCCGGCAGGTCGATGCTCTGGGCGACGTCGAACAGATACAGGGCGGTAACAGAGCCGGTCATGCGCTCAGGCTACTTGAAGACTTGCGTCTTGGGTCTTGCGTCTTGGGTCTTGGCCCGGCGCCTGGGGCCTAAGGCCTAGTTATGATAACAATATAGTCATAATGCCGGTCCGGCCGCGACCGTCGCCCCTGGGCGAGTTCGAGTTGCTCGTGCTGCTCGCGACCATGAGCCTCGGCGACACCGCATATCCGGTGTCGATCGCTGCCGATATCGCGCGCCGCACCGGGCGTCAGGCATCGCGCACCTCGGTGTTGATCACGCTGGAGCGGCTCGAGGACAAGGACCTCGTCACGTCGCGCTACGGCGATCCGACGCCGCAACGCGGCGGCCGCGCCAAGCGCTACTTCCGCGCGAAGCCGCGAGGCGTACAGGCGGTCAGAGATGCACTCGAGCGCATCGAGACGATGACCGCCGGGCTCACCGGCGTGCTGAAGGAAAAGTAGCGCCATGGCGGCCCAACCGGAGCGCGGGCTCGTGTGGCTGTTGCGTCAGCTCTCATCGCGCGCCGCCGCGGACGCCGCGATCGGCGACGTTCTCGACGAGCTTGCCGATCGAACGCAGGCGGGACGCGCGCCGCGGTGGCCGCGGGTGTGGGTCAACACGCAGACGATCAAGTTGGCGCTGCCGTTCGTCGCCGCGATGGTCCCGCGTCTGTTCCGCGCCGGTTGGCAGACCCTGCGGGACGCAGCGCGGTCGTTACGGCGTTCGCCGGCGTACTCCGCGCTGATCATCGCCCTGCTGACCGTCGGCATCACCGCCGGGACGATTACCTACTCCGTGGTCGACGCCGTCGTGCTCAGGCCGCTGGCGATCGACCGCGGCGATCGACTGGTGTCGGTGTCGACTCGCGACGACAAGTTCCAGCCACGCATTACCGCGGACGGATTTCGGGCGATACGTGATCAGGTGACGAGCTTCGACGGCGTGGCCAAAGTTTCGATCGAGAGCTTCAGCATCGTCACCGTCGCGGGCGTCAGCGATCAGATCTCGGTGCTGAGCGCGTCGTCCGACCTTTTCGGCATGTTGCGTTTTGGTTCCGGGCTGGGACGCCTGTGGACGGTTGACGACGAAGAGCGCGGCGACATCGACGTGGCCGTACTCAGCTACCGCTACTGGATGGATCACTTCCACGCCGACCCGGGCGTGCTGGGACAGACCGTCGCCAAAGGCGCCTACACGTACCGAATCATCGGCGTGCTCGGCGCGGATACGGACATCCCTGGTCTCGACTACTCGACGGCCGAGATCTGGCTGCCGATGCATGCCGATGCGTCCTTCGCCATCGCTGGTGTTCTGCGGCCAGGGGTTTCGACGGCGCAAGTGGCCGAGGACATCCAACGTGTACTTGCCACACCCGACTGGCGACCGACGGTCACGTCGTACCTCGAACGGAATGTAACCCGCATTCGTGGCTGGATGTTGCTCGCGCTTGGCGCCGCCGGGCTGATCATCCTGATCGCGTGCGTCAACGTCGCGAACATCATGCTGACGCGATCGTTCCGGCGCGGCCAGGAACTTGCCATTCGATCCTCGCTGGGCGCGTCGCGGTGGCAGATTGCACTCTCGGTGATGGCGGAAGGGCTGATCCTGTCGACAATCGCGAGCGCTGGCGCGCTGATCATATCGATCTGGGGGATTGCCGCGGCGAAGGTTGCAGTGACGACGTACATGCCGGGCACGTTCCGGGCATCGACGATCGCCCTCGATCGACGAGTGCTGCTCGCCGCCATCGCCGCGGCGATCGCCACCGGCGTATGTTCGGCGCTCGCGCCGGCGATTCAGGCGTCGCGCGCCTCCGTCTCCGGTGTGCTCAAGGACGCCGGCCCGACAGTCACCGGCGGCGCGCGCTCGTGGCGCAGCGCGCTGCTCATCGGCGAAGTCGCGAGCGTCAGCGTGCTGCTCGTCATCTCGTGGCTGTTCGTCGTCAGCCTGATTCGCGTCGTGAACATCGATCTCGGCATCGATCGCGACCACTTGCTCGCCGTGTCATCAAATATGGAGTTCAACGGCACCGTCGACGAGGTCCGAGCCAGGCTCGAGTCCGTGCCCGGGGTCACCGGCGTCGCCATGTCCGTGGGGTCCCTGCCCATCATCGGCCGCGCCTACGGCGGCGCCTGGCCTGACACGTCAGTGACCCGCGCGGACGCGAGCGAACCGCCGGTGAAACTGCAGCGCTACCGCGTCACCGCAAACTACTTTGACGTCGCCGGTCTGCGATTCCGGCGTGGCGGCACGTGGCGGACCGAAACCGCATTGAACTCGCCATCGGTGGTGCTGGACGAACGCGCGGCGACGATGCTGTTCGCGGCCGAGAATCCGATCGGTAAACAGGTTCGCGTGACCGACCCAGCCGGCGTATTCGCCGTTGTCGGAATCGTGCCTTACGTCTACACCAGCGGGCCCGAAGAAGTCGTCAAGCCCTCGGCGTATTTCGCCGCGCCAGCGACCGCCGCGCGAAAGTTCGCGACGATGTTCGTGCGCGTGTCTCCGCCGCCGGAAGAGATGGTGCCGGTCCTGAAGGCAGCGATCGCTCCATTCGCGCCGCCGGGAAAGCGTGAGTACGTTCACATCGCCGACGAGGCGGTTCGACGCATCACGGCGATTCGGCGATTCAACGGCGGCCTGATGTCGGCATTTGGCGCGCTGGCGATGGTGATCGGCGCGGCCGGGATTTACAGCGTGATCGCCGCGCTGGTCACACAGCAGCGTCGTGAGATCGGCGTCCGCGTCGCACTCGGCGCAACGCCGCAACGGATTTATCGCAGCGTGCTCAGCCTGGCCGGACGGCACATCGTGGTCGGCCTGATCATCGGCCTGCCGCTGGCCTGGTGGATCTCACGCGGCTTCGCCGCGCACCTGTTCCAGGTCACGCCGGCCGATCCGTCGGTGTATCTCGGCGTCACGGCGCTGGTCGGCGCCGTCGGACTGTTGGCCGTGCTGATCCCGGCGCGACGCGCGTCGAAGACGGATCCGATGATCACGCTGAGATCGTGAGGGGGACGGGGCTGCCTTGCGGCAGCAACCCCCGTCCCGCTTCGCCGCAGAGTGCCCGCGATCGAACATCTGGTCATCGCCGACGCGACGCTCGGCTATCATGCGCCGCATGCGCGCATCACTCATCTGCGTTCTGCTCGCGCTCACGTTCCAGGCGACCTCGCTCCCGCCTGCACGCGCGCACCATTCGATCGTCTACGACGCCGCCACGCGCCGCGTGTTGATCTTCGGCGGCAGCACTTCGCTCGACGGCGGCAAGACCTACATGACGTTCGATGACGCATGGGCGTTCGACGGCAAGTGGCGAGGGCTCGGATCAACGGGCGCGGAGAGATCGGGGATGGCCGTCGCCTTCGACACGAAGCGGCGACGGGTCGTCGCCTTCGGCGGCTACTGCCCGTGCCAGAAGACCGCCGGCGGCCGCTACGCAGATCTGCTGGAACTGCGCGACGGCAAGTGGCAGAAAATCTCCGAGATCCCGTCGCGGCCGTCCACCGACAGCCGCATGGTCTACGACGCGCGCCGCGACCGCCTCGTGCTGTTCGGCGGCTCGGGACCCAACAATCAAGCGCACGCCGATACCTGGGAATTCGACGGCGCGACCTGGCGGCGTTTTGAAGGTGCCGGACCGGAGCAGCGCGGCGATTTCGCGATGACCTACGACGAGGGCCGCGGACGCACCGTCGTTTTCGGCGGCATTGCCGCGAGTGGGCCGCTGGGCGACACGTGGGAATTCGACGGTGCGGCGTGGACGCGCGTCGCAACCGACGGTCCGGCGCCGCGATTCAGCATCTCGGCCGTCTACGACGCCAAGCGTGAGCGGGTCATCCTGTACGGCGGCGGCGACGACGAGACCTGGGCATGGAACGGCACGACATGGACCAAACTCGCCGACGTTGGACCGCCTCGACGGTACCTGGCAGCGCTTGCCTACGACGTTGCGCGCGATCGCGTCGTGCTGTTCGGCGGCCGGCCGGGATTGCCCAAGCCCGACGCCAACGACACCTGGGAGTGGAACGGCACGCGCTGGATCCAGGTCAGCTCGAGTCGTTAGCTCGCGCTACTTGCGAGCTCCGAGCTCCACTGTCGTCGCCGCGCTGCCGAGTGGCACGACCACTCCTCCGCGCTCGGCCGTCAACGCCGCCGTCGGCTGATACGCACCGACGCCGGCGATCCTGGCCGGCTGCTCGATCATCAACAGCGCGCTCGACGTGATGTCGGTCGCCGGCGCGAGCGCGACGCGCACCGCCCTGGTCGACGGGTTGATCGACACGCTCTCGAACGCGCCGCGATCGAGCGTGAGATAGAGACCAAGTGGCGCGACGTAAATTCGGCGTCGCAGTGAATCCAGCGTCTTCACCGTCACCCAGCCGCCGGCGGTCGAGACATTGCCCCCGAACGCCTGCCAACCGAATTCCGGATGATTGACGACGTAGGTCGCAGCGTTGACGGCGTGGCCGAAGAAGTTCGGCCCGTAGTCGCCGGTGTAGGTGTCCCAGCGCAGATTCTGCGGGAACGAATGAAACGCCGCCGACGGGAAGCCTTCCTGATCGATGTTCGACAGCGCGCCGTTGGCGCCGGCGTAGCCGATGCGCAGCAGATAGAAATCGTCAGGATGCTGGCGGTAGTGCGTGAGCGCCGGAATCGCGTTGAGACCCGATCCGTAGTGATGAATCTGCCGCTCGGTGGTGCCGCCGGGCGCGGCGCCGTAGAAGAAGTCCCAGTAGCGGCGCGCGTTGCCGTTGTAGCCCCAGTGCGGCACGGTCGGCATATAACCAAGAATCGAGCTCAGCGACACCAGCGCCTTGTCGTTGTAGCCGAAGTGCGTCGTCCACGCGTAGATCTCTTCCTGGCCGGTCGAGTCCCACGCCATCTCTGATCCGAACGGATATGCCTCGGCGTTCCAGCGATCG
>DASUGM010000363.1:0-7844 GCA_036274055.1 Vicinamibacterales bacterium | reverse complement strand
TCTCGTGCTTCGGTTCGTGTCGGGCGGGGCTCAGCCCCGGCCGACAGAAGCACTGAGAACGAAAGAACCAGAACGCCCGAACTTCCGAACCCCCGAACCAAAGAACGCCCAGCGACCGCGCGCGAGCGCTAGCTCGCGAGCGGGAGTCTCAGCGTCGCGCGGCAGCCGGCGGGGGTGCGGTTTTCGAGCGAGATCGTGCCGCCGTGGGCCTCGGCGATCTGCCGGCTGAGCGCCAGGCCGATGCCGGAGCCGTTCGGTTTGGTCGTGAAGAACGGCACGAACAGGTTCGACGTGTCGGGCAGCCCCTTGCCCTCGTCGTCGACGTTCATCTCGAACCAGTTGCCGGTCTTCCGCCAGCCGATCGCGACGCCGCCGCCGGTTTCGAGCGACGCGTCGACGGCGTTGCGGACGATGTTGATCAGCAGCTGCTCGAGTTGATCGGAGTCGGCGACCAGCTGGAGATCCGGAGAGTGGTGCACCGACACCGGCAGCCGTTTTTCGAGCTCGGCGATGCGGTTGACGAGCTCGGGGACCTTGACCATCTTCGGGTTCGGCTTCGGCAGCCGCGCCAGCTGGGCGTACGAGCGCAGGAACCGTCCGAGCGCGCCCGAACGCTCCTCGATCAGCGACAGGCCCTGCTGCACCTCGTCGCTGCGCTGGAACTCCGGTGCGCGATCGAGAATCCGCCGCAGTGAATGCGCGATCGACTTGATCGGCGTCAGCGAGTTGTTGATCTCGTGCGACAGCACGCGCACGATGCGCTGCCACGCCGCCTGCTCCTCTTCGCGCAGCGCCTGGCTGAGGTCGGCGATGACGACGAGAAAATGCGGCCGGCCGTCGCGGTAGAACTGCGCCCGGCGGATTTCGTAACGGCCGCCCTTCTTGCCGCCGAAGCTGCGGTCGGCGAGGCGGCGCGACTCGCCGGTGAGGTACTCGTCGAGCCCGAGCTCGCTCGCCGGCTGCCCGACCAGCTCGTCGCTCGACTTGCCGATCATCTGCTCGGCCGCCTTGTTGACGAGCAGCAGCTTGTTGGTCGGATCGAAGGCGAACACCGCGACCGCGATCTCTTCCATCACGTGCGTGAGCAGCACCGTCGATTCGACCGCTTCAGTCCGTTGGCGCTGCAGCGTGAAGCCGAGGTCGTTGACTTCGCGCATCACCATCGCCATCGAGCTGCCGCTCTTGGCGCTCAGGCCGCGGATCGAGTAATCGCCTTCACGCAACGCGCCAAGCAGGTTCGCGATCAGGTTCAGCGATCGCACCGCGAGCTGCCGCGCCGCCGACGCCGCGCCGATCCAGACCAGCACGACGACGCTCGCCAGCGTCCAGCGCATCTCGACAGTCAGATCTTGACGGACGAGGAAATACGCCGCGACCGCGACCGCCGGAAACGCGCCGCCGAGCACCAGCAGAAAGATCGCCAGCTCGAGATTACGGGCGCGCGGCGCGCCGCGACGTTGGGAGAGGCGGTCAGACATTTGTGCGTCTTGAGTCTTGGGACTTGAGTCTTGGGATACAGCCTGAGTCCGGGGTAGGACCCAAGACCGAAGACTCAAGACTCAAGACCGAAGTCATAAGCCGAACTGCTGCAAGCGCCTGTACAAGGCACTTCGACTGACACCCAGCTGTTCGGCCGCTTTTCTGACGTCCCCGCCATGACGAGCGAGCACCTTCTGGATGAAGATCTTCTCGGACTGTTCGAGCGTCATCTCTTCAGCGGTCGCCGCCGCGCTCATCGGCCCCTGCAGGCCGAGGTTGGCGGCGGTGATTTCCGGCCCCACCGCCATCAGCACCGCGCGCTCGATGGCATGGCCGAGTTCGCGGACGTTCCCCGGCCAGAGATGGGTGTCGAGCGCCTGTTTAGCCGAGCGGTCGAAGCCATTGAACGTCCGGCGGTACTTGTCGCTGTAGCGCGCCAGGTAGTGCTGCGCCAACGGCCAGATGTCCTCGCGCCGATCGCGCAGCGGCGGCAGGTGAATCACCACGGTGTTCAACCGGTAGAGCAAGTCCTCGCGGAAGCGGCCGGCGCTGATCTCGCCGGCCAGATCGGCGTTGGTCGCCGACAGCACGCGGACGTTCACGTAGGTCACGCGCGATGATCCGACGCGCTGCACTTCGCCGGTCTGCAGCACGCGCAGCAGTTTCGGCTGCAGCTTCACCGGCATGTTGGCGATTTCGTCGAGGAAGAGCGTGCCTTCGTCGGCGAGTTCGAAACAGCCGATGCGATCGGTGCGCGCGTCGGTGAATGCGCCCTTCACATGCCCGAACAACTCCGACTCGGCGACCCCTTCCGACAACCCGCCGGCGTTCATGGTGACCAGGGGCTTCGACGCGCGCGTCGACAGCCGATGCAGCAGGCTCGCCACCACTTCCTTACCCGTGCCGTGCTCGCCAGTGATCAGCACTGACGCGTCAGACGCCGCGACCCGTTCGATGGTCTCGCGCACGGCTTTCATCGCCGGCGCCTCGGCGATGAACGTCGGGAGATCGCGGCGCTGCAGGCGCGTGTTCTCTTCCTGCAGCCGCCGGCTGCGACGCAGCGCGCGCCGCAGTTCGAGCTGGGTCTGCACCGCCGCGACCAGCTTGTCGTCGTCCCACGGCTTCTCGATGTAGTCGCGAGCGCCGCGGCGCATCGCCTCGACGGCGCCGGCGACACTACTCCACCCGGTCATCACCAGCACCGGCAGCGTCGGATCGATGGCTTTCATGCGCTCGAGCAGTTCAAAACCCTCCTGGCCCGACGTCGTGTCCCGTGTGTAGTTCAAATCGATCAGCGCGACGTCGAAATCCGAGCGCTCGAGCTCGGACACCAGCTCGGTCGGTGACGCGGCGGTCGCCACGTCGTAGCCCTCGCCGCCGAGCAGCAATCTCAACGCGTCGAGAATATTGACCTGATCGTCGGCGATCAGCACACGGCCCAGGGACGAAGACATGGTTTTGAGGGATCAGCTGCAGCTTTGCGCGGTCGCGACCGGAAAATCCCGGAAATGGGAATTATCCTTCGTTATTTGGGTGGAGTGCACGTCGATTCAGCTTAATAGCAAAGATCAGGCCCTCGGCAT
Source organism: Vicinamibacterales bacterium (assembly GCA_036274055.1). GTDB lineage: Bacteria > Acidobacteriota > Vicinamibacteria > Vicinamibacterales > SCN-69-37 > DASUGM01. Next base: position 4,782 of record DASUGM010000363.1, on the reverse strand, counting down.
TGGGCCCTGGGCCCTGGCGGGTTCGGCGGAGAATCTGTTCGGAAGCGTGCGGCTTCTCGACTTCTCGTCGAACCGACGGGCGTGGCACAGTGTTTGAAGCTGAAGACGCTCCGGAACCAACTAGGGCCTAATGCCTAGGGCCTAGCGCCTGACAGAATCTGAGTTGTTGATGTCCATTCCGCGCGTACTGGTCGCCGACGATCAGACTGACATTCTGCTGGCGCTTCGGCTGCTGCTGATGGACGCCGGCTTCGAGACCGACACCGTCAGCTCCGCGGGCGACGTCATCGATCGCGTCTCGGGCGGCCCCTACGACCTGCTCCTGATGGATCTGAACTACACGCGCGACACCACGTCGGGACGCGAGGGCCTGGATCTGCTCGACCAGGTGCGGGCGCGGCAGGCGGCGTTGCCGGTGGTGGTGATGACGGGCTGGGGCAGCATCGACACCGCGGTCGAGGCGATGCGCCGCGGCGCCAAGAGCTTCGTCCAGAAACCGTGGGACGACACCACGCTGGTCGAAATCGTCACCCGCGAGGTCGAAGAAGGCCGGATGCTGCGGCGGCGCGACGAGAAGGTCGCGAAGGAACAGGAAGACGCGCGGCTGATTCAACGGGCGCTGCTGCCGTCGGTGATGCCGGACGTGCGCGGCTGCGACATCGCGGCGCTGTGGACACCGGCGTCCGGGATTGGCGGCGATTGCTTCGACGTGCTGCGGTTCTCCGACACCCGCCTGGCTGTCTCGATCGCCGACGTCGTCGGCAAAGGCCTCCCGGCGGCCCTGCTGATGTCGAACCTCCAGGCCGCGGTGCGCGCCTTCGCGACGCCGCACGCCGAACCTCACGACGTCTGCACCAGCGTCAACCGGTTGCTGTGCCGGAACATCGCCGCCGGAAAGTTCGTGACGTTCTGCTACGCGGTCGTCGACAGCGAAACCGGCGGCCTGGTCTACGCCAACGCCGGGCACAATCCGCCCGCCGTCGCCAGAGCCAACGGCGATATCGAATGGCTCGCTCCCACCGGACTCGTGCTCGGGGTCGCGCCGGACTGGAGCTACACCACCGGATCATCGACGCTCGACGCCGGCGACCGGCTCGTGTGTTTCACCGACGGCATCACCGAAGCCCGCTCGCCGGACGACGAGGAGTTCGGCGAAGACCGGCTGATCGCGACCATCGCCGCCGAACCGCGCGGCTCGGCCGAGCGGCTGGCGCAGGCGATCTCGCGAGCCGTCAATTCGTGGACCCACGGCTCGCCGCAGGACGATGCGACGCTGATCGTCGTGGAAAGATCCTAGACACTCATATTGACGAATTGACCGGTTGACGAATTGACCGATTGCGGAACCGGCAATCAGGCAACCCGTCAATCGGGCAATTCGTCTATTATGCCTAGAAGCTTAAGGGGTCATGGAGCCGCCGGATCCACGCGACATCGACGCTGAGCTCGACTTCCACCTCGAGATGCAGACGCGCCGCTACGTCGACGCCGGACTCGACCCGGCGGCGGCGCGAGCGCGGGCGCTGCAACGGCTCGGCGACCTCGACGCGATGCGGCAATCCTGCCGTGACCTCTCCCTGCACACGGAGCGTTCGATGATGCGATCCGCCTCGGTTCACGCCTTCGTCGCCGACATGAAGCTCGGCTTTCGCAGCCTGCGCCGCACGCCGGGCTTCACGGTGCTTGCGGCGCTGACGCTCGCGCTCGGCATCGGCGGCACCATCACCGTGTTTGCCGCGGTCGACGCCGCGTTCTTCAAGCCACTGCCCTATCCCGAGGAGCAGGCGATGGTGCGCATCTTCCAGCGCAACCAGCGGGCGCTGCGCGTCGCGGTGCCGTGGCTGGTCGCCAACGACTACCGCGATCTCTCGAGTTCGTTCGCGTCGATGGGCCTGTGGATGGGGCCGGGCCAGGCCAACGTCACCACCGGCACCGAGCCGCGCCGCGCCGGTGTCGCCGTCGTCACGTCAGGGTTCTTCACCGCGATGGGCGCCACGCCGCTCGTCGGCCGGACGTTTGCGCCGGAGGAAATCACGACCGGTGCGTCGCCGGTTGCGGTCATCAGCGAGCGTTTCTGGCGAGACGCGATGGGTCGTCAGGCCGATGTCCTGGGCAGCCGCCTGCTGCTCGACGGCAGTCCGACGCCGATCGTCGGGGTGCTGCCGGCGTCGTTCGCGTTTCCGGTCGGCACCGACGTCTGGATCAACCTCGAACGGCGTGACCCCGACACTTACGGCACCCGCACGGCGCACAACTTTTCGGTCGTCGCCCGGCTCAAGCCTGGCGTCAGCGTCGCGCGCGCGCAGGCCGACCTCGATGCGGTGACCGAGCGTCTCAAAGCCGAGTACCCCGACGTCAAGACAGAAAACAACTTCGCGCGCGTCGTCGCCTTCCGCGAAGATCTGCTCGGTCCGCAGGCGTCGATGCTCGTGCTCGGCCTCGGATCCGTGCTGCTGGTGCTCGCGATCTCCTGCGTCAACGTCATCAATCTCCTGCTGGCGCGCGGGGTCAGCCGTGAAACCGAAGCGAGTGTGCGCATGGCACTCGGCGCCGACGGCTGGTCGCTGGTGCGGCCGTTCCTGGCCGAGAGTGTCTCGCTGGCGCTGATCGGCGGCGTCGGCGGCGTGCTGCTCGCGTCGTGGGGCGTGTATGCCGTGGCCAGCCTGGCGCCCGCCGGAGTCTTACCGGAGGGCGGGCTGGTGATCGACGCGCCGGTCGCCGCCGGCGCGCTGCTCCTGACGATCGTCATCGGCGTCGTCTGCGGCATCCTGCCGGCGCTGCGCACGTCACGCGGCAACGTCCGCGCCGCGCTTGGCGCCGGCGCCCGCAGCGTCACGGCGGCGCCGCGGAGGACGATGCTGATGCTCGTCGGCGCCGAAGTCGCGCTGACGTTCATGCTGCTCGTCGGCGCCGGACTCTTCGGGCGCACGCTGAAGAATCTCGCCGACGTCGACCTCGGGTTCCGCCTCGACGGCGTCAACCTGATGGTGGTCGGCCTCAACACCACGGCACCGTCGCCGCACGAAGATGCCGACGCGCGCGCCCGGCTGTTCGGCGATCTCGAAGACCGGGTCCGCCGCCTTGGCCCGATTCAACAGGTCGGGCTGGCAGCGTTTCCGCCGCTGAGCCCGTTCAGTCCGAACACCCTGCCGATCATTGAAGGCCGGACGCCCGACCGCGCCGCCGGCTGGGCCGACTACCGGCTGGTGGGCGGCGATTTTTTCGACATCCTCGGGCTGAAACCGATCGCCGGGCGCGTGCTCACCAGCGCCGACGACGCCTCACACCCGCTGGTGGCGGTGATCAACGCGAGCGCCCGGGCGGCGTTCTTCCCTGACGGCTCGCCGCTCGGCCAGCGCGTGCATCTCGGCAGCATCGACGGCGACAAGCGCTTCGCGACCATCGTCGGCGTCGTTCCGGACATCCAGCACTTCGGTCCGTCGTCGGCGCCGCTGTCGGAAATCTATTTCTCCTATCGTCAGAAGACGAGCCGCACGCACACGATGACGCTGCTCACGCGCAGCAGCGCGCCGCCTGACGTCGTCAACGGCCTGCTCCGCAAGACGATGGCCGATCTCGAGCCGACGGTCGCGCCGCGCTTCGACTCCTTCGAAGCGCAGCTGGCGGGCGCGCTCGCGCCGGCGCGTTTCCGCGCGGTGCTGCTGGGTCTGTTCGCGGTCGTCGCGCTCGCGCTCGCCATGGTCGGGCTGGCCGGGGTGGTCTCGTACGCGACCGCGAACCGCACCCAGGAAATGGCGATTCGGATGGCACTCGGCGCCGACCGCCGCCGGGTCACGACGCTGGTCGTCCGCGAGGGCATGACGCCGGCGCTCATCGGTCTGGCGATTGGCGCGACGGCGACGCTGCTGGCGGCGCGCTACTACGGCAATCAGATCCAGGCGTTCCTGTTCAATACCGAGCCCCGCGACGCCGGCACCTTCGTCGTCGTGGCCGTGGTGCTGGTCGTCGTCACCCTGCTCGCCAACTTCATTCCGGCACGGCGCGCCGCGAAGATCAGCCCGATGCAGGCGCTCAGGCGGTAGAGACTCAAGACTCAAGGTTTCCATATACTTCCGGCATGGGGCACCTTTCCCTGGCCGGAAGCCTCGCCGTTGCCGCGCTGATCTCCGTTGCGGCCGCCGCGCCGCAGCAAGTCGCGGCACCCGTGCGAGAGCCCGACGTCATCTTCGTGCCGACGCGCCAGGCGGTCGCCGACGGGATGATGAAACTCGCCAGCGTCGGCAAGAACGATGTCGTCTACGACCTCGGCTGCGGCGACGGCATGCTGCTGATGGCGGCGGCGCGCGCCGGCGCGCGCGCGGTCGGGATCGACATCGATCCGCGGCGCATCGCTGAAGCGACCGCGAACGTCAAGGCGGCCGGACTCGAAAACCGCATCACCCTGATCCTCGGCGACTTCTTCGATCCCAAGGTCAAGATCGGCGAGGCGACCGTCGTCACGCTCTACCTGCTCGAGCGTCTGAACATCCAACTGATTCCGCGGCTGAAGACCGAATTGAAGCCCGGCTCGCGCGTGGTGTCGCACGCGTGGACGATGGGCAGCCAGTGGGCGCCCGACAAGATCGGCAACGTCGAAGGCACGCCGATCTACCTGTGGACCATTCCCAAGCCCTAGATGCGTCGTCGTAAGCGTTCCGGCTTCGGAGGTTGGTTTCTCCGCGATCTCGACGCCTCCGGCCGCGAGGCCAGGCCGCACACGTCGCCGTGGTGGCAGGTGATGTGTCTCACCGGCGTCGATTACTTCTCGACGCTCGGCTATCA
>DASUGM010000362.1:0-25827 GCA_036274055.1 Vicinamibacterales bacterium | reverse complement strand
GAGCGGCGCGAGCGACAGGTAACGAATCAGGGCCACGCCGGGCGAGAATCGCGCCCAGTACCAGCGAAACTTCCGCCGGGCCTTCGCGTCCGTCGCAACCGCCCGTGTTTCGGTCCAGAAATCGCTGCCGCCGCCGCGCCTCGAGTCGGCGCGCAGCGTCCAGGCAATCTTCACGAATCCGGGCTCGCGGAATGACGCGAACGAGCCGGGCGGAATGGCTTGAAATCGTGGATTGGGGTCCCACGGTTGCGTGACCGCGCCCATGACGACCTCGCGGCCCGGCGACATCGCCAGTTCGCCCCAGCCCAGGGAACGCATTTGGTCCAGCAGGCCGGTGGGCCGCGCCGTCGCGTCGGCGTTCGCGCGCAAGACGAACGCCCGAGTCGCGAAGATCGCCCGGATGATCGGCGACTGCTGCATGTTCATCTCGGCGGCGGCCGCGAAAACGATCTCCCGAGGCGCCGCGATCCTGATGTGATGCCGCTCGAGCACGTCGTAGGCGGGCATGAACGTGTCCAGCAGCAGATCCGGCGCGGCGCGCGCCAGACGCCGGACGCGTCCGTAGCGACGCCAGGCTGCAACCACCAGCGTCACATAGCCGAGGCCGAGCAACGTCAGAATCGCCGCCAGCCAGTGGACAAGAGTCATGAGTGCGCCGCTTTGGAAACGACCGGGGCCGACGCGCCGGCGTCGGGCGCGGCCGGTCGCCGTTCGACATGAACCGTGCAGTCCTTGAGCAACGCCACCATCGCCCCGATCGCCGCAACGACTGGGGCGATCGCGATGCCGATCACACCGGCGGTGACCGGGAACTCAGCGACGACGCGGTCATGCTGCGTGACGATCACGCGACGCGCGTTGCCTTCATGCAAGAGCTTCTTCAGATCCTCGGCGACCGTCGCACTCTCTGCCTTGAGCGTCTCCCAGCAGTTGCGATCAGACATGGTGCGCTCCTTTCATCGCGGGCAGTCCGGCCGGGACGCACTCGACGTGCATCTCGAGATCCACCTTCGCCTTGAGGCTTCTGGCGATCAGGCAGGCCTTCTCCGCCTTCGCGATCAGGCGGCGGGCCCGTTCTTCGTCGCTCGCGTCGGCGATCGTCATCAGCACATGCGTACGAAAATGCGTGAACTCGAGTCCGTCGCCAACGCGATCGAGCGTGCCAGACACGTGTGCCGACAGCGATCGCCATTCGAAGTTCGAGGCCTTTGCCATGCCGCGAAATGTCAGGACCAGGCAGTCGGCAATCGCGGCGACGAGCAGCGTTTCCGGCGACCACCGGTCGCCGGGACCACCAAACTCCGATGGCGACGCCGAGATGATCGACGGGAGATCGTAGGTATCCAACGCGACGTCGCCCGATTGAGCGGCCGAGGCTGATGCGGCGTACCGATGGGGAAGCGGATGCATATGGTCTCCGCCCGTCTGCCAGTGCAGGTTTGCTGCCAGGACTGAGCCGCAGCCGGCGATCGCCCCATCTGGCCCGACCTTTGACCGAGCCGGAATCTTTCGAGCGCCGGCCGGATTTTTTCGGGGCCCCGCGTCGAGATCCGGGCGCGCAATCGATTCTGGCGCGCGCCGCGCCGGAACGAGCCTTGCACAAGGCATCGGTGCCGCGACGGTCGGCGGATCGAGGCTCTGATGCGCTATCAACGTCTCTTTGGCTGGATGGCCATTGCGGGTGCGGTCGGCGCCACCGCATTGGCGGTCAATCAGTACCGCTGGCGCGCCCGCATCGACGAACTGAATGCGGCACTCGACACCGTTGCCGACGGACGTCCGAACCTGCCGGCCTCCCAGACCCACTGGCGGATCGCCGCCGCGACGGCGCCGGCGCCGGTCGCGCGCTTTCTGCTCGAGTCGATTCGCGGCGAAGCTGCCGAGATCCGTGAGGTCTATCTCACGACCGCCGGCGAGTTTCGTGGAAGCGTTGATGCTCCGTGGCTCCCGTTCGAAGCAGGGCAACGCTTCACGACCTCGCCGGCGTTCGTCTGGGACGCGCGCATCCGCATGTCCCGGTTCCTCGATGTTTACGTGCGCGATGCCTACGTCGACGGCCGCGGCGAGATGGTTGCCAAGGTCGGCGGCGCCTGGACAGTGGCCAGCGACGCCGACTCGGCCCCGCTCGCGGACGGCCAACTGATGCGCTACCTCGGAGAAACGATGTGGTTTCCGACCGCGCTCGTCCCGGGGCGCACTGTGACGTGGACGCCGATCGACGACCGATCCGCGACCGCGGCCCTGACCGCTCGCGGCCGCACCGTGCGGCTCAAGTTCACGTTCAATGCCGACAACGACATCGTCGAGGTCTTCGCCGCGGATCGCATGCGTGCGGTCGATGGCGGCTATGCTGCAACGCCCTGGACGGTGCGCTGCTCCGAGCATGACTGGCGCGGCCAGGTTCGCATCCCGATTCGCTGCGAAGCTGAGTGGCAACTCCCGACCGGTCCGCTCGCCTATTGGCGCGGCACGGTCACCGACATTCGATTCGGCACCGCGATCCGCGATTGAACCTACGCGATCGCCTGGGCGCGCGCCTGCTCCGCCCGGGCGATCCGCATCGTCGCATTCACCGCCACATCCGGGTTCAGCGACACCGACGTAATGCCCTGCTCGACCAGCCACGCGGCAAAGTCCGGATAGTCCGACGGCGCCTGCCCGCAAATCCCGATCGGCTTGGCCAGCCGATGGGCGGCGGCGATCGCCTGGGCGATCAGCGTCCGCACGGCGTCGTCGCGCTCGTCGAACAGGTGCGCGACGGTGCCGGAATCGCGATCGAGACCAAGCGTCAGCTGGGTGAGGTCGTTGGAGCCGATCGAGAAGCCGTCAAAGATCGTCAGGAACTGCTCGGCCAGGATCGCGTTCGACGGCACCTCGCACATCGCGTAGATCTCGAGTCCATCCTCGCCGCGCACCAGTCCGTTCGCCGCCATCGTCTGGAGAACGCGTTTCCCTTCGTCGACCGTGCGGCAGAACGGAATCATCACCTTGAGATTGGTGAGCCCCAGGTCAAGTCGCACTCGACGTAGCGCGGCGCATTCGAGTGCGAACCCATCGGCATATCGCGGGTCGTAGTAGCGCGATGCACCACGGAAGCCAATCATCGGATTCTCCTCGGCCGGTTCGAACTCGCGACCGCCGATGAGCTCGGCATACTCGTTGGTTTTGAAATCGCTCGTTCGGACGATCACCGGCTTGGGATAGAACGCGGCGGCAATCCGGCCGACGCCCTCGCTCAGGCGGCGAATGAAGAACTCGCGGCTGTCCTCGCCGCCCAATCTTTCGGCAATCGCCTTGACTGCGGCGGGATCGCTGAGCCGGGGATAGCGCGCGAGCGCCATCGGATGGATGCCGACATCATGCGTGATGATGAACTCGGCACGCGCCAGGCCGACGCCGGCGTTGGGGATCGACGACAGCCTGAAGGCCTGGCTGGGATCGCCGATGATCAACATGACCTGCGTCCGCGTCACCGGCACCGTCGAGACGTCCACGTGTTGGATCTCGAACGGGCAGGCGCCCGCATAGACGTGCCCTTCGGAGCCGTCGGCGCATGCAATGGTCACCTCGTCGCCGTCGTGCAACGCCGTGGTCGCACCCGCGGCGCCGACAATGCACGGCAAACCGAACTCGCGCGAGACGATGGCGGCATGCGCCGTGCGACCGCCGGAAGCGGTCACGATGGCGGCGACGCGCCGCATCACCGGTTCCCAGTCGGGATCGGTCTTCTCGGCAACCAGCACCTCGCCGGGTTGGACGCTCTGAATCTCGGCGACGTCGCGCACCACGCGGACGCGGCCGGCACCGATCCGCTCGCCGACGGCTTGCCCCTTGAGCAGGAGCGCGCCGGGGGGCGCCGTGAGGCGATAGACCTCGGTGTGCGCAGTCCTGGGCTTATTGGAATGAACTGTCTCCGGCCGTGCCTGGAGGATGACGAGGCGCCCGGTCAACCCGTCCTTGGCCCACTCGATGTCCATTGGTTGCGGATGACCGGCGAGCGTCGAGTAATGGCGCTCGATGGCACAGGACCAGCGCGCCAGCGTCAGCACGTCCTCGTCGGTCAGACAGAAGCGATTGCGTTCGGCGGCTGGCGTGGACTCGCTGCGCGTCCCTTTGGCGCCGCCGGCATAGACGAGGCGGACTTCCTTCGTGCCCAGCCGCCGGCCGATGATGGCCGCGTGCCCGGTGGCCAGCGTCGGCTTGAAGACAATCCATTCGTCGGGTGTCGTCACGCCCTGAACCACGAATTCGCCGAGACCATACGCGCCGGTGATCGTCACCGCGTCCCGAAATCCAGACTCGGTATCGAGCGTGAAGATCACGCCCGAACTGGCGAGATCCGATCGCACCATCGGCATCACCCCGATCGACAGCGCGACCGCGAGTTGGTCGTAGCCCAGGCGGGCACGGTAACTGATGGCGCGATCCGTAAACAGCGACGAATAGCAATCGTGCACCGCGCGCAGCAGTCCCTCGCGGCCGCGAACGTTCAGATACGTTTCGGCGGCGCCGGCAAACGACGCCTCCGGCAGATCCTCGGCGGTCGCGGATGAGCGGACCGCGACGGCCACCTCGGCGCCACTTCGGGCACAGAGCCGGTCGTACGCCGTGAGAATCGACTCGCGGAGCGCGACGGGCAGCGGCGTTTCCAGGACGGCCGTTCGTGCCGCATGTCCTTGCGTCGCGAGTGCCGCGAGATCGTTGGCGTCAAGAGACGCAAAAATCGCTCGCAGCCGCGCCTCCAAATCGCCGGTCGCGGTAAGCAGCCGGAATCCGTCCGCGGTCGTCGCGAAACCATCGACGACGCCGATGCCCGCTGGCGACAGCGCCTGAAACAACTCGCCGAGCGATGCGTTCTTGCCACCGACGCGCGCGAGGTCAGCTAGTGAAATTTGCGAGAAGTCGAGGGTGTAGGTCGGGGTCATATGTCTCCAGGAGGCTCAGAGCCAAGTCACAGCAAGGTTCTTGCCGTCGTCGAGCGCCGCGGGCTAGACCGAACCGGCGTCAGCGCCCCTCACCGCGTGGAAATTCGCGCCCCTCGCGCCAGATATCTCGCGCAGCTTCCAGCCGCGGCGCGTGCCGCGATCAGCGGGGTTGCCCGATTCGTGCTTGCCGGCCTGGCACGACTCGTGCCCTTTTTGAGACCATGGTTCGCATTCAGCACATTCTCTGCCCCGTCGATCGATCGGAAATCTCGCACCTGGCGCTCGATCACGCGCGTGTGCTGGCCTCTTGGTACGACGCCTCACTGTCGGTGATGGAAGTCATCTGGCCGGGGATGCCGCCGATCGCCATTCCCACGCTGGCGGCGGCCGAGGCCGGCTGGCCGCTGTTGGCGCCGGAGGAGCGCGCCGAATATCAAAAGGCCCTCGAGCTGTTCTGCGGACCCGCGCCCAACGACGTCGTCGAACAGATCGAAGTCGTCGAAGGTCCGATCGTCGACGTCATTCAGAAACGAGCGGTCAAGGAAGGCGCGCAGCTCATCGTCATGGGCACGCACGGCCGCGGTGGATTTCAGCGCGCCATCCTGGGATCGGCGACCGAGAAGGTCATGCGCAAGGCCGCGTGCCCGGTGCTCGTGGTGCCACCGCATCTGGCGGACGACGCGTATCGGCCGACGCTGCCCTACAAGAAGATACTTTGTGCGATTGATTTCTCGCCGGTATCGACGAGCGCGCTTGCATATGCGATGTCTCTGGCGCAGGAGTCGGCCGCCACGCTGGTGCTCGCGCACGTCCTCGAGTGGCCTGGCCCGCAGCAGGTCGCCAGCGATTCGAGCCTCGCCGCATGTGCGCTCGCCGAATCGATGCGACGCGCCGCCGAGGAACGGCTCCACCGCAGCGTCCCGCACGAGGCGCGGGCGTGGTGTCAAACCCGCGAGATCGTGCCGACGGGCAAGCCGCATTTGGAAATCATCAAGCTTGCGGCCAGCGAACACGCCGACCTGATTGTGACCGGCGTGCACAGCCGTCCGGCCGTCGTCGCACCGTTCTTCGGATCGACCGCCAATCAGGTCGTGCGACACGCGACGTGCCCGGTGCTGGTCGTCAGACCGTGACGCCGAAAAGGTAGTATGTCGCCTGGGGGACCCAGGCGTGAACACCGACAACGAACGACCGTCGGCGCCGCTTGTATCGCGTCCGGCACGAATAGCCGTCCGCGATTACTCCGTCGCAGCATTCAGCGTCTTGCTCTTTTTCGGACTGCGGGAGTTCGCCCAACCGTGGCTCGGCCTCAAGGTCCCGTATCTTCAGTTCTACCCAGCGGTGCTCCTCGCCGCCTGGTTCGGCGGTTTCGGTCCCGGCCTTCTCGCGACGGTGCTCTCCGGCATCCTCGCCGCGTATTTCTATCTGCCGCCCGTGGGGCTAGCCATCGTCGACCGAGTCGACTGGATCTCCCTGGCCATCTTCCTGGCGACCGGCGTCGCGATCGCGGTGCTGAATGGGCGCATCCGATCCGCGGAAGTCTCCCGGCTCGAGACCGCGCGATTGGCCGTCGCGCGCGCGGAGCGGCTCAGCACAATCATCAATACGACCGTCGACGCCATCATCGTCATCGACGAGTCGGGCTTGATCGAGGAGTTCAACGTTGGCGCCGAACGGCTCTTTGGTTATTCCGCCGCCGAAATCGTTGGACGCAACGTCTCGACCTTGATGCCGTCGCCGGACCACGAACAGCACGACGGCTACCTGCGCCATTACCGGCAGACGGGACAGGCTGAAGTCATTGGCATTGGCCGTCAGGTACGCGGGCGGCGCCGTGACGGTTCGACGTTTCCACTCCATCTCTCTGTCGGCGAGATGCGGATCGACGGCGTCCGGAAGTTCACCGGCATGCTGCATGACTTGACCAAGCGCGTCGCGCTCGAAGAGCAGCTTCGCGACCAGGAAGGGCTGGCACGGATCGGTGAAATGGCAGCGGTTCTCGCGCACGAAGTCAAGAACCCGCTGGCTGGCAGTCGCGGCGCGATGGAGATCGTGAGGGGCGAGTTGCCGCCTGACTTCGAGGACGCCGATCTCCTGACCGACGGCATCGCCCGGATCGATACGCTCGATCGACTGATGCGGGAACTGCTGTTGTTCGCACGGCCGCCGCAGCCTCGCCCCGTGCCCGTCGATGTCGGCACACTGGTCGAGACGACCGCACGCCTGTTCCGAACTGATCCCGAGTTACGCGAGATCTCAGTGGATGTCCGCGGCGCCGCGCCGCTCGTACCCGCGGATCCCCAGATGCTCGAACACGTGTTTCAGAATCTCCTGCTCAACGGCGCCCACGCGATGAACGGCCGCGGCGCCATTCGCGTCGACGTTGCCGCCGCCGATGCGCATTGTCAGGTGTCGTTCATCGACGACGGCCCGGGCATTGCGCCGGAGTTGCGCGAGCGGGTCTTCAGTCCCTTTTTCACCACCAAGACGCGCGGCTCGGGACTGGGTTTGCCGACCGCGAAGCGGTTCATCGAGGCACACCACGGTCAGATCTGGATTGATACCTCAGACCGCGGCGGCACAACCGTGATCGTCCGGCTGCCCTTCGCCGGATCGAGACGATGACGCCGCCCACCGTGAGGTGACCGCCGCCTTCACACCGCCACGGATGGCCGCTCGACGGCCGCCAGCGTCGCGACGGCGGCATGCCCGCGCGGCTGACACACCGCGGCCATCGTCTGAACCAGCTCGCGATCGACGCCACTCTTGCGGGCCCGCGCGGCAAGCCGCGCCAGATCGTTCATCGATACGATGCCGACGGGTCGTCCATCGTGATCGACTACGGGCAGACGGCGAATCTGGTTGTCGCGCATCAGCTGCTCGACCTGTTCGATCGGGTCGCCGACACGGCTGGCGACGACGTGCCTGGCCATCGCCGTCGTGATCGGGATGGCGGACAGACTCTGCCCCTGCGTGTAGGCGGCCATGCAGATGTCGCGGTCGGTAACGATGCCGGTCAACCGGCCTTCGTCGTCAACGACTGGCACGACGCCGCAATCGAACTCCCACATCAGCCGCGCCGCATGATCGAGCGTGCTGCTGCTCGGACAGGTGACGGGTGGATGACTCATCACGTCTTTAATATGCATAGGTCCTCCTTTGGACGTCGCGTGCGCACGGGTGCGAAGACTACGGAGTGAGGGCGCCCTGCCAGCGCTTGAGCCGCGGAATCGTCGCCCCGGCCAGCGCCCGCGCTTCGTCCGCGGTCATGCACGTCTGTCGAACCAGGAAATCCGCTGACTGCTCCATCATCCGCTCTGCGGACAGATCCGGATCGGTGAACCGGCCGCGATCGTAGCAGTGATGACAGTAGTCGTTGATGCGGCTGCCATCGCTCTCCGTGCCGAAATCGTAGCGGTGCGAGAGCGGCATGCCGCAGCTCTGGCAGAACGGGCCTTTGTCACCTGGGAGTTTCAACATGATGCGTCTCCTGTCAGCACTCTTCATCAGCGGTGCGAACTGCCTGGGCCAGCCGATCGGGATCCGGATAGAGCGCGACCTTCATGACGCCATCGCGCTGATGGCTGAAGAGGTCGTACGCGTCGTGGATGTGATCGAGCGTGAAGCGATGCGTCACGAGCGGCGACAGATCGACGCGGCCATTGGCGATCATCGCCATCAGGCGGCGCATCCGCTCTTTACCGCCCGGGCACAGCGTCGTCACGATGTGGTGATCGCCAAGGCCGGCCGTAAAGGCGTCGTACGGCAGCGCCAGTTTGCCGGAATAGACGCCCAGGCTCGATAGAGTACCGCCGGCGCGGACCGATCGCAGTGCCTGCTCGAACGTCTCCTGTTGCCCGAGCGCCTCGATCGCGACGTCGACGCCGCGCCCCCCGGTCATCCTCTTGATCGCCGCGACGGGATCGCCGTCGGTGACGTTCAACGTGACGTTGGCGCCGAATTGGGACGCGACCTCGAGCCGTTTGGCGACCATGTCGACGCCGATGATCAGCGCGGCGCCGCGCAGCCGCGCGCCGACGGTCGCGCACAAGCCAATCGGCCCCTGAGCGAAGATCGCGACCGCGTCGCCGACGCGGACACCGCCGCTCTCCGCTCCACTCAGCCCCGTCGAGAAGATGTCGGGGCACATCAGCACCTGCTCGTCGGTCAGGCCGTCGGGGATGGGCGCGAGGTTCGCGCGCGCGTCCGGAACCAGCAGGTACTCCGCCCAGGCGCCGTTGATCGTGTTGCCGAAGCGCCAGCCGCCCAGCGGTCCGCCGCACTGCGACGAGGCGCCGTTCTGACAGTAGAAGCATTGGCCGCAGGGCGTGATTGCGCCGACGATCACCCGCTGCCCGAGGACGTACTCCCGTTCGAGTCCCGGGCCCAGCGCATCGATGACCCCGACAGGTTCGTGCCCCAGCACCAATCCAGGCTTCACCGCGTACTCGCCGCGGACGATGTGCACGTCGGTCCCGCAGATCGTCGTCGCCGTGATGCGAATCACGGCCTCGCCCGGTCCCGGCACGGGACGCGGCACGTCTTCGACGGCAATGCGGTTCGCTGTCTTGAACACGACGGCCTTCATCATCACCATCGGCTGACTCCTACGCGGCGCGCTGAGCACGTCAATCACGCGTGCGGCCAGACTGGACGAGGGCAAGGAGCGTGCCGTATCAAGGGCACGACCGAGGGCCAGAAAGGCCCGCCGCGTCTTGACCGACCCGCGACTTTCATCGAAAAACCCGCGGCGACTCCGTGAATTTCCTGTCGATCACGGGTGACGACGCCGGAAGCGTCGGACCCATGCAAAACCCGACCGGCACGCCGCTTGCTCAAATCTCCGTTGCCGACGGCGTCACTGTCCGTCGGTCTGGAGGGCATATGAATCTGACCCGTATCGATCCGTGGCGAGACCTCGAGACGCTGTCGACCCGTTTGAATCGCCTCTTCAACACGGCGGTGGCGAGGCCGGACGATGAGATGCCGTTTGGCGACTGGCTGCCGGCGATGGACGTCGAAGAGACCGACGCCGACTACCTGATCAAGGCCGACTTGCCGGCGATCCGCCGCGAAGACGTCAAGGTCGGCGTCACCGACGGCGTGCTCACGATCGAAGGCGAACGGAAGCAGGAAAAGGAGGAGAAGAACCGGAAGTTCCACAAGGTCGAGCGCAGCTTCGGCAAGTTCGTCCGCCGGATGTCGGTGCCGACCGACGTGGATCAGAGCAAGATCGAAGCAGAAGTCAAAGACGGGCTCCTGAGAGTTCGGCTGCCGAAATCAGTGTCCGCCAAACCGCGGTCGGTCGAGATCAAGGTCGCATAGCACTCACTCGAACGACGGCAACATGACGCGGGCGATCGTCCCCCCGCCCGGCCGGTCGAGGAGGTCGATCGTCCCGCCATGTGCTTCGACGTAACGCCGCGCCGTCGGCAGCCCGAGTCCAGTGCCTCGTGTCTTGGTGGTAAAGAAGGCATCAAAGACGCGGTCTCGGATCTCCGGCGCAATGCCCGAGCCGGTATCGGCGATCGAAATCGCCACCATCCCGTCATGCTGACGTGAGACGGACAAGGTAATTCGGCCGCTGCCCGCCATCGCCTGAATCGCGTTCACCAACAGGTTGTCGAGGATCATTCGCAACAAGTCGAGATCGCCGCGCACCGCGGCCGAGCCGCTCGAGACGACTTCCAGCACGATGCCGGAAGCCGCGGGATCCTGTCGCATTGACGCGGTGACATCCGTCAGGAGTGTCACCACATCGATGCGATCCTGCTGCAGTTCCCGCTGGCGGGCATACAGCAGCAGGTCCCCGACGACGGCGTTGAGGGCGTCGATGCGGACGACGATGTCGCGCGCCAGTTCGTGGACCTCGCCCTGGCCCGGCACCAGCCCGGCGATCACCTGGACGCCGCCGCGAATCCCGGCCAGTGGGTTGCGGACCTCGTGGGCGACCACCGCCGCCATTTCGCCGAGGGCCGTGAGTGCGGTTTGCGCCTGCAGGGTCTCCTCATGCCGCTTTCGCGTCGTGATGTCATACCGAATCGCCATGTACTGCCACGGCTTGCCCTCTTCGTTCAGAAACGGGACGATGGTGGTGTCGACCCAATAAATCGATCCATCTTTGGCGCGATTGCGCAGTTCGCCGCGCCACACCTGCCCCTGCGCAATCGTTCGCCACAGCTCGCGGATGAACGGCTTCGGATGAAAGCCCGAGTTGACAATGCGATGATCCTGACCGAGCAGCTCGTCGCGTCCGTACCTGGAGATCTCGCAGAACTTGTCGTTGACGTACTTGATCCGCCCGGAGACATCGGTGATGGCGACAATCGCCGCCTGGTCCAGGGCGAACTTGATTTGCTGCAACTCGGCGTGGTCGGGGGCGTGTGGGGGTCGGGGAGCGTTCGGCGTGTTCATGCGATGCTGGTGGCCTCGGCCTGGTCCGATTCTTGAAACGTACCAGCGTCAGGATGACACCTGGCGTGGGCCTGGGCGCGAAAATCGATTGAATTTTGCGGGTGCCCCCTTGGGCACCCTGAACTATTCCGCGGTGGGCCGGGGTTTTTGGCCCCCTCAGTAGGACACATGGCACACGAGACGATTCTGGTCATCGACGACGAACAGCTGATCCGCAAGTCGATCGCCCGCAAGCTCGACACCCTGGGCTACGACGTCTCGGAGGCGGAAAACGGACGGGCGGCGATCGACCGCGCGACGGCCGGCGGCGTCGACCTCGCGATCCTCGATTTTCGCCTGCCCGACCTCGATGGGCTGGCCGTCCTGAAGGAGCTCAAGCGACTCCAACCGGAGATCCTTGTCATCCTGCTCACGGCGTACGCGCACGTTGACACCGCCGTGCAGGCGATGAAGCTCGGGGCGTATCACTTCGCCAACAAGCCCTTTGACCTCGATGCGCTTGCCGCCATGGTCGAACAGGCGCTCGAAACCACGCGTCTGCGTCGGGAGGTGCGCCAGCTGCGTGCCAACGTCGCGGAGCCCTACAGCCTCAATCGCATCGTCGGCGACACCCTGGCGATGGTGGAATTCAAGGCGTTGCTCACGCGGATTGCGAGCAGCCCGGCGTCGACGGTGCTGTTGACCGGCGAGAGCGGCACTGGCAAGGACCTGGCGGCCAAGGTCCTGCACTATTCGAGCGGACGCGCGAACAAGCCGTTCGTCAACATTACCTGCTCCGCGCTCCCGGAGAACCTGCTTGAAAGCGAGCTGTTCGGCTACGAGCGCGGAGCCTTCACCGACGCACGCCAGCAGAAGCGCGGGCTGTTCGAACAAGCGGACGGCGGCACCGTGTTCCTCGACGAGATCGGCGAGATGCCGGCGTCACTGCAGTCGAAACTGCTGCGATTCCTCGAGGAGAAGACGTTTCGTCGCGTGGGCGGCACCGCCGATATCCGCGTCGACGTTCGCGTCGTCGCGGCGACCAATCGGACGCTCGAAGACGAGGTGAAGTCGGGACGCTTTCGCGAGGACTTGTTCTATCGCCTCAATGTGCTGCCGCTGAAGCTGCCGTCGCTGCGGGACCATCTGGAGGACGTGCCGGCGCTGCTCGCCTTCTACGTCGACAACTTCAATCGCGAGTTCAAGAAGAACGTCCGCGGCGCCTCGGCCACGGCGGTCAAGAGGCTGACGCAGTACGGCTGGCCGGGCAACGTCCGCGAATTGCGGAACGCGGTCGAGCGCGCGATGCTGTTGACGAACGGCGACACGCTGGAGGCCGGGGATTTTCCAGTGGCGTCGGGCCGGGATGCGACCCATGCGGTCGAGCTGCCAGCCGCCGGCCTCGACCTCGATCAGGTCGAACGCAGCCTGGTCCTTCAGGCCCTCGAGCGGACCGGCTGGAATCAGACGCGTGCCGCCAAGCTGCTTGGGCTCAATCGCGACCAGATTCACTACCGGATCGAGAAGTTCGAGCTGACGGCGCCGGCGCGGCCCGACGCCTAGGACGAGCGGCGCCATGACGTCACACCTCTGGACCGTGATCCTCGCCGCTGGGGCCGGCCGACGCCTGACCTCGGTGACCGGCACCGTCCCCAAGCAGTTCTGGCGCAGCGGCCTGGCGCCCTCGCTGCTGGAGATGACGATCGACCGGTTCGCGCCACTGGCACCGCCAGAGCACACCCTGGTCGTCGTCGACCGGAGCCATGTCTCGCATGTCCAGACCCATCCGGGACTCGAAACGGCGGCAAGAATCCTCTATCAGCCACTCGATCGCGGCACCGCGGCCGGCGTCCTGTATGCCATCCTGCCCGTACTGGCCAGTGATCCGGACGCCATCGTCGTCCTCAGCCCCTCCGATCATGGCGTCAACGATGAGGCGCAGTTCCGTAGCGGCATCCTCGAGGCGGCGCGTCACGTTCGCGTTCGCGGTGGCGTCGTCCTGTTCGGGGTCGAAGCGGAAGATGATCGGGATGACTATGGCTGGATCGTCCAGGGCGCCCGCGTCGGCAGCACGAGCCCGCGACTTCGCCGGGTGGTGCACTTCGAGGAGAAGCCGACCCCCGTTCGCGCCGCCAGCCTGCGCGCCAGTGGGGCGATCTGGAACACGATGGTGCTGGTGGCTCGAGTGCGGGATCTCTTCGCGCTCTTTGAGCGGGCCACGCCGGAGTTGGCGCAAGTCTTCGAAGATGCCGCCGGCCTGTCCACCGCGGATCGCGCTCACTTCCTGGCGGCGGTGTACTCCGGTCTGCCCACCTTCGACTTCTCACACCACGTCCTCGGCTCAGTCACCGATCTGATTGCCTACGAGTGGCCGGCGTCCCTCGGGTGGAGCGATCTGGGTACGCCGGCACGCCTCGAGCATTGGCGGGCGCGCCCGCGCGCACGCCGGATCGGCGCCGCCTAGACGGCGCGCGTCGGGCGCCGGCGATGACCGTGGCGATGCTGGGCGCGCCCGCGGCACCGTCCGCTTCCGAACCCGGCATCGACGGGTCCGACCGCCTCCGCATAGAATGACTGCGCTCCCCGGCGACACGACGAGACACTCAATGGACCTCCGCTCAGAGCGCGAAACACCGACCCGATCGCGGTCACTCATTGGCGCCAGTGGCCGCTCGATCCTCAGGCTGCTGACGACGGAGCAGCGGAACAGTCTCATCAAGATCGGCACGCGTGTCGTCGTGCCGGCGCGAACGACCTTTTATCGCGAAGATACGCCGGCGACCGACATCTACATCTGCCTCTCGGGCGCGGCCCGATCGTTTCGCCTGTTGCGCAACGGCGGCCGCCGTATCCAGGTGTTCCTGTTTGCCGAGGACGTCTTCGGCCTCGCCGAAGATGGCCGCTACATCAACTCCGTGCAGGCGATCGTGCCCTCCACCGTCCTGCGCTTGCCGCGCACGGCGCTGGCCGCATTGCTGCTCAGCGATCCCGACCTCGAGTTTCAGTTTCTCTGCAAGGTCACCTACGAGTTGCGCGAGGCTCAGCGCCGCAGCATCGTCCTGACGCGGCGCGACGCCGCTGGCCGCCTGGCGATGTTTCTGATCATGCTGGCGCGCACCAATCCGCGCGAGACCACGCCCAACATCATTGACGTGCCGATGAGCCGCATCGACATCGCCGACTACCTCGGGCTCACGCCGGAGGCGGTCAGCCGGGCGACGCGGCGGTTGAAGCAGCACGGCGTCATCGCTTTTGACGACCGCCATCGCGTGCGCGTGCTCGACCGCAAGCGTCTGGACGAACTCGCCAGCGCGACCTGATCGGCCGGAGATTCAGCGACAGGCGACCGGCTGCGGCCCCGGCAGCGTCCAGCGAAGTTTCGACGCGTCGACGAGCTCTGCCTCGCTGAGGGTGCCACCGCGGGCTTTGAGCCAGGCGGCGACGACGTCGCGCGCCGCGCCAGCGTCGCGTTCGATCGTCAGGCCGTTGGGCGGTGTCACTGACGCAAAGAGGCCGTCGCCGCCAGTCGCGAGGAAATCCGTCGTCGCGATCAGCAATCGATCGCTGTCTCGGACTGGCGTGCCGTTCGGCCGCAGCAGAGCCACCATGGGTGCACCCGCGTCGCAGGTAACGACGACGCGCAGGCCTGACATGCCGACGAGCGCGCCGCGGCGGCTGGCTTGTGCCGCGGCGATCTTGCGGACGTCGGCGCCGGCGAGATGAAACGCGACGATCCGGTTGTCGAACGGCATCACCTCGAACAGCGCCCCGTATGACAACGGACCGGCCGGCAAATCGGCGCGCAGTCCACCGGAGGTGTTGTTGAACGCGACGTCGGCGCCTGGCACGGCCGCGAGATAGGCGTCGGTAAAGAGATTGCCGAGGGGTGATTCCGGCACGCCGGCGCGCCGAATCGGCGTCGTCAAGGTGATGCCCACTGCGGAAGCCTTCAACGCACGCGCGCTTTCGACGGCAGGCGCGAGGACTCCCGCGATCTTCGTATCGGGGACGATCGTGGCGCTCTCGTAGGTACCCGGTGCAAGGTCGATGGGGGCGAAGCTTTTCCGGGACATGACGCGTTTGGTCGCCGGATCGATCTCGAGATCGATCCGGCCAAACGACCGTCCGCCTGAGTTGGCTTCGCTGATCGGAATCCCTGCGACCTGGTGACCGATTGGAGCGTGGGAATGCCCGCCGACGATCGCGTCGACGAGACCCGAGGGCAGCTGGCGCGCCACCTGGAACATCTCGGCGTTCTGATCGCACGACGACAGATCCTCCGGATTATCGAACGCCGTGCAGCGTCCGCCGGCGTGTGCGGTGACGATGATGACGTCGGCGCCAGCCGCGCGAAGCCGGGGAGCCTCGGCCTCGATGGTTTCGGCCAGAGGCGCGATGCGGAGACCGACGGTGTTCGACGCGATGGTCGCCGACAGCGCGCCGCGCGTGACCAGTCCTATGATCCCGACGCGCACGCCCGCCGCCGTCACTGTTGTCGACGGCATGACGTTAGGCCATGCAATCGGCTTGTTGGTCGCGGCGTCGATGATGTTGGCGGCGAGAAACGGAAACTTCGCTTCGGCCGCGCGCGCCTTGAGCGCGCCGCGCGGATCGTCGGACGCCGACTGCGGCGTCGCCGCCGGGCCAACCGGGCCGAAATCGAATTCGTGGTTGCCGATCGCCGCCGCCGCGTAGCCGAGCGCGTTATACGCCGCGACCACGGACGCGCCTTCACTCAGATTCGACTCGAGCGTGCCCTGGAACATGTCGCCGGCGTCGACGAGGAGCACTGCGCCGCCATCGCGGGCGCGGGCAGCGCGCAGGATCTTGACGTAACCGCCGAGCAGCGCAAGACCGCCGCGGCCGTCACGCTCGAGGATGCCGCCGTGCAGATCGTTGGTACCGACGATGGTGAGGGTGAATGTCGGCGAGGCGGCTGGAGACGCCGCTGGCTGTGTTGAAGAAGCCACCGGTGTCGCCGGATCGCGCCGCGCCCCGCCACAAGCGGCCAGCGATGCGAGCACCAAGAGTGCGGCAATACGGCGGCGGAACACCGCGCTCACGATATCATTCGACGCGAGGCCTGCTAAAAGCACACATGAAGGAGCATGAAGGAGTGAAGGAGCGCGAAGGAGATTTTGGCTTTGAAGACCAAAGAATCACCTTCATGATCCTTCCTACCTTCTAAGAACCTTCATGTGTGCCTTTGATCTGTGACCCGAGTCCTCTCCTTCCACGCGACCTACCGCTGCGCCAACTCCGGCGCCTGCTGCACCGCTGACTGGCCGATTCCTGTCGAGGCGGATCGTCTGTCGCGACTGCAAGCCGCCCTGGCCAGCAGCAATCTTCGGGCACGTGCCAGGGTCGCTGAACCGCTGCGGTTCCTGACCGGCGCGCCGAAAGAGACGCCGGCGTTCCTCGCGACCCGCGATCACGCCTGTGCCTTCTACGACGGCGCCGCCGGGCAGCCCGGCTGCCGGATTCACCGCGCGCTCGGGCACGAGGCGCTCCCGCTCGCCTGCCGTCAGTTCCCGCGAGTTGTTGTTCACGACCCGCGCGGCGTGTCGGTAACGTTGTCGCACTACTGCCCGACGGCAGCCGCGATGCTCGGCCGGGACGCGCCGGTCCGTATCGTCACCGACGCGCCGTCATTCCCCAACGACGGCGAATACGTCGGCCTGGATGCCACCGGCACGCTGCCGCCGCTGCTCGCCGAAGGCGTCCTGATGGATTGGGACTCGTGGTGGGAATGCGAGCGGCTTGGCGTCGAGCTGCTGGGAAACTTCGAGGGCGCACCCGCCGACGCGCTCGCGCGGCTGGCCGGCGCGGTGTCCGAGATGCAAACATGGACGCCGGACGCACCCGATCCGCTGATCGATCACGTCCAGCGGTCGTTCGCGGGAGCGGCCTCTGCGCCTGCGCGGCCCTTCGCGTCGCCGCGTGAGGCCTCTGCGTCGCCGCGTGCGCTCAATCGCTTCCTCGCCGCGCACGCGTTTGCCAACTGGGCGGTGCATGGTCGTGCCGGCATCAGCGGCTGGCTCCGATCGATCGAGACGGCGCATGCGCTCGTTGCCGCCGGCGCCAGCGTGCGCGACGCCGATCTCCGCCTTCGTCATCTCGCCGACGCTTCGACTGATTGACGCCGTGGTGCGGCGGCAATGCTCTTCAATGATCTTCAATGATCGCGGATCGCGCGAGCAAGAATGATTTCGGCAATCGATCAATTGGACAATCCCATCCGGCAATGCCCTCGAATCGGCAATCCGCCAATAACCGGCCTGCGCCAACTGTGCCCCTACTGCTTGACCAGCTGCCCGCGTGCCATCCCGCCGCTGTTCGTCGAGCTGTGCACGTTGAAGTAATACTGCGACGGGTTGGTGATGATGTTTTGCACCAGAGCCAGATCGGCCACGGGAATGCCGTCGCGGGCAAAGTTGCCGGCACCGCTGCCCAGCGACACCTGCCCCGGCGTCAGCCCGGTATCGATGACAATCGGCCCGGCCTGCCCAGCGACGTTGTTGTGAATGTGCGCCATCGTCAGCGACGTGTTGTCCGGGAAGCCGGTCAGCGACACCTGGAAGTTCGCCGTCGCCGCCGTCACCGCGCCGGCCGTATTCCGGGTCAGATTGAACCGGATCGTGGCGCTGCCGCTGCCGCTGGACTCGGCGTTGGTGACCGGCGGCGTCTCGTTGGCGGGCAACAGTTGCGCCGTAAACGTCACCGTATCGTCAGGGCTCGTCGGCGAATCGTCGCCACAGGCGGCGCCACACGCGGCGACGGTCAGAGCCAGAGCCAAGGCTGCCACTCGTTTCATCGTGGTGCTTCCCTTTCGTAAGCAGGGTAACACTCGATGTGCGAATGATGAACTGTCCGAAATTCACCTCATTGGCTCACGCGCCGCAGCCGAGAAGCATGAGCGCGCCGTGCAGTTCTCAAACGCCGCGGCTAAGCCGCGCGAAACGTCCGCAGCGAGCGGACGATGAGGGCAACGGACGCGATCAGGGCGATGCCCTGCGTGATCGCGAACGGCGGCTCGGACTGCGTCGGCGCGAGGTCGTGCAGGACCGGGATCTTCAGGAACAGCTGGACGATCAGGACGAAGACATTGAAATACAGCGAGACGAGCGAGGTCACGACGAAGACCGCCCGCCAGCTGCCGGCGAGGCGCCTGGCGTATCTCGCCATAACCGCGACGGCCAGCAGCACCAGCGACAGCGCCGCGACGACGTGCGACGGCAGCACGTGATCGGCCGGAAACCCGAACGCGGTGACGTTGGTCGCGATCGTGGTCACCAGGAAGAGCGCGATCGACCCGTCGAGGCGCTTCCCCGCCATCATGCCGCCGGCCATCAGGAAGCCGGCGAACAAGCCGACGAGACTCAGCGCCGTATGGAACAGAGTGTAGGCACCCACGGCGAGATGATAGCCGGTTGCTGGGCGAGATAAACAAGAAGGCCGGCGAAAGCCGGCCCTCCTGAGTTTGACGTTTCGAGTTCGAAGTTTCGAGTTGGCGTTGTTGTCTACTCAGCCGCCATGAACGGGTATCTGTAATCTCTCGGAGGCGTGAACGTCTCTTTGATCGTCCGCGTGTTGACCCAGCGGATCAGGTTCAGCTTCGAACCCGCCTTGTCGTCCGTGCCCGAGGCGCGCGCGCCGCCGAACGGCTGCTGGCCGACGACCGCGCCGGTCGGCTTGTCGTTGATGTAGAAGTTCCCGGCGGCGTTGCGCAGCGCGCTGCCCGCTTCGCGCAGCGCGGCGCGATCCTGGGAGAACACCGCGCCGGTGAGCGCGTACGGCGACGTCTTGTCGATCGTCTGCAGCGTGTCTTTCCACTTGTTGTCCGGGTAGACGTAGACCGTGACGACCGGCCCGAAGATCTCTTCGCACATCAGGCGGTAGTCGGCCTTCTTGGTCTCGACCAGCGTCGGCTCGATGAAGTAGCCCTTGCTGTCGTCGCACTTGCCGCCGGCGATGATCTTCGCGGTCTTCCTGGCGTCACTGATGTAGCTCGAGATCTTGTCGAAGGCACGCTTGTCGATGACCGCGCTGACGAAATTGCGGAAGTCGCGCGGGTCGCCCATCTTGATCTCTTTCATCATCGCGACGCAGCGTTCCTTGACCGCCGGCCACAGCGATTGCGGCACGTAGATGCGGCTCGCCGCCGAGCACTTCTGGCCCTGATATTCGAAGCCGCCACGGACGATCGCCACCGCGAACGCGTCGACGTCAGCCGACGGGTGCGCGACGATGAAGTCCTTGCCGCCGGTCTCCCCGACCAGGCGCGGGTACGACTTGTACTTCGCGATGTTCTCGCCGACCTTCTTCCACATGCTCTGGAAGACCTCGGTCGAGCCGGTGAAGTGAATGCCGGCCAGATCCGGCGAGTCGAGCAGGCCGTCGGTGATCATCCCGGCGTTGCCCGGCAGGAAGTTGACGACGCCCGGCGGCATGCCCGCCTCCTGCAGCACCTTCATCACGTAGTAGGCCGAGAGCATCGCCGACGACGCCGGCTTCCAGATCGAGACGCCGCCCATCAGCACCGGCGTGGTGCAGAGGTTGCCGCCGATCGCGGTGAAGTTGAACGGCGACACCGCGTAGACGAACCCTTCCAGCGGCCGGTACTCGAGCTGATTCCAGATCCCGGTCGAGTTGATCGGCTGCTCTTCGTAGAGTTCCTGCGCGTAGCCGACGTTGAAGCGCCAGAAGTCGACCAGCTCACACGCCGCGTCGATCTCCGACTGGAACACCGTCTTGGCCTGGCCGAGCATCGTCGACGCGTTGATTGTCGCGCGGTGCGACGTCGCCAGCAGTTCCGCGGCCTTGAGCAGCACCGCGGCGCGGTCTTCCCACGGCCACGACGACCACTCCTTGCGCGCCTTCATCGCCGCGGCGATCGCCTGCTTGATGTGCTTCGGCTCGGCCTGGTGCCAGGTCGCGAGCACGTGCTTGTGGTTGAACGGCATCACCGACTGCGCCGTCTTGCCGGTGCGGATCTCCTGGCCGCCGATGATCAGCGGGATGTCAATGCGCTCCTTGGCCATCGACGCGAGCCGCGCTTTCAGCTCGGCTCGTTCGGGCGATCCGGGAGCGTACGACTTGATCGGCTCGTTGATGGGCGTCGGGACTCGGCGAACGGCGTTCAGGGCGGCAGTATCAGACACAGGCAACCTCGCAGGACAGCAGGATCAGAGACAACACTTGATTCTATCAGGCCCGAGTTCGATCAGGCCCTGGGCGTTCGGCCCTCGGCCCTGGCGGGTTCTCAGGGTATGGGCACATCGCCGAAGAACCAACCAGGGCCCAGGGCCGAACGCCCAGGGCCTGACAGCTACTGCGATCGTCGCTCGGCGAACGTAATGAGGTACCCGTCCGGATCGGTCACGGTGAACTCCGTCATGCCGTACCACTGGTCTTTGAGCGGCGCCACGACCCGGGCGCGATGGCGCACCTGCTCCCAGTACGCGGCGATCTCCGTGATCACGATGAAGATGCCGACGCCCGACTTGCCGACGACGAACGAGGGCGCCCCGTCGACGACCTCGGGCGAGGTGGTCCGGGCGTCGTCGAAATCGTTGAGGAAGATGTTGATGCCATCGCGTTCGAGCATCACGAACACCTTCGGCTCGCGGTCGGGCGGCACTGACATGGTGACCGTGAAACCGAGCACGTCGCAGTAGAAGGCCTGCGCGCGCGCGATGTCGTTGGTGATCAGGTTGGGGGTAACAGTCGTGAACTTCATCGGACCTCCAGATGGGCAGTGACACCCGTAACGGGCTCGCCACTCCTCCATCTGGGGCGCGGGCGAGAACACGGCGCCACAAGTAGGGCCCTCTGTCTGCTCACGCGCGAGGCCCGCGAGGGACGCAAAACGATAGCAGATCCGGGCCTATAATGGGCGTTCGATCATGGACATCCGCGATCACATCGTCGGCAATGTCGCCATCGTCGAGATGTCAGGGCGCCTGACGATCAACGACCGGCCCGGAATGCTGAAGGAAGCGATCACCGAGGCAATCCAGCGCGGCGCGGTCCACGTGCTGCTCGACATGCACGGCGTCCAGTACATCGACAGCACGCGCCTGGGCGAGTTGATCTCCGCTCACGTCACCGTCTCGCGCCAGGGCGGCCGGCTCAAGCTCGCCCGCACGCCGCACCGTGTCGCCGAGCTCCTGACGATGGCCGGGCTCGGGGACATCTTCGAACGGTTCGAGTCCGTGGAGGACGGCACCAGGAGCTTCGAGAGCTGAGACGACGAGCTGAGTGAAAAGTACTTTCCAAGAGCGGATTCACAGGGGGAAGGCCGAGAAGAGCAAGAGGAACAGCACTAACCGGTTAGAGGCGCTTCAAGAGAAGACTCTCCGTGGTCTCTTACTCTTCTCATTCTTCTCCCTGTGAGACTGCTTTTAAGACGAGTGCTATTTCTCTGCAGGCTCAGCTTCCAACTGGCGGCCGCCCAGCTCACGGTCTAGATCGAGCAATGCGGGCTTGTCGTCCTTGACCATGTGGAACTTGGCGACGATCTCGCGCACGGTCTTCTCTTCCTCGACCTGCTCGGTGATGAACCACTGCAGCTCGGCCATCGCCGCGAAGACTTTCTCCTTGAACGCCAGCTCGTAGAGCGCGTCGATCTGCTTGCTCACGCCCTGCTCCTGGGCCAGCGACGTTTCGAACACCTCCACCACGGACGCGAACTCGCTGCGCGGCTGCTCGATCGCGGCGAGCGTCACCTGATGATTACGGGCCAGGACGAAGTCGAACAGCTTCATCGCGTGGCCGTGTTCTTCCGCGCTTTGCAGCCGCAGCCACCGGCCGCAGCCCATGAACTTGTGGTGCTCGCACCACGCCGCCATGGAGAGATAGGAAAACGACGCGCCAAACTCGGCCGCAATCTGCTTGTTGATGGCATCCAGAACGGGGCTGGTCATGAAAAGCATTCTAGCCTCCCTGCCTCGTCTCCTCGTCTCCTCGCTTAAAATGCCCCCATGTCCCGACCTGCCCTGCTCACCGCCGCCACCGCGCTCGTCGCATTGATCTCCGCGGCCGTGGTCCACACGCAAGCGCCGCCGGCGCCTGAGGCCCAGTGGCTGTCGTCGATTGACGCCTGGGAAGCCGGCGACTATCCGGCCGCGCTGGACCGCCTGCGCGCCCTGATGGCGTCGCCGGCCGCGAACGAGTATCTCGAGCGCGTCGCCTTGTTGACCGGCGAGCTCTTCGTGAGCCGCGAGCTGACGACGGACGGACGTAATCCGCGAATTTCGTTCAACGGCGAGTATGCAACGTTCGAGGCTGGCCCGGCAGCCAACCCGGTGACGCGGCTCGTCAGACTCACGACAGCTGGGGTCGAGCCCGGCGCAGAACTTAACGGTGCGGGTGCCGCTTTCGATCCGACCGGCCCGCGGCTCGCCTACGTGCGCGTGCCGCCGTCGCCGGAACTGTCCGCGATTCCGCCGGGCGCGCCTGCCGCAGCCGCGGCGTTTCAGATCGCGAAGACCGGTGAGGTTGTCATCCGCGATCTCGCGAGCGGCAGCGAGCGGGTCGTCGCAACTCCCGGACTCCTCAAGACCGGTCTCGCGTGGTCGGGCGACGGCAAGACGCTGCTGTTCGTCGGTGCGCAGGAATCCGACCTCGCGCGTTCCGATATCTATGGCGTCACTGACGGCGCCGCACCCGCGCAGCTGACCACCGAACCCGGATTCAAGACGTTGATTGCCGCGCCCTCGGCGGCGCTCGTCATCTACCAGACCGCCAACGCGCCGACGTTTCGCGAGCCGGGTGCTGCCGGCGCCGGGGCCCCGGCCGGCGGCGGCCGCGGCGCGGGCGGTGGACGCGGCGCGGGCGGTGGCGGGGGTGGCGGCGGTGGTCGCGGCGGCAACGCTGGCGGCGGGCCGCCGGCGAACAGTTACGGCGTCGTCAACGTCGCCGCCCGGACGACCCGCGCGATCAGCGGGACCGGACTGACGGTGTCGAACGACGGCAGCACGTTGGCGTGGCTGACGCGCACGCCAGACATGTACACGTTGATGATGGCGCCGGTCGCGAGCGAGCAGGCGGTCACGGTGCGAACCGGCCGCGAGCGCATCGACGCGCCGGCGTTGTCGCCCGACGGCAAACAGGTGGCGT
Source organism: Vicinamibacterales bacterium (assembly GCA_036274055.1). GTDB lineage: Bacteria > Acidobacteriota > Vicinamibacteria > Vicinamibacterales > SCN-69-37 > DASUGM01. The sequence continues at coordinate 2,389 of DASUGM010000362.1, read as the reverse complement.
ATCAGTTGATGGCCAACACCGATTGGGAGATCTACATCTCCGACGCGCAGGGCGCGCACCGCCGTCTGACCCGCGACATCATCCACGACCTGCTGCCCCGTTTTCTCAACAACACCACCGTGATGGCGATGACCGGCGAGGCGCGCCATCGCCGCGTGCGTGTATTCGATCTCGAGACCGGCGCGAAGCGCGGCGTGTTCGCCAACAACACGATTCGAACGATCGCGCCGGAGTACGTCTGGATCCCGAGCGCGGACGGCCAGCACCTGGCCATCCAGGCCGAGCGTGACGGCGACACCGTGTCAGTCGAGCGCGGCGTCTACGTCACCGACTTGTCGAGCCGCGTCAGCGTCGCCGACGTGCGCGCGCGCATCGATCGCCAGCTCCGCGATGAGAACGACCTGCGGTCGCGCATGACCGCGGCGTTCAAGCCGATCGACGCCGACGTCCGCAAGGTGGTCGCCAAGGCGGCGGTCAATCGCGTCTACGGTTACGAGAAGTCACTCTTCGATTTCGATTCGAAGTATGTGTCGCAGCCGGGCAACAAGAAAGCGATCGACTACCTGCAGAAGACCTACGCGTCGTTCGGCCTGCCGGTCGCACTCCAGGAATTCCAGCCGGCGCAGGCGCAGGGCAACACCACCGCCAACGTGCTCGCGACGCTCAAGGGCACCGTTGACCCGCAGCTGATCTACGTCGTCAGCAGCCACTTCGACTCGGTCGCGGTCGGCCCCGGCGCCGACGATGACACGTCGGGCACGGCGGCGCTGCTCGAGACGGCGCGGATGCTCGCGGATCACCCGATGCCGGCGACGATCGTCTTCGCCTCGTTCACCGGCGAGGAAGCCGGCCTGCTCGGCAGCCGCGAATTCGCGCGGCGCGCCGTCGCCGACAAGTGGCAGGTGATCGGCGCGTTGAACAACGACATGATCGGCTGGGGCTCCGAGAGCGGCCGGATGGACAACACCATCCGCTACTCGAATCCCGGCATCAAGGACATCCAGCACGGCGCGGCGTTTCTGTTCACCAACCTGATTACCTACGACGCGAAGTACTACAAGAGCACCGACGCGCAGGCGTTCTATGACGCGTGGGGCGACATCGTCGGTGGCATCGGCTCCTATCCGGTGCTGTCGAATCCCAACTACCATCAGCCGACGGACTTCATCGAAACGATGAACTTCCGGCAGATCACCGAGACCGCCAAAACCACTGCGGCGACGCTGATGTATCTCGCATCGAGCCCGGCGCGGTTGAAAGACCTCAAGGCGACCAGAACGGCGTCCGGCGTCGAGTTGACGTGGGCGCCGTCGCCGGAAAGCGGCATCAAGCAGTACGTCGTGACCTACGGCCCCGCGGCCAATCCGACGAGTCAGCGCCTGACGGCGACGGCGCCGCGGCTGATCCTGCCCACCCTGCCGGCCGGGACGAACATCGCCGTCAAGGCGATCAATGCCAGGGGTTTGGAAGGCTGGGATTGGGCGCGAGTAGTCTTACAGTAGAAGGATGTCGATTCTCGACCCGCTCGATCGCCCGATCGCGCAGACCTCGCTGCCACCAGCACCGCGGCCGCGCGGGTCGGCGGTGCGATGGATCGTGGTCGGCTTGTGCGCGCTGGCTGCCGGCGCCGCGTTGACGTTCTGGTGGCTGAGCCGCGCCCAGCCGGCGCCGACCCGGGCGGCGCCAACCGCCGCCACTGACGTCGCGGTCGGATCGAACCGCCCCAAACAGCAGGACCTCGATCTGCCGCCGCTCGACTCGTCCGACACGTTTCTCCACGACCTGATTGCCAAGCTGTCGCAGCATCCGACGCTCGCGCGGTTGCTGGCGACGCCGGGGCTGGTGCGCGGCGCGACGCTCGCCGTCGTGCAGATTGGCGACGGCCGGACGCCGATCACGCCGATGAAAGTGCTGCGGCCGCAGGCGCGGCTGTCGATCAGCGGCGCCTCGTCCGGCCGCATCGACCCGAGCAACTACGTGCGCTGGGACGGCGCGACCTCGGCGCTGACGTCGGTGTCGCCGGCCGACGCGGTGCAGCTCTACGTCAACGTCAAACCGCTGTTCGATCAGTCGTATCGCGAGCTCGGCAATCCCGACGCCGACTTCGACAAGGCCATCGTCAAAGCGATCCAGATGCTCACCGCGACGCCGCGGGCGCCTGACGATCCGGTGCTGTTGCGCCGCAAGGACTACTTCGAACACGACGACGACGCGCTTCGCAACCTGCCGCCGGTTCAGAAGCAGTTCCTGCTGCTCGGCAGTGCCAATCGGCAGAAGATCAACGACTGGCTCCGAAAGTTTGCCGAAGGGCTGGACCTGAAGATCTCGTAAGTACAAAAGGGACCGGGTCGCTTTTTACGGTTTACGTAAAAAGCCACCCGGTCCCTTT
>DASUGM010000361.1:0-9871 GCA_036274055.1 Vicinamibacterales bacterium | reverse complement strand
CGCGACGCGCGACCTGCGCAGCTTTCCGAAGATCAAGTCGCTGCGCGTCCGGCAGTGGTAGGCGGGGTCAAACTGGGGTCAGACCCCCTGGGGTCTGACCCCAGTTTGACCCCCGTGACAGCGGCCGGGTCAGGCAGGTCGGGCCGCCGCCGCCCTTGAGGCTGATCTCGGCGCCCTCGTACTCGAGCACGTGCGCGCCGTGAACCTCGAGCCGGGCCCGGGTGCGCGGGTTGCCGGCGAGCATCACGCAGTGGCGCGGAGCAATCGCGAGGACATTGGCGCCCATCGAGTCGAACTCATCGTCCGGCACTTCGACGAGCGCGATCCCGCGCGACAGCAATCGCTCACGAAACGGCACCGGCATCAACGGCGAGTAGACGACGGCGAGGTCGCGATCGACCGGGCTGATGATCGACATCAGATGAAAGACGTCGCCGGGGCCGCGGTGGTGCGGCAGCGGCACGGTAATGAGCTCGTCGATCGCGCCGCCGAGGATCTCGCGGAATTGCGCAATCCCCTCGTCATTCGTGCGGTAGCCGCGGCCGGCGACGACCGTGCGGTCGTCGAGCCAGACGACGTCGCCGCCTTCGATCAACCCGGGCGCGACGATCTCGCCGATCACCGGCACGCCCCACCCCCGGCACGCGTCCGCTTGTGCGCCGGGCTCGGTTTGACGCTGGCGCTTCCCCATCCGGCAGCACACGAGGCCGTGCGGCGTCACCAGCGTGGCATCGCGGGTGTAAATCGAGTCGATGGCGACGTCGTCGCGCGGCGGCAGGCGCAGAACCTCCGCGCCCTGGCTCGTAATCAGCGCGAGAAAGTGCTCGTACTCCTCGATCGCGCGCTCGAGATCCGGCGCGGCGGTGAAGTTGAGATCCTGCCACTGGGCTTCAATGGTGTCGGCGTCACGAAACGCGTCGGCGGGATGCTTGACGATCATCCGCCCGATCCTGCCGGTTTCCGACAATTCCCCGAAGACGCGCGTGCTCATGCCGTCGCCAGCCGTTTCTCGCGCGCCAGCCACACGTACACCGGCACGCCGATCATGCACAGCACCGCGCCCCAGAGCAGGACTTCGCCGCCGGCGCCAAACACGGCAAACAGCGAGTAGGCGCAGGCGAGCACGCCAACCGTGACCGTACCGGTCTTCGCCGCGTCGCCGGGGCGCGACTCACGCATCGCGATCACGATCGAGGCGAGCGAGCACGACACATACGGCACCAGCGAGCCCAGCGTCGACAACGTGATCATGAACGTGTAGAGCTCGACCAGGCCGCGCCCGAGATTGAGGTAGATCACGATCGACGTCAAGACCGACGCGATGACCATGCTGGCGTACGGCGTGCCCTGCGGCGTCGTGCGGGCGAACACCGCGGGAAACAGCCCATCGCGCGCCACCGCCAGCGGAAACTGTCCGGAAATCAGAATCCACCCGTTCAGTGCACCCGCGGCGGAGATGGCGACGCCAATCGCGATCGCGGCGACGCCAACTCCGCCGAACAGACCGCGCGCCGCTTCGGCAAATGGCGCGGTCGTGGTCGCCAGCGTCGCCGGCGGCACCAGACTCATCACGCCGACGGTTGCGATGATGTAGATCGCGGCCACGCCAAGCGTGCCGATGATCGTCGCGCGGGGGATCGTGCGCTCGGGGTCTTTCACCGCTTCCGCCGGAATCGTCGCGGTCTCCATCCCCAGAAACGCCCACAACGTCAGCGTAACGACGGTGAGGATGCCCGAGAGCGCCGGCCCGTCGTTGGCGTGCTGCTGGAACGGCACCGGCGTGAACGCGAACAGGCCGGCGATTCCGATGATCGCCAGCGGCAGCACTTTCGCGATCGCGGTCACGACCTGGACGCGACTGGCGACGCCGATGCCGCCGAGATTGACGGCGGTGAGGAGCCAGACCATTCCAATGGCAAGGACGGTGCGGCCGGTTCCGCTGCCTAACCAGGTGCCGGCGATGAACGGCCCGAGCGCGCCGACGAAGGCGATGCCCAGCGCTCCGAGCGACACCCACACCGAAATCCAATAGCCCCACGCGACCGAGAACGCAGCGAAGTCGCCGAAGACACCACGCGTGTAGGCGTAGATGCCGCCGGCAGCCGGGTCGCGTCGAGCCAGCCTGGCGAACACCAGGGCCAGCAGGACGCTCCCCGTTCCCGAGATCAGCCAGCCGGCCAGACTCAGCGCGCCAAACGGCGCTAGCGAGGCCGGCAACAGGAAAATACCCGAACCGATCATGTTGCCGACGATCAGCCAGATTGCCGCCCACAGCCCGATTTCGCGCCGCGTCGTCGTCATTGATTTCGAGGCCTCCGGCCTCACGCCATCAGTCGCTTTCGACGATCCACTGCGCGGCCAGCTCTTTCACGAACTTCGCCGCGACGCCGGCGGTCATGCCGCCGACGTCCTGTGAGGGATTGAACTCGACGATGTCCGCGCCGACCAGCTCGCCGCCGAGCGTGTCCAGCATCGTCAGTACTTCGCGCACGGACAACCCACCCGGCTCCTTGTGGGACACACCCGGAGCAAACGCGGGATCGATCCCGTCGAGATCGAGCGACACGAAGACGTGACCGCTGGTCGACGGACGGGCGCCGTCGGCCCACGCGCGCATATCGATTTGCTCGACGCCAAAACGCCGTGCCTGATCGCGGCCATGCGCGGTGGTCGCGCGCAGCCCGACCTGGACGAGTCGAGCCACCAGCCCTTCTTCCATGATTCGCGCGAACGGACAGGCGTGCGAGTAGCGATCGCCTTCGAACTCGTCGTAGAGATCAGGATGCGCGTCGATGTGAAGAATCGTCAGCGACGCGTACCGATCGCGCAGACCGCGGATGATCGGATAGGTAATCGAATGATCGCCGCCGAGCGCGATGAACGGCCGCCCGTCCTGGGCAATCCTGGCGACGCTCTCTTCGATCAGCGCACGCGCCTCGCCGTCGGCCGGCAGCGCGAGGTCACCCAGATCTTCGAGTGCTTCCGGCGTGCACGACTTCACCAGTCGCTCGGCCCACGGATTGCCGGCCGCCGAGTGGAGCGCGGCGCGAATCACCGCCGGTGCCGCCGCCGACCCTCGCAGATACGACGAACTGGCGTCGTACGGGACGCCGACCAGGACCGGACGCCGTCCCACGGTTACTTGCGCGCCGCGATCGCGTCCGCCGCGGCGTCGAATAACTTGACCGCGCCAATCATCGTTTCGACCACGCGCACGTAGAAATCGTGTGACATCGTCGCGTAGTCATCAGTGGCCTTGTGGTGCTGGCCGAAATCCTCGACGCCGAAGTACAACGCCGGAATTTTGGCGTCCATGAAGGCCTTGTGATCGGAGTCGCCGGTCCAGTCTTCCTTCTCGCCAGGAGTGTCGTGGCCGATCAGCAGCTTGATCGGCGCCGTCGCCGCGATCCTGGCGATGTAAGGTTTGAGGAACGGTTCCAGAAATGTCCCGACGACGAAGAGCTTGTCGTCCGGATCGCGGCCGATCATGTCCATGTTGACGTTGAGGATGATCGACTCTTTCGGCACGGGTGGTGAGGCGAGGAACGCACGAGCCCCGCGCAGACCGACTTCCTCGGCGTCGAAGGCGACGAAGATCAGCGTTGCCGACGGCCGGTTCTCGTTGAAGTACTGCGCCAGACTGAAGAGCGCGGCCGTGCCCGAGGCGTTGTCATCGGCGCCGTTGAACACTTCGCCGTTGCGCACGCCGATGTGGTCATAGTGCGCCGAGATGACGATGACGCGCTCCGGCTTGACGCCGCCGCGGATCTGGCCGACGACGTTGACGCCCTTGCGCTCGGGCGCACCGGCGGCCCGGCCAGCCGCGAACGTGAACGGGACCTCGAACGACGTGCCGAACGGCGCGAGGCCGGAATCCGTGAACCGCTTGACGACATAGGCGCGCGCCTTCTCGCCCCCGGGCGTCCCGACCTGCCGGCCCTGCATGTCATCGGCGGATAGCGTCTGGAGATCCGTCAACAGCTGCGCGCTGTCGATGAGTTTGCTCGGGCGGACGGGCGCGGCCTGCTGAACGCCGGACCACGCGACGACGAACGACAGGACGACGAGTCGGGTGAAACTGAACATCGCGAAACTCCGGGGCAAGAATACCATTGGGGTCATGACGGAGGCGGCGGTGCAAAGACTGGTCTTGCTGCTGGTGCTGGTGGTGATCTGCGTCGTGGGCACGTCGGCGAACTCGCCGCGCGGTCAGTTGGTGCGCGCGGCCGGCTGCGACGCACCGGCGTTTCACGCCCTCGACTTCTGGATTGGCGCGTGGGACGTGCGCACCAGACAGGACGAACAAGCCGGGGCCAGTGTCGTCGAGGCGGCGGTCGACGGTTGCAGCATCCTCGAGCGCTGGACCAGCGTCCCCGGCATGCCGCGCTACGCCGGCGTCGGACTGCACACGTACGATCCATCGACGAAGGTCTACCGGCAGATCTGGTCGGACACGCGGCCGTCGGTCGTCGACATGCGCGGCGTGCAGTTGAACGACGGCTTCCGCTACGAATGGAAGGTGACGTCGCCGGACGGACGGCCGCTCGACAAACGCTATACGCTCACGCAAACCGACGGCGGCGGCGTCCGCCAGCTCGGCGAGCAGTCAGCCGACGGCGGCAAGACGTGGGTCACGGAGTACGAGTACAGATACAGACGACATTAGTCTTGGGCCTTGGGCCTTGGGCCTAGAGTCTGTCCACCGCGCGCGCGAGCAGCTCGATGTCCTGATCCTCGTTGTAGATCTGCGCGCAGAGCCTCACCCAGCAGCGGTTGTAGGCGGCGTGCACCTGCACTTCGATGTGATGCTCGAACAGCAGCGCGTCGCGGGCGCGTGCGGCGTGATCGCGGGTGTCGCCCAGGCGCTCCGGCGCGGGAATCGTGACCATCGTGCCGACGTGACGCTCCTCGCACGGTAGTTGCGTCTGCCACCGATCGGTCAGCATCTCCGCCGCGCGCCAGGCAAGGTCATGTCGATAGCGGCGCGCCGGCTCGCCCAGTTCGCGCAGGAACGCGAGTCCCGCTGGCGCGGCCAGCCACGGTGTCGGGTCCTTGGTCCCGACCCAATCGAACTCACGTGTGAAGCCCTGATCGAGACCCCACGAAATCACCGTCGGATGCAGGCCTGCCTGTCGTGCCGGCGTCGCCCAGAGGAAGCCGCAGCTGCGCGGGGCATGTGCCCACTTGTGTAGATTCGCGGCGTAGTAGTCGACGCCCAGAGCGGGAATGTTGAGATCGAGCGCCCCCGGCACGTGGGCGCCATCGACCAGCACCGGCACGTCCCTGGCGCGGCAGACCGCCGCGATCCGCTGCACCGGCATGATCAACGCACTCTCCGCGGCGATGTGCTCGGCCACCACGAGCCGCGTTCGCGGGGTGAGCGCCGCGTCGATGCGCTCGACGAACGCCGCCTCGTCGAACGGCGGGTACGGCACCGCGACGATGCGAAGGGCGGCGCCGCGTTCGCGCGCGACGAACCGCGCGGCATTGGTGACGGCGCCGTAGGCATGATCGGTCGTGACGATCTCATCGCCCTGCCGCAGATCAATCGAGCGCAACACCGCGTTGATGCCGGCCGAGACGTTGTCGACGAAGACGAGATCGTCGCCGCCCGCGCCGACGAAATCGGCGACCTCGGCCGCGGCGCGTCGAATCAGGCCCGGCCCGGCATAGGGGACGCCGACCATGCTGGCGAGATCGCGCAGCAGTCCCTTGGACGGCTGACGCTCGATTTCATCCCGAATCTGCTGCTGCACCGCGAGGACGCGCCGCGGCGTGGCGCCGACGGTGCCGTGATTCAGGTAGGTGACGGTCGGGTCGAAGCCCCACTCGGCCAGCCAGCCATGTCCGAAGTCGGTCATTTCTTTTGTTCTCCCGCCAACTTTCGCGGCGAAGAATTCGTCAATGATGTCCGTATGCGCAACATTCGCTTCGCGTTCCGCACGCTGTTCAAGGCGCCGTTCGTGACCGCCGTCGCGATCATCTCACTGGCGCTGGGTATTGGCGCCAATACCGCGATCTTTTCGATCTTCGATCAGATGCTGCTGCGTCCGCTGCCGGTCAGCGAGCCGTCGGGACTGGTCAATCTGGGGGCGCCGGGTCCGAAGCCGGGATCGCAGTCGAGCAACAACTCCGGCAACTCCGACCAGACCTTCAGTTACCCGATGTTCCGCGATCTGGAAGAGATCCAGACCGTCTTCACCGGCATCGCGGCGCACCGGATCTTCGGCGTCAACTTGTCGTTTCAGGGCCAGACCGAAAACCAGGAAGCCGCCATGGTTTCGGGCAGCTACTTCGGCGTGCTCGGACTCTCCCCCGCCGCCGGCCGGCTCATTGGGCCCGCGGACGACCGGGCGATCGGCGAGTCGGCCGTCGCCGTGCTCGCCTACGACTACTGGCGGGACAGGTTCGGCCGCCGCGCCGACGCCGTCGGCGGGACGATCGTCGTCAACGGCACGCCGATGCAGATCGTCGGCGTTGCGCCCGAAGGCTTCGCCGGCACCACGCTCGGGTCGCAGCCGAAGGTCTTCGTGCCCATCACCATGCGCAGCCAGATGGAGCCGACGTTCAAGGCCTTCGATCGCCGCAACAGCTACTGGGCGTACCTGTTCGCGCGCTTGAAGCCGGGCGCGTCGATCGACGCCGCACGCGCCGCGCTCAACCAGCAGTACTCGGCGCTCGTCAACAACGTCGAAGTCCCGCTGCAGACCGGCATGAGCCCGGCGACGCTCGCCCGCTTCAAGGCGAAGCCGGTCACGATCGAGCCCGGTCAGCGCGGCCAGAGCAGCGTGCACAGCGAAGCCGGGCTGCCGCTCAAGATCCTGTTCGGCGTCACTGGTGTCGTGCTGCTGATCGCCTGCGCGAACATCGCCAACTTGCTGCTGGCGCGATCGGCCAGCCGGTCGGCGGAGATGGCGGTGCGTCTGTCGATCGGCGCCAACCGCGGGCACCTGATCCGGCAACTGCTGACCGAAGCGTGCCTGCTCGGCCTGATGGGCGGCATCGCGGGCCTGCTGGTGGCGAAGTGGACGCTGGTGCTCCTGATCATGCAACTGCCGTCCGATGCGGCCGCCTCGATCAGCACGAGCCTGAACTGGAACGTGATGGGGTTTGCGGCCGTGCTCTCGCTCTCCACCGGCGTGCTCTTCGGTTTGTTCCCCGCACTGCACAGCACGCGACCGGATCTCGCGATCACCCTCAAGAACCAGGCCGGTCAGCCGGCCGGCGCACGCTCGGCGGCCATCTTCCGCTTCCTGCTGGTGACCGCGCAGATCACGCTGTCGACGGCGTTGCTGGCGGCGGCCGGCTTGTTCGCCAGGAGTCTCTACAACATCGCGCAGGTTGATCTGGGGATCGGCACCGAGCAATTGGCGACGTTCCAGATTTCGCCGCGAATGAACGGCTACACGCCGGCAAGGTCGCGGCTGCTGTTCGGACAAGTGGAAGAGGCGCTGGCGGCGGTGCCGGGAGTCACGGGCGTCGGCGCGGCGCTGGTCCCGATGATCGCCGGCGACAACTGGACGAACAACCTCACGGTCGAAGGCTTCAAGGCTGGACCTGACACCGACACCAACGCGCACTTCAACGAAGTCGGCCCCGGCTTCTTTCAGACCGTCGGCATCCCGGTCCTCGCCGGACGCGAGTTCACGCCCGGCGACGTCGTCGGCGCGCCGAAGGTCGCGATCGTCAACGAGGCGTTTGCCAGGAAGTTCAATCTGGGCCGGGACGTCGTCGGCAAGCGGATCGCGATGGGCAGCGGCAACAACGTGAAGCTCGATATCGAGATCGTCGGCCTGGTGCGCAACTCGGCCTACAGCGACGCGAAGCGGACCGACCTGCCGATCTTCTGCCTGCCCTATCGTCAGGACGAAGCCATCGGCGACATCACGTTCTATGTGAAGAGCCGAAACCCGCCGACGCAGCTGTTGACGCTGCTGCCGCCGGTGGTGCGCGCCCTCGACCCGAATCTGCCGGTCAGCGAGTTGCGGACCATGTCGCAGCAGGTGACGCAGCGGACGAGCCAGGATCGCGCGATCGGCACCATGGCGGCGGCGTTTGCCGGAGTCGCGACCCTGCTCGCGGCGATCGGCCTGTACGGCGTGCTCTCATACACGGTGTCCCGGCGGACCCGCGAATTCGGCTTGCGGATGGCTCTCGGCGCGCAACCCGGCCGGGTGCGCGCGATGGTGCTGGGGCAAGTCGGGTGGATGACCGCCATCGGCGGCTCGCTCGGGATCGGACTGGCGTGCGCGCTCGGCTGGAGCGCCCAGGCGCTGCTCTTCGGCCTGCAAGGTTGGGACCCGCTGGTGATGATCGCCTCGTTCGTCGTGCTGGCGACGGTCGCGGCCGGCGCCGGCTTCCTGCCGGCGCTGCGGGCGTCGCGAATCGATCCGATGCGCGCGCTGCGCTGGCAGTGACGCGCGCGGCGCGCGTCACTGGCCGCGCAGCGCGATTTGCGATTTGTAATTTGCGATTTGCAATTGCATTGGCGATTGGGTGATTGCTCATGGCTATTTGGCGATTGTGGATTTCGCAGAACGCCGCGCATCGCAATCAACAATCGCCAATAGCCGTCTCACAATCGCCCATCTGCAAATCCAATCGCAAATTGCAAATTACAAATCGAAAATGTGCATTGGCGATTGGGTGATTACTCACTGCTGTTGGCGATTGCAGATTTCGCAGAACGCTGCGCACCGCAATCAACAATCGCAAATAGCCATCTCACAATCGCCAATCTGCAAATGCAATTGCAAATTACAAATTACAAATCGCAAATCGCAGGCCGCAAGCTCGGCGCGCGCTAGCGCGCGTCGAGCTTGCGGCCTGCGTTGAGACTGTCGAAGTTCAGGATCGCGTTCCAGACCATGAAATAACTGCCGATGGTCTCGCCGCGCCAGATCGGGTTGTTGGCGAACAGCACGACGTGGCCGTTGTCGACCGGCACGTCGACGACGACGGGACGCTGCGCGATGTCGCCGCCGCCGCTGAGCAACCCGGACACCAGCAGCTGATTCTGATCCGCGAAACGCAACGCCACGCGCGGACGCTGGGCGGGCGGAATGATGTTGAGCGGCGTCTTCAACTGCTCTTCGGTCGGAATGGCGTACTCCCAGGCCGCCGGCGCCGGCCGGGCCGCGGGCGCGACGTTGCGCGGATTCAACTGCGGCATTCCCTGCGGTTGATCGACATCGTCCGGCGTGCCCCGGCCGGTCGCGCGCGGCCCGGGGCCGCCGCCTCGTCCCGCGCCGCCCGCCGCGGCGCCACCGCCGCCGCCGCCGCGACCGCCACCAGCGCCGGCGTTGACGCTGAAGCTGGCGCCGGAGTCGCTGTAGACCGCGAGGTTGTCTGGAATCCCATAGACGATCGGGCTGGCGTCATCGACCAGGCGCGTGCGCAGGAGCGATCCGACGACCCGCGAGCCCGTCCCCGCGCTGTTGGTCGAGACGCCTTGCGTCAAGCCGAACTGCACCGCGAAGTTCGCGCTGCCGACGGCGCCGACGTAGACGCCGCCATCACGCACGAACTTCTCGAGGTTCATCAGCCCTTCCCAGCCGAGCCCGGGACGAATGTCGTCGGTCTCGGCGAAGCCGCCGAGGTTCGGCGTCTCGGATGATTTCTTCCACGGCATCGGGTTGCGCCACATCGGCAGGCCGTCGATGATCCCCTGGCCGTTGCCGCCGCCCGGCGCAAAGAGAATCACGTCGTACTTGCCGCGCAGATTGTTGTTCTTCGCGACATCCTGGACGCTGATGTAGTCGTAGTCGACGCCGTTGAAGTCGAGCGCCTGCCGCCACCAGCCTTCGGTCTGCGTGCTCTGCCACGTGTGCATCAGCGCGACCCGTGCGGCGCGCGCCGGATGCGTCTTGAC
>DASUGM010000360.1:0-16269 GCA_036274055.1 Vicinamibacterales bacterium | reverse complement strand
ATGGCCTGAAGGCGATTGCGCGGATCTCTCGTCAGACAACGGCCGAGAAGTTCCCGGACCGTTGGCGGCACCGACGGCGGGAGCGCGCTCACGTCGGGTTCCCGTTCGATCACGCAGGCGAGAATTTCCGCCGCCGTCTGGCCGGTGTAAAGCGGACGACCGGTCAGCATCTCGTAGAACACGACGCCGAATGCCCAGATGTCCGCCCGCTTGTCCGCCACCTTGCCGCGCGCCTGCTCCGGCGCCATGTAGGCCGCGGTGCCGAGAATGGATCCCGCAAGCGTTGCGAGCCCGGAGATCGTTGGCGAGTTGCCGACATCCTCGCTGGCTGAGGACATCGGGTCGAGCACCTTCGCCAGGCCAAAGTCGAGGACCTTGACCATGCCGTCCGCGCGCACCTTGATGTTCGCGGGCTTCAGATCGCGATGGATGATCCCCTGCTCGTGCGCAGCTTCGAGCGCCTCGGCAAGTTGTGCGGCCATCGGCAGCGCGTCGGCCAACGGAATCGCGCCGCGCGCGATCCGCTGGGCCAGGTCCTCGCCCTCGACCAGTTCCATGACCAGCGCCGGGACGCCGTCGGATTCCTCGGTGCCGTAGACCGCGGCGATATGTGGATGATTCAGCGAGGCCAGCAGGCGAGCCTCGCGGTCGAAGCGCGCGCGCCGCGCCGGATCGACGCTGAAGATCCGGGGCAGCACCTTGATCGCGACGTCGCGGCCGAGCTTCGCGTCGTGAGCGCGATAGACCTCGCCCATCCCGCCCGCGCCCAGGAGTTCAACGATCCGATACGGACCGACGGCCGTCCCCGGTTCGAGCCGCGGCGTCGGCGGACTCAGCGAAATTTCGCCAAATCGCCCCGCCTGCTGATGCGCATTCAGCAACTCGTCGACGGCGATCCGAAGCGCATGGTCGTCGCCGCAGGCGCTGTTGACAAACGCCTCACGCTGGCCGGCCTGATGGGCCAGGGCATCCTGGAAGATCCCGCTGATCTGCCGCCATCGTTCGGGCGTCATGCGCAAGGCGTTTCCGCCGCTCATCGTGCCGATCCGCCCTCATCGAGTCAAGGCGCGCGCGGGTATAATCGCGCCGCCGCATGAGCCTCCCCCCAGGCGCCCGAATCGGGTCGTACGAGGTTCTGGGCACGATTGGCGCCGGCGGGATGGGCGAGGTCTACCGGGCGCGGGACGCCAAGCTCGGCCGCGACGTCGCCCTGAAGATCCTGCCGGAACTCTTTGCGCTCGACGCCGACCGGCGCGCGCGCTTCGAACGCGAGGCGCGCACGCTCGCCGCCCTCAATCACCCCAACATCGCTCACGTCTACGACGCCGGCACCGACGCGGCCGGCGCGTTCCTGGTGATGGAACTCGTCGAGGGCGAAGATCTGACGGCGCATATCGCTCGCGGGCCGATGCCCACCGACGACGTGATCGCCGTCGCGAAGCAGATCATCGACGCCCTCGAAGCCGCGCACGAGGCCGGCATCATCCATCGCGATCTGAAGCCGGCGAACATCAAACTGCGTGCGGACGGCACCGTGAAGGTGCTCGATTTTGGACTGGCCAAGGCGCTCACGCCGGGCGGTGACGACCCGGGCGGCGCCGGCTCGGCGTCCAACTCGCCGACGCTCACGGCGCGGGCCACGCAGATCGGCATGATCATCGGCACCGCGGCGTACATGGCGCCGGAGCAGGCGCGCGGGCGCGCGGTGGATCGCCGCGCGGACATCTGGGCGTTCGGCGTCGTCCTCTACGAGATGCTGACCGGCCGGCGCGCGTTCGATGGCGACGACATCTCGATCACGCTGGCGAGCGTGCTGAAGGAAGACGTGAACTGGTCGGCGCTGCCGGCCGGCGTCGCGCCATCGTGCCGGCGGTTGCTGCGCCGCTGTCTCGAAAAAGATCCGCGACGCCGCCTCAGTGCGATCGCCGACGCGCGGCTCGAATTGATCGACATCGATATAGAAAAGGACGCGCCGGCGGCTGCCACCACGACGACGCCCCCCGCGCCGAGTTCACGCCTGCCCTGGATCATCGCGGCCGTCGCCGTCGTCGGTGCCGCGGCCGGATTGATCACTGCGTGGCGTCCGGGCACGACCGATCTACCGCCGCAGCGCGTCGAGTTCGGGATCTCGGTTCCACGCTCGAACCAGCTTTTCCCAACGGTATCGCCAGACGGCCGCTGGATTGCATTCGTCGGCCCGAGGGACGCCGCGTCGCCGAACACCGCGAACGTGATTTCGATTCGGCCGCTCGCTGGTCAGACAATGCGGCCACTGGCCGGCACGGAGGGCGCGGGGTCGCTGGCGTGGGCGCCGGACAGCCGATCGATCGCGTTTACGGCCGGCGGACGAGTCCATCGCGTGGACCTCAACGGCGGCGTGGTACGGCTCGGCGAACTTGCGTCGTCCGCGGGCCTGACCTGGCTGCCGGACGGCGACATTCTGGCGGTATCGAATTCCGGCGGCGCCGGCCGGCTCTGGCGCGTACCGGCCCAGGGCGGAGATTCTGTCGAACTGACCATGCCGAAACAGGAAGGGCTCGCCGCGGCTTACACCTCTCCGGTGATGCTGCCCGACGGCCGGCGGTTCCTGTATGTCGGCTGGAGCTCGATCGGCGCCGAGCGCGCCCTGTTCGTGGGTTCGCTCGACGGCACCCCGTCCACACGCATCATCGCCTCAGAAGGAACGGGCCAGTACGCCGATGGTCATCTTTTCTTCGTCCGCGACCGCACGCTCTTTGCGCAGCCGTTCGATCCAGCGTCGCTCAAGCTCTCGGGCGTGCCACGGCGGGTGGCCGACGAGATCGCGGTCAACTCCGTTACTGGCCGCACGGCGTATCAGGTGTCCGCCAACGGCATCATCGTGCATCGGCAGGGAGCGAGTGTCGGCCAGGCGGCCGACCTCGCGTGGTTCGATCGATCCGGTCGCGCGCTTGGCACGGCCGGCGACGGCGGCAGCATCTACCAGATTCGCCTGTCGCGCGACGGTCGACGGGTGGCGGTCGCCGACAGTGTGGCGGGCACCGGCTTCAGAATCTCCGTGCTCGACCTCGGGAATGGGGTCTCCAGCCGTCTCACCGACGAAACCGGGATCAGCAACGATCCCGTCTGGTCGGCTGACAGCCAGACGATCGCGTACGAGGCCGTACGGAACGGCGCGCGGCAGCTTTTCACGCATCCGGTCGGCAGTTCGACGCCGACGCTGGCTTTCGAGTCTCCCGACGATCCGAAATGGCTCGACGACTGGTCCGCGGACGGGCAATGGCTGCTCTTTCATCGTCCGCAGCCGGGCAAGCTCTACGCGGTGAAGCCCGGCGATCCAGCGTCCTTGAAGCTGCTGTTCGAGACCACACAGAACGTGGATGGCGCGCACTTCTCGCCGGACGGCAAGTGGATCGCGTATCAGGTGACCGAGGGCTCGGGGTACGACGTCTGGGTCGCGTCGTTTCCGGCGCTCGATCAACGCCGGCGCGTGTCGCGTAACGGCGGCGGCCAGGCGATGTGGCGCGGCGACGGCCGCGAACTGTTTTACCTGACACTGCAGGGCGAGCTGATGTCCGTGAAGGTCGCACCCGTCCCGGGCGGCGGGCTCGAGTTCGCCGCACCCGTGCTGCTGTTTCAGACACCGCTTGCACCGGTCAATCTCACGATCGATCAGTACTCGGTGACTGCCGACGGGCAGCGGTTCCTCGTCATCCGCCCGCGCGCCGGCGTCGCGTCGCCGACGACGACGATCAACGTGATCGTGAACTGGCGCGCGCAGTAAGCACCCCGGGAGCCCGTCGCCGTGCGGCCGTATGGCTGTGCCGGATCCTCCAGGCGCCTTGAGCGCGCGCCAACGAAAACGTCGATCACGACTGGCCTCGTGCAACTCCCGCGGAAAAGTTCACGCCGCCGGGCGAAGAAAGCCGCTTGCGCAGTCAACCAGGCTAATACCAGTGCCCTCAGGACGGCGCAGTGGGTGGCATGAAACCTGCTGAACAACCGGGGGTGGGATACACTCGCGTGACCATGCTGACCCGGGTAGCAGCCCTCGCAGCGGTCCTGACGCTGTTCGGCGCCGGCGCGGTTCCCTGTGCCGGATGGGCGGCCACTGCCGAAGCGAGACACGATTGCTGCGTCGAGGGCCGGTGCCCGGACGAAGTCTCGAGTGGCTCGGCGCACTTTGGCGGCCACGGCGGCCCAGTGACCCAGGCCGACGCGGATCGCTGCTGCGCGGCCTCAGAAAAGACACATCAGCAGCGGAATTCGCAGTTTGCCGATTCGAGCTTCGCGGTGAGTCCTCCCGCCGAAGCGCCGCAATTCGATTCAATGTTGGCGTTCGTTCCGGCGCGAATCGAACGCGACCCTGCCCCTGAGCCGTCTCCGCCGACACGATTGCACCTGCGGTTCTCCGTCTTCCTCGTCTAACCACCGCCTGACTTCGCCGCCGACGTGAAGCTGGCGCGAGCTCTCCCCTTTCGGCTCGCGCCACCGTGAATGACTGTGATGGCAGGTGGTCATGATCAATCGACTCGTCGACCTTTCGCTCAAATACCGTGGGCTCGTGCTCGCGATCTACGCCGGGCTCGCGGTCGCCGGCTATCTCGCGCTTCGCAGCAGCGCGATCGACGCCCTGCCCGACCTGTCGGACAACCAGGTGATCGTGTTCACCGACTGGACCGGTCACAGCGCCCAGGAAGTCGAAGACCAGGTGACGTATCCGCTGACAGTGAACCTGCAGGGCCTCGCCGGCGTGCGGGTGGTGCGCTCGCAGTCCGCGTTCGGGTTCTCGATGATCTACGCGGTCTTCGAGGATGACGTCGATCTCTACTTCGCGCGCGCCCGCGTTCTGGAGCGCCTCGGTCTGGTAACCAAGCTCTTGCCGTCCGGCGTCATCCCAACCCTCGGTCCCGACGCGACCGGCGTCGGTCACGTGTTCTGGTACACGGTGGAGAGCGACACGCTATCGCTGCGTGAGCTTCGCACGCTGCAGGACTGGTTCATCCGCTATCAGTTGAATGCCGTGCCCGGGGTGGCCGAGGTGGCCTCGGTCGGCGGCACCGTGCAGCAGTACCAAATCGATCTCGATCCGAACCGGCTGCGCAGCTACGGCCTGTCCATCGGCGAGATCGTTGAAGCGGTCCGTCGCAGCAACTCCAATGTCGGCGGCAATGTCGTCGAAGCCAACGGCGCGTGGACGATTGTGCGCGGCCTCGGGCTGATTCGATCGGTCGAGGACATTCAGCAGATCATGGTCCGCGAGCGCGGCGGCGTGCCGATCTTCGTGAGTCAGGTCGCCGAGGTTCGCATCGGCGATGCGTTCCGAGTCGCCTCGCTGGTCAAAGGCACTCACGAGGCGGTCGGCGGCGTGGTCGTCGCGCGGGCGAACGTCAACACCAACGACGTGATTGACGCGATCAAAGCCCGCGTCCGGCAGATCGAGCCGGGACTGCCGGCCGGTGTCCGGATTGTCCCGTTCTACGACCGCTCGGAACTGATCGAAAGGACCGTCGCCACCCTGCGCTTCGCATTGATTGAGGAAGTTGCCCTCGTCACGCTCGCGCACATTCTGTTCCTCTGGCACTTCCGTTCGTTCCTCATCGTCACGCTGCCGTTGCCTCTGGCCGTCTTGATGTCCTTCCTGGCGATGAAGGGCCTCGACACCTCTTCCAACCTGATGAGTCTCTCGGGGATTGCCATTGCCATCGGCGTGCTCGTGGATGCCGGCATCGTCGTCACCGAGAACGCCTTTCGCCATATGGAGCGGAACGGCGTCGACCCGCGCGATCGGAAACGCGCGCTCGAGGCGATTCGCGAGGCGACGAAGACCGTCGCCCGGCCGGTGTTCTTCTCCATGCTCATCATCGGGCTGGCCTTTGCGCCGGTCTTCGCGCTCACCGGGCAGGAAGGGAAACTGTTTCACCCGCTCGCGTTCACGAAGACCTTTGCGGTGCTGGCCGCGACGTTGATTGCCGTGACGCTGGTGCCGGTGTTGTGTGCCCTGCTGCTGCGCGGTCGTCTGCACGCCGAAGACGCGAATCCGGTCATGCGTCTTCTGAAACGCGCGTACGCCCCGCTGCTACGACGTGCGCTCGCCAGACCGGCGCTCACACTCAGCCTCGCCGGCCTGACCTTGGTGGGGTCGTTGGCGCTGGCCACACGAATCGGCAGCGAATTCATGCCGCCTCTGAATGAGGGCGACCTGCTGTTCATGCCGATCGCGGATCCCAGTGTGTCTCTGGAAGAGAACACACGCATCGCGCGGACGCAGAACGCGGCGCTGCTCACGTTTCCCGAGGTCGCCAGCGTCGTCGCCAAGGTGGCGCGGGCCGAGACCTCAACCGATCCGTCGCCGCTCAACATGACCGAGACCATCGTCAAGCTCAAGCCAAGGGAGCAGTGGCGGCCGGGCATGACGCTCGCGCAGCTTCGAACAGAGATGACGAAGGCCGTCGAGCTGCCTGGCGTCAGCACCATCTGGACGATGCCGATCGTGAATCGCATCGACATGCTCACGACCGGAATCCGGTCGGAGGTCGGGGTCAAGATCTTTGGCAGCGACCTCGCCGTGCTCGACGGCCTGGGTCGCCGTGTCGCCGATATCCTGCGCACCATCCGCGGAGCGGCGAACGTCTATCCCGAGCCGGTCACCAGCGGGCAGTACCTCAATATCCGCGTCGATCGGGCTGCGGCGGCGCGGTATGGCCTGAACGTCAGCAGCGTTCAGGAAGTGGTCGAGCAGGCGATCGGTGAAACGGTGGTCGGCGCGACCATCGAAGGTCGCCAGCGCTTTCCGATTCGAGTGCGGTACGCGGCGCCGTACCGCTCCGACCCGCAGTCGATCGGCGATGCCATGGTGATGGGACCGGGCGGCCAGCAGGTGCCGTTGCGATCCGTCACATCGATCGAACCCGCGCGCGGCCCGGCGATGATCTCCTCGGAGAACGGGCTGATCGTCGCGACCGTGCTTCTCAACGTCCAGGAGAGAGACGCCGGCAGTTTCATCGATGAAGCCCGGCGGGTCGTCACCGAACGCATCGCTCTGCCGGCCGGCTACTACCTGGGCTGGAGCGGACGCTACGAGAACCAGGAGCACGCTCGACGCCGCCTGATGCTGGTATTTCCGATCGTTCTGGTCGTCATCTTCATCCTGCTGTATTTCACGTATCACTCAGCTGCCGAAGCCGCCCACGTGCTTCTCGCCGTGCCGTTTGCGTTGACGGGTGGCGTCGTCCTCGTCTGGTTGCTTGGCTACAACTTCTCGGTCGCCGTGTGGGTCGGGTTCATTGCGTTGTTCGGCACCGCCGTACAAACCGCCGTCGTGATGGTCATCTACCTCGACGAGGCCGTTGCTCGACGGCGCACGGCCGATGGCGGGCGCCTGACTCGGACGTCGCTCCGGGAAGCCGTCATCGACGGCGCGCTGCTCAGACTGCGACCGAAGGTCATGACCGTCTCAACGGTCGTGGCTGGACTCCTGCCGATCATGTGGAGCACGCGCGTCGGCGCGGAAGTCATGAAGCCGATCGCCGCGCCAGTCCTCGGCGGCATGGTGTCGTCGCTGCTGCATGTCCTGCTCGTCACGCCGGTGATCTTCTTCTGGCTTCGGGCGCGGGAACTCGGTTCGGACGCCGAGCGCCAGGACGCTCCCGAGCTGACCTCGCCAGCCACTCTGCCGCAACATCGCCGACGGACGCGCATATGGATCGGTCTGGCCGTGCTCGTCGTGGCGGGCATCCTGATTGCGGCAACGATGTGGCGGCTGAGCGGAACCGGATCGACGGCGTCGCCGATCGCGGGGCACACCATCCAGGAGCTGCACTCAGGAAGCATCGTCGTCGCGCTCAAGAGCGAGAGAAGTGCACTGCATCAGGGTCGGAATGTCTTCTGGATCGAGTTCCGTTCCGCCGCCGGCACGCTCATCGACGTCGGCGACGTTCGGCTGGCCGGCGCCATGACGATGCCGGGAATGACGATGTCGGGCGGAGCGGAAGTCCAGCGCACGAGCATCGACGGTCGGTATCAGGCGACGGCTGAGTTCGGCATGTCTGGCGCCTGGCGATTCTCGCTCGACTGGAACGGGCCGGCGGGCGCCGGGTCGATCTCTTTCAATGGAGACGTGCGATGAGGGCCGCTTACATCGGGATCTGCTGCGTTGTCCTGTCGATCGCTGCGCCTCACCTCGTGTCTGCGCAGCAGAGCATCGCGCCTGCCGACGTTCGTCAGTACATCGATAGTGAGCGAGGCTCGTCCGTCGGTGAGCTCGTGACGGTGGCGCTCGAACGCTCGCCCGCGCTACGCGCCGCCCGCGCGCAGATCGACGCGGCACGGGGCGCGGCAATGCAGGCCAACTTCCGCCCGAATCCGAGCCTGAAGTCGGATTTTCGTGGGCAGCTCGGCGGGCCTGACCGCCAGACGACGATCGGCGTGAACTGGCCTCTCGATCTCTTCAGGCGGCAGGCGCGCGTCACCGCGGCCGACGAGGAAGTTCAGCTCGCCGAGCGTGAAGTTGTAGACGCCGAGCGGATCTTCGCCGCGACGGTTCGGACGAAGGCGCTCCGGTTGCTGGCTGCCGTCCGACAGCTCGAGATCCGTCGTCAGGTCGCGGCGAATCTTACGCAGTTCGTCGACCTCGTTGCCGCAAGAGTCGCCTCGGGCGCCGCCCCTCCCCTGGAGCGGGACATGGCGGCGGTGGATGCTCGCCGCGCCGAAGCCGACGTCCTCCGTCAGCGCTCGGCGGCCGACGTCGCGCTCGCTGAGCTGAAGGCCGCCGTCGGCCTGAGATCATCGGAGCCGCTTCTGCTCAGGGAGCGCCTCGAAGATCTCGCTCGGACGACGGCGTCCCAGGCGACCGTGGCCGCGGCCTCGACGGATCGGGTGGCTGACGCCAGACCGGATATCCTCGCCGCGGAACACCAGATCAAGATCGCGTCCGCGATGCTCGACTCGATCAAGCGAGAGGCCAGGTCGGACGTCAGTCTGGACATTGCGTACATGCGCATGACCAGCGGGTTTCCTCTGTTCGGGTTCACACCTGCCGGGACGCCGTCGCCGATCCACGATGTCTTCCATAACGTCTCGGTCGGGGCGACGATCAGCCTGCCGTGGCGGGACCGGCGTCAAGGCGATATCGCGTCGGCTGAAGCGCGGGTCGAAGCCGCCCGGTTCGAAGTCGAGGCGCGGCGATTGGCCGCTTCGGCCGAGATCGAATCCGCGCGCGCGCGCGTGCAACAGCTCCAGGCCGCGCTGGCAATCTACGTCGACACGACGCGAGAGCTTGCAAACCGGAATGTGGAAGTCATCCGGCAGAGCTACGGGCTGGGCCGGGCCGCCCTTCTCGACGTGTTGACCGAGACCCGGCGCTTTCTCGACACCGAGAGTGCGTACACCGATCTGTTGATTGAGATTCTTCAGGCGCGAACCGACCTGGCCGCGGCGATAGGAGTAATCCGATGACTTCGACAAGGCCCGCTCGCATTCTCACAACCGCCGCTGCCCTGCTCGGTACGGCCGTGCTGGGCGCCGGCGGAATGTACGTCTACCTGCGCTCCGACCTGACGCGCGCCACATCGGCCACACCTCCGGCCACTCCGCCCGTCGCTGCTGCGACGGCCCTCGCCATCACCCTGACTCCCGAGGCCGTGTCTCGCGCCGGGATCGCGACCGCCCCTCTCAGGGAAGAACCGATTCGGAAGGCGCTGCTCGTTCCCGGAATCGTCGGACCCAATGAGTACGCGCAAGTCGTCATCAAGTCAGTCGCGGCCGGCCAGGTCCGGACCGTGCTCGCGGAACTGGGCGCTCAGGTCAAACGTGGCGAGCTGCTCGCGACGATTCATAGTCCGGAACTCGCCGAGACGCAGCGCATGTACCTGTCGATGGCGTCGGAGTTCGACGCGGCCCATCAACGTCTGACCCGACTGGAAGGCCTGGTGAAAATCGGTGCGGCCAGCCAGCAGGAACTGGAAACGGCGCGAGCCGAGCACACGCGCCACGCCACCGATGTTGAAAGTGCCAGGGCGACGCTGGCACTTCTCGGTGTGACCGACAAGCAGATCAGTTCGCTGTCGGCGAGCACGACGATGGACGCGACCGTTCACATCACTTCACCGCGGGATGGGATGGTCACGGCGCGAGCGATCAACCCGGGCGCGAACATCGATGCCGCGACGGATCTGTTTACGGTGGCCGATCTGGGTTCTGTGTGGGTGGTGGCCAATCTCTACGAGCGCGATCTGGCGTCGGTCCAGGTCGGTGATGCCGCGACGATCAGGTCGACTGCGAGCGGCGGCCGACGATGGACCGGTCGCGTCAGTTACGTCGATCCGCAGCTGGCTGCAGACACGCGAGCGGCGAAGGCGCGGATCGAGGTCAGCAATCCGGATCGCTTCCTGCGATTTGGGATGTACGTGGACGTGACGCTGTCGGCATCACCCGGCGTGAGTGCGCTCGTGATTCCACGGACGGCAGTGCAGACCATCGGCAGTCAGACGGTGGTCTACGTGGCCGACGGCCGGCAGGCTGGGCGCTTTGCCGAACGATCGGTCGCGCTGGGCGCCACGACTGGCGACAGCGTCGAAGTGCTCAGCGGCGTCGCGGCCACGGAACAGGTCGTCGTCGCGGGCAGCTTCGCCTTGCGGGCCGAGCGCGATCGGCTGGGACTGCCGCCACCGACGAGCGCACCACCGCCCGTGACCACGTCGGGATCGTCGCAGCCGGTTCGGCAGGTTGAAGTCGCGGTTACGAAAGAAGGGTTCGTGCCTGTCACTGTCACCGTGGACGCCGGCGTCGCGATCGACCTTGTCTTCATTCGACGAACGGATGAGACATGCGCGAAGGAAGTGGTGGTTGACACTGTCCCGGCACGTCGCGCACTGCCGTTGAATCAGCCGGTGACCATTCGTCTGCCGCCCTCAGCCAAGGGAACCCTGGGCTTCGTCTGCGGCATGAACATGCTTCGGGGGACCGTCGTCGTGCGGTGATGTCGATTTGCCGTTGCGTCAGCGGAGCGCTGCGCTCAGGGCGTGACGTCGAAGCCCTCGGCGCGCGCGGCCTCACACAGTCGCGCGTCGAGGCACACGAAGCGCTCACCGTGCGGTTGTTCCTCACACCAGATGAGCGCCGCCGCCAACTGCAGCGCATCCGCGGCGCGGAGAGGGTGAACGCCCACCAGCCGTCCGGCGCGACGACGGACCTCGTCGGTCGGAGCCACCGTGTCGAACAGCTCGACGATCGCGCGGAGCCGATCGGTCGAGAGCGCAATCACGCCGTGCGGAAGGGGCGACTCGCGGTGCCAGCGCTGGATCGCCGATTGACACTCGAGCGGTGTCGCCCACCAGATCGTCGGTTCCTTGTCGCTCGCGAGCAGCGTGGTCAATGGCGCCGATCGTCCTTCAGGCAGCAGCAGCGGAACGAGGGCCGAGCTGTCCCAGAACATCAGCGTGATCCCGAGTCGCCGCGCTCCGCCAGCAGGGCGTCCAGGACGGCCGCGCCAACGGGCTCGCCGGCAGGAGGAGTCTGGAGAGCTTTGGGCACGCGGCCCCGTCCGGCTTTGAGCTGACCGGACCGTGAAAGCCGCAGGCGGCGGGTGGACTTGCGCTCGGCCTCATCGAGGGGCGTGACCCGCACAATCGGCACGCCCCGCTCGGTGACGAGGAGTTCATTGCCGCCCTTGACCAGGCGCAAATACTCGCTCAGCCGGGCCTTGAATTCGACGACGCTGGCGGTCTTCTTCATATGACTAGTATGGTCAGACAGATTTTGCGAATCAAGGGGGCGGGGCGCCGGCCGCGCCGAAGCCCATGAACAATCGTCGCCGGCGTTCTCGTTCGTTTACGGGCACCGCGGTGTATCCTTCGGGTCTTGCCGACCTGTGAGCTGGGCACGATGACGAACAGATTCTCGATTGCCACCCTTGTGCTGACCGCGGCCCTCGGGCTGTCCGCCTGTCAGCGTGGATCCGACCCGGCGGCCGGACAACCGGCATCCGCGGCGAGCGCCCAGGCGCAGGCGCCGGCCATCGTTCAGCCGGGCGCCCCCGGCCAGGGCTCGACGGTCGTCTCGAAGGTCCCCGCATTTCACGACAACAACTACACCGACGACGACGTGAAGTTCATGCAGGGCATGATTCACCATCACAGTCAGGCGCTCCTGATGGTGGCGATGATCGGCACGCACACGAAGACGCCGGAGCTGATCGCGATGGGCCAGAAGATCCAGCTCTCGCAGAGCGGCGAGATTCAGTCGATGAAAGAGTGGCTCACCGCGCGGAAACAGGCGGTGCCGATGTTGATGCCGGACGGCACGGTCATGGACCACGGTGAGGCGCCGATGCCCGGCATGCTCACGCCGGAGCAGATGAAGGCGCTCGACGCCGCGCGCGGCGCCAAGTTCGATGAGCTGTTTCTCACCGGAATGATCCAGCACCACAAGGGTGCGCTGAAAATGGTCGCCGACCTGCGCGAAGCGGGCGGAGGCAAGGAGCCGAACATCGGCGGCTTCCTCAACGACGTCGACAACGATCAGCGGGCGGAAATCGTTCGCATGTACGGACTTTTAGGGAGGCCAGTGGAATGGTCATGAACGCGCGCACTCAGGTTCGGCTGATCTCATTCAGCGCTGCTCTTGGTCTGGCCGTCACCACGGTCTTCGCGCAGAATCCGCCGCCGGCACCGCCGGGCGCGGCCGCGCCGCAACCGGCCCAACAAGGACGAGCCGCAACGGTCGGACAGATCCCGATTCCGCAGCCCTGCACGGCCGAGCAGATTGCGGCGGCGCAGGCGCCGCCCGATCCGCAAGCGGCGGGTCGCGGCCGCGGCGGCCGCGGTGGCGGCACGCCGTGCCACATGCCCGATCCGCGCGAAGGCCTCAAGCCCGGCAAGTACGACGCCGGCGAGGCCGCGTTCAACATGAAGCTCGTCAAGACGATGCGCCAGCCCGAGGGCATGTTCGATCCGAATGCCACGAACGCGCGCAGCCTCGACTACGCCAACTCCGATCTCGCTTTCGGGATGAACGGCAGACTGGCGCTGCAAGGCAACTTTCACGGGTTGACCTTCTACAACATCGAGGACCCGACGACAACGTCGCTGCAGACGATCGTGGCGTGTCCCGGCGGACAGGGCGACGTGTCGATTTGGGGCAACCTCGCGTTCATGTCGGTCGAGGGCTACGGCCGGCTCGACTGTGGTGCACAGCCGTCGCCGAACGCCGCGCGCGGACGCGGCGCGGCGGCGCCGCCCGCTGCCGGCGCGGCACCACCGGCCGCGGGCGCCGGACGCGGCGCTGCTCCGCCGGATCCCGACCGGATGTACGGCGTGCGGATCTTCGACATCAGCGATCCGCGCAAGCCGCGCCAGGTCGCCGGCGTCCAGACCTGCCGCGGCTCGCACACGCATTCGATCGTCACGGATCCGAACGACAAGGACAACATCTATATCTACGTCTCGGGCAGCTCGGGCATCCGCTCGGCTGAGGAGAAGGCGGGCTGCGTCGCCGATCCGAACGCGCCGAACACGTCGACCTACGGCATCGACGTGATCAAGGTGCCGCTCAAGAACCCGGAGCAGTCGGCGGTGGTCAGCCACGCCTACATCTTCGCGGACGCCAACACCGGTGAACTCGCCAGCATCCGCGGCCGTCGTCAGGGCACCGGCGAACCCAATCCGAATCCGACCTCCGGGTGCCACGACGTGACCAGCTATCCGTGGGCCAAGTTGCTCGGCGGCGCCTGCTCCGGCAACGGTCTGCTGCTCGATACGAGCGTCGTGACGAAGCCGAAGCGACTCGATGACGTCGCCGACGCGGCGTTCGCGTTCTGGCATTCCGCGACGTTCAACAACGACGCGACCAAGCTGCTGTTCTCCGACGAATGGGGCGGCGGCACGCAGCCGATGTGCCAGAACATCCATCCGACGATGTGGGGCGGCAACGCGGTGTTCGACATCGTCGGCACGGGCGACAACCGTCACCTCAAGTTCGGCGGCTACTTCAAGATGCCGTCATGGCAGACCGCGACCGAGAACTGCGTCGCGCACAACGGCAGCCTCGTGCCCGTGCCCGGGCGCGACATCATGGCCCAGGCGTTCTATCAGGGCGGCGCGTCGGTGTTCGACTTCACCAACTCCGCCAACATCAAGGAGATCGCCTTCTTCGACCGCGGTCCGATCGACGCGAACACCCTGATCATCGGCGGCTACTGGTCGGTCTACTACTACAACGGGTTCCTCTACGGGTCGGAGATCGCGCGCGGCCTCGACATCTTCGAGTTGACGCCGAGCGAGTTCCTCTCGCAGAACGAAATCGACGCCGCCAAGCTGGCCACGCGCGAAGGCTGTGGCGCGTCGAACGATCTGAACGTGCAGTGCCAGCCGCATTACGTCTGGCCGGCGCATTTCACCGTCGCGCGTGCGTACCTGGATCAGCTCGCGCGCGACAAGGCGCTGCCGCAGGAACGGATCGACGCGCTCAACGCGGCGATGAAGGATGTGGAGAGCGCGACCGGGTCGAGCCGCGGTGCTGCGGTGACGAAGCTCAACAGCCTGGCCGCCGAGCTGGCCAAGGATGGCGCGGCCGCGACCGGTTACAACGCCGCGCGCATGAAGGCCGCCGCGTCGACGATTCAGAAACGCAACGCCGCGGGGAAATAAGCCTTCGGCGATTGCCGGATTGCCGAATCGAGGGCATTGCCGGATTGGATTGCCCAATTGGACAATGCATTGCCGCAATCAATGCCGCATTGTTGGATTTCCGGATTGCGCGGCTGAGGTCTGAGGCGCGCGCCACATGGTGCGGCAATCCGGCAATCCGGCAATCTGGCAATCGGGCAATCGGGCAATCCGGCAATCGCCGGCGGCGTCAATCCGGCAATGCGTCAATCCGGCATTGATTGCGGCAATGGATTGTCGATTGGGCAATCCAATCCGGCAATGCCCTCGATACGGCAATCCGGCAATGACGTGGCGTCGCGCCATAGACGCGCGCGACGCCCCCCGATATGCTTGCGCATCCCGTTTCTTCGGCCCCCGGTGGAGGATGTATGACGAAGCGTCTGTCGCTCTGTGTCGTGGCTGCGGCGGTCATCGGCGGTGTCGTTCCTGCGGTCCGCGCGCAGATCGCGGCCGGAAACGGCGTCGCGGGAATGAACGTCGACAAGGTCGTCGAGCTCGAGCTTCTGACCTCGTCCGAGGTCACGGACAAGATCAAGAACGGCTGGACGTCGGTGTTCCTGCCGACCGGCGGGACGGAAATCCGCGGACCTCACGCGACGATCGGCGTGCACAACGTGCTGGCGACGAAACGTGCGGTCGAGTCGGCACGGCGGCTCGGCAAGACGATTGTCGCCCCGACGATTCCGTTCGCGGTCGCCGCCACCGGCGGATACAACGCCAACTCCTGGAAAGCGTTCGCCGAAGCGGACGGCCCGACCGCGCCGAACCCCGGCGCCATTCAGGTCGATGCGGTCACCTTCAAAGGCATCATCCAGGGCGCCGTCGAGAGCCTGATGTACATCGGGTTCAAAGACATTTTCCTGATGGGCGATCACGGCGGCGGACAGAACGAGATGCGCCAGGTCTCCGAAGAGATGTCGGCCAAGTTCGCGGCCAAGGGCATCCGCGTGCACTACGTCGGCGACTTCTACCAGAAAACGCACGACGACATCGACATGTACATGTACGAGCACAAGCTGCCGATCGCCGGGCACGGCGGCATGATGGAAACCGCCGAGATGATGTACTGGGAAACCAAGCCCAACGAGTACATCCGGCCCATCTACAAGACCGTGCCGTTTGACGGAACGAAGTTCGAAGGCGCATCGCTCGAGGCGGATCTCAAGGCCTGGAAAGATCGCAAGGACGCCGCGGCAGCGCGCGCGGCGGCCGCGGCCGGCGGCGGTGGTGCTGCGGCGGGCGGCGGCGGGAACGCTGGCGCTGGCGGCGGCCGCGGCGGCGGCCGCGCTGGTGGCGGAGCAGACCCCAACGCCGCACCGCGGGCGAACAACGGCCTCAGCGGCAATCCGCACTTTGCGACCAGGGAGATCGGCAAGGACCTCGCCGAGATCGGCATCAACAACACCGTCAATCAGGTGAAGCGTCTGCTCGCCGGCGGAAAGTAGCGCGCCGCGCTCAGTGCGAAGGTGACTGGCGATCGCCAGCCTGCCCGGCCATCAGCAGCGCCGTGATCATTGCCAGGACGCCCGCCGAGAGCAGGGTCACGCCGCCGATCGACACGGCGGGCCAATGTTCCGGAATCGCCGCCAGGGCGCGCCACGTGTAGTACTGGAGCTGCGGATTG
>DASUGM010000359.1:0-6919 GCA_036274055.1 Vicinamibacterales bacterium | reverse complement strand
GCTGGACTGACGGTCAAGAAATCCAACCGCGCGGGCATGGCCCTGGCGCGAGCGGTCCCGCAGAATCGCTCCCGTCATGTGGAGGACCATTTCGCTCCTCTTCGCTACGCTGCTTGCGGCGCTGCCGGCCGCCGCGCAGTCGCCGCTGTCGCTGGCGGATGCGATCACGCGCGCCAAGGCGCACAATCCCGACGCCGGATCGGCGGCGGCCGCTGAGCGCGCCGCGGCCGAGCGCGTCACCCAGGTACGCGGCGGCTACTTCCCGAAAGTGGACGTCGCCGAGTCCTGGCAGCGCGGCAACCAGCCGGTGTTCGTGTTCAGCTCGTTGCTTGCGCAGCGGCAGTTTACCGCTGCCGACTTCGCGCTCGATGCGATCAATCACCCGGAGGCGACCGACAATTTCCGCACCGCATTTTCGGTGGAGCAGCTGCTGTTCAATCGCACCGTCTCGGCGAATCTTCGCGCCGCATCAATCGCGCGCGACATGGCGGCCACCGGCAAGCGGCTCGTCGATCATGAACTGACCGCCGCGGTGACTGACGCGTTCGGCGGCGTCCTCATCGCCGCCGCGACCGCTCGTTCGGCAGCGGCGCTGGTCGAGACCGCGCGGGCCGATCGCGAGGTGGCCGGCAATCGCCGCGACGCCGGCCGGGTGACCGACGCGGATGTGCTGCAGCTCGATGTCTATGTCGCCCTGACGCAAGCGAAACACGTGCAGGCCACGTCGGACGAACGCGTCGCGCGCGCGCGCCTGAATCAGCTGATGGGCGAGCCGCTGCTCGCGATGTTCTCGCTCGATCTCGCGCCGCCGGCAACGGCGATCGACATCAGCAATCCCGCGGAGCTTGAAGAGGAAGCGCTGACGAACCGGCCGGAAGTCGCGCTCGCGATGCAGCAGGCGCAACTGGCGGCTGCCGCCGCCGACGCGGCGCGAGCGGAGTTTCTGCCGCAAGTGGCCGCGCAGGGCGGATGGGAACTGAACGGCGGCGCCTGGAATTCGCGATCGGCCAGTTGGACGGCCGGTGTGGTCGCCCGGATCAACCTGTTCCACGGTTTTTCGGACCAGGCCCGGCTCGCTGAAGCGCGCGAGCGAGCGGCGCGGAGCGCGATCGAGAAGGGCAAGGCCGAAACGCTGGCGCGGCTCGACGTGCAGATCGCCATCGCCCGGCTCGAGGCCGCGCGAGCGAGCGAGGCGGTGGCACGGGCGGCCGCCGATCAAGCGCGCGAGAGCCGCCGCATCATCCGCGACCGCTATGAGAGCGGCCTCGCGGACGCGGCGATGCTGCTGCGCGCGGCCGACGCCGTGCAACAGGCCGACGCGCAACAGATCACCGCGCGCGTGAATGTGCTGACGGCGACGGCGACGCTGCAGCGAGCGATAGGCAGACCATGAAACAGATCATTGCGACTCATCGCGCCATCGTTGTCGGCGTTGCGGCGGCACTCTTGACCGGCGCGGCGCTGACCGGATGCTCGTCTCCCCGGGCGGCCGCGGCCGACGAGGCGGAGCCGATCGCCGTTTCCGTCGCGCAGGCAGCGATGACCGAGGTCGCCAGCACGATCGATTCAGGCGGCGTCGTGCAGGCTCGTACCACCGCACGGATCACGGCGCGGATCCTGGCGCCGGTGCGCGAGGTCCGCGTGTCGCCGGGCGATCGTGTCCGCGAGGGCCAGACGCTCATCGTGCTCGCCGCCGACGATCTCGCCGCCGGCGCGCGTGCCGCGCGCGCCGCGGCCCTGGCCGCCGAGCAGGGAACGAAGGCGGCCGCCGCCGATCGTCTCGCCGCGGAAGCTGGACTCGCGCTTGCCCGCGCGACCCACGTTCGCATCGTCAGCCTGGAAGCCAGGCGGTCCGCCACCGCCCAGGAACTCGACGACGCGACGGCGGCGCTGCGGAGCGCTGAGGCCCGTGTCGCCGCGGCGTCCGCGCGAGAGTTGCAAGCCGCGTCGGCGGTCGACAGCGCCCGCGCGGCCGGCGACCAGGCGGGCGCGATCGACTCCTTCAAGACGATTGCCGCGCCCTTCGACGGCGTGATCACCGAGAAGCTGGTCGAGCCCGGCAACATGGCGTCACCGGGCATGCCGCTGCTCAGCCTGGAGGACACCCGCGGATTTCGCCTCGAGGTCCGCGTCGATGAATCGCGCGTCGGCCAGATTCGAAACGGTGACCGCGTCCCCGTCTTCCTCGGATCCGCGGCCTCGTCGATCGCGGGCACGGTGGACGAGGTGAGCCGGGCGATGGACGCGGACGCACGCGCGTTTCTCGTCAAGATCGCGCTGCCCGATGCCCGCGGTGTTCGATCCGGCGAATTCGGCCGAGCCCGATTTGGCGGGACGCCGCGACGCGCCTTGTCCATTCCACCGTCGGCGATCGTGCGCCACGGACAACTCACCTCCGTCTTCGTGGTCGAGAACGGCGCCGCGCGCGTCCGTCTCGTCAGCCTCAGCGATTCAGACGTGCTGGCCGGTCTGACGGAGTCGGAGGTGGTGATCGTTTCGCCGCCGCCCGGTGTCATCGACGGACGCCGCGTTCGCGTCGGAGGCCGGTGATGGCCAACGCTTATGGTGCCGCCGGCCGGATGGCCGCCGCATTCATCCACTCCAAGCTGACGCCGCTTTTCGTCTTCGCCTCGATGGCGCTTGGCGGTCTGGCGGTGCTGGCACTGCCGCGCGAAGAAGAGCCGCAGATCATCGTGCCGATGGTGGACGTGTTCGCCGAGATGCCGGGCGCGACGCCGGCGGATGTCGAACAGCGCGTCACGCGTCCGCTGGAGCAGTTGCTCTGGGAGGTGCCCGGAGTCGAGTACCTCTACTCGACCTCGAGTCCGGGACAATCGCTGGTCATCGTCCGCTTCAAAGTGGACGAGCCGCAGGAAGCCGCGCTCGTTCGCCTCAACCAGAAACTGGCGGCGCACGCCGATCGCATCCCACCAGGCGTGATCGGACCGATCGTCAAGCCGCGTTCGATCGACGACGTGCCGATCCTCGCCGTCACCGTCTGGTCGGCGCGATATGCGGACGATCAGCTGCGAGCGCTTGCCGTCCAACTGCGAGACGCCATCGCTGAAGTCAACGACGTCTCGGAGGTCACCATCATCGGCGGGCGCCCGCGCCAGGTGCGCGTCGACATCGATCCGGCGAAGCTGTCGGCCTACGACCTCGATCCGCTCGCGGTTCAGCAGGCGATCGCGCGCACCAACGTGCGTGGGACCGCGTCTGGCCCGGTGGCAGATGGTGCGGTGACTGGCCTCGAGGCGGGGAGCCGTTTGCGCACGGCCGAAGAGCTGCGCAACACCGTCGTGGCCTTTGCCAGCGGGCGTTCTGTGTTCGTCCGCGACGTGGCGGACGTGGTCGACGGTGACGCCGAGCCGTCCTCGTACGTCAGCTTCCAGTCGAAGACTTCCGGCGCGCAACCGGCCGTTACCATCGCGGTCGCAAAGCGGAAAGGCACCAACGCCACCGACGTCGCCGGCCGCGTCCTCCACAAGCTCGACACGCTCAAGGGATCGATCGTGCCGCCGGACGTGCATCTCACGGTCACCCGCGACTACGGTGAAACCGCCGCCGACAAGACCAACGAGCTGCTGTGGCACATGCTGCTCGCCGTCCTCTCGGTCTCGGCGCTGATCTGGCTCGTGCTCGGCCGGCGCGAAGCGGGCGTCGTGCTGATCGCCATTCCGGTCACGCTCGCGCTCACGCTGTTCATGTTCTACCTGTTCGGTTACACCCTGAACCGCATCACGTTGTTCGCGCTGATCTTCTCCGTCGGCATTCTCGTCGACGATGCGATCGTCGTCGTCGAGAACATCGTCCGCCACGCCCGGATGCACGGCGGGGAAGCCGGCGGTCTGGCGGCGATCGCGGTTCGTGCCGTTGACGAAGTCGGCAACCCGACGGTCCTCGCCACGCTCGCGGTGGTTGCGGCGATCCTGCCGATGGCATTTGTCCGCGGGTTGTCGGGTCCCTACATGCGGCCGATTCCGGTAGGCGCATCGGCGGCGATGATCTTCTCGCTGATCGTGGCGTTCGTCGTGACGCCGTGGGCGGCCCTCCGGCTGCTCAAGCCTGCCTCGCATCATGATGACGGCGAGAAGGATCTTCTGACGCGGCTCTATCGCCGGGTGATGGGCCCGCTCATTGCCAGCGCCAGACGGCGCGCGATCTTCCTGTCGGCCGTGGCGGTCTTGCTGATCGCGGCGGTTGCGCTGGTCCCGCTCGGACTGGTGACGATGAAGATGATGCCGTTCGACAACAAGAACGATTTTCAGGTCATGATCGACATGCCCGAGGGCACCGCGCTCGAGACAACGGCGCGCGTCGCGTCGGCGCTGGCGTCGGCCGCGCTGGACGATGAGACCGTGGTCAACGTTCAGCAGTACGTGGGCACGTCGGCGCCGTACAACTTCAACGGCCTCGTGCGGCACTACTTTCTCAGGCGGGCGCCGCACCTCGCCGATCTGCAGGTCAACCTCGTGGCGAAGGGCGACCGATCGGCGCAGAGCCACGAAGTCGCCGGCCGCGTGCGCGAGCGGCTGACGCCGATCGCGAAACAGTTCGGCGCGACCATCCAGGTGGCCGAAGCGCCACCGGGTCCGCCCTCTCTGCAAACCCTGGTCGCCGAAGTCTACGGGCCGGATCCGAAACGGCGCCAGCAGGTGGCCGCGCAAATCAAATCGATCTTCGAGCAGACTCCCGGCGTCGTCGATACCGACTGGTACGTCGAGGCGCCGCACGCCAAGATCACGCTTGCCGTTGACGGCGAAAAAGCCGCGGCCGCGGGCCTCTCGGCGGCGGCGGTGGCGGCGGTGGTGCGGATGGCCGGATCGGGAGAATCGGCGGGCCTGCTGCACGACGAACGCGCGCGCGAGGACGTGCCGATCGTGATCCGCCTGCCGCGCGGCGATCGCAGTCTCGACGCCGTTCGATCGATCCGCCTTCGCCAAGGCTTCGGCGGACAAGTCGGCCTTCGCCAAGGCTTCGGCGGACAAGCGGGGGTTGCCGTGGGCGAGCTCACGAACGCGGTGGCCACGCTGGAAGGGGCGAGCCTGTATCACAAGAATCTGCAGGCAGTGACTTACGTCACCGGCGATCTGGCAGGAAGGAACGGGAGCCCCGCCTACGCAATCCTTCAGATGAACAAGTCGATCGATCGGCTGACGCTGCCCGAGGGTTACGGGCTCGAGGTGTTCAACGCGGTCCAGCCGTTCGACACGTCGCGCTACGCGATGAAATGGGACGGCGAGTGGCACCTCACGATCGAGGTGTTCCGCGACCTCGGCCTCGCGTTCGCGGCCGTGCTCGTGCTCATCTATGTGCTGGTGGTCGGCTGGTTCCAGTCGTTCAAGACGCCGCTGCTGATCATGGCGCCGATTCCGTTCTCGCTCGTCGGCGTGCTGCCGGCGCACGCGGCAATGGGCGCGTTCTTCACGGCGACGTCGATGATCGGTTTCATTGCCGGCGCCGGCATCGTGGTGCGCAATTCGATCATCCTGGTGGACTTCATCGAGCTGCGGTTGCGCGAAGGTGTTCCGCTCGCGCAAGCCGTCGTCGACGCCGGCGCGGTGCGCTTCCGCCCGATGGCGCTCACCGCCGCCGCCATGATCGTCGGCGCCGCGGTCATCCTGTTCGACCCGATCTTTCAGGGCCTGGCGATCTCGCTGATGGCGGGTGAAGTGGCGTCGCTCCTGCTGTCGCGCATGGCGGTGCCGGTTCTCTACTACATGGCGAAGCGCCGTGAGCAGCTCACGCTTGTGACTTCGCAGGACTCCGGCTTTGGCGCCGATAGCGCGCCGGCGGCACTTCGAATGCGCGCCTGAAGGCGCGGTTGAACGCCGCTTCGGATTCGTATCCGACGTCGGCGGCGATGTCCGCGACGCCCTTCGGCGTCGACGTCAACGCTTCGGCCGCGAGACGGAGCCGCCAGCCGGTCAAATACGCAATCGGGGGAACCGACAGGTAGCGCGTAAAGCGCTCGACGAGCGCCGAGCGGGAGAGACCAACATCGGCAGCGAGTTCGGCAATCGTCCACGGGTGGCTCGGCCGGCTGTGCAGCAGCGCGAGGCTCTTGCCGACGACCGGATCTCGTGCGCCCGCGAGCCACCCTGTCGTCTGGTTCGGAAGACCGGCGACGTATCGCCGCATCGTGTCCACGAACAGGACCTCCGACATCTTGGCGAGCATCACGTCACTGCCGGCGGCGTTCGCGGCGGCCTCCTCGACGAGATGCAGGATCGAGTGCTCGAGCCACTGCCCGGAGCGGTCGGTCCTGATGTTCACCTTCACCAATGCCGGCAAGCTCTCGAGAATCGGACCGCAGAGCCGCGGGTCGCACGTCAAGTATCCACAAATGAACGCGGTCCTCGCGCCGCCGCCGCCGAGCCGCATCGGCGACAGGTCCCGGGTCGCGACCTTCCGGAGGAGTGCGCGGTTGTCGATCGGTTTCGACCCCGAGCCGCTGCTCAGTCGATGCGGATCCCCGCGCGGAAATACGACGATGTCGCCCGGCGACAACTCGACATCGGGCTCGCCGTCAAGGCACACCCGTGCCGATCCATCGACGACGAAGTGATACATCAGCATGTGCGGCGCGCCCGGCGCGAGCGCCGGCGTCAACACGCGACAGTGGGGCGTCGCGAGCAACCAGGGGGCCGAGAACTCCGCCCTGAAGAACATCGCGCCCTTCAGTCGAACACCGTTCAGGACTTCGGAGAACGCGTCCATGGCTCCGGCATTCTACGCGCAGGACGTCGCGCCTGGAGCGCGCTTGCCAAGATCGGAATCACACGGAGAAGCATGAGAAGAACAAGAGGATCTCGGCGTAGTCCTCATGGTGTTCTCGGCCTTCTCCCTGTGAATCCGCTCTTGATCTCGCTACGCATCAACCCGCAACGCGTCCGCCGCGGGAATCCGCAGGCTCCGC
>DASUGM010000358.1:0-3108 GCA_036274055.1 Vicinamibacterales bacterium | reverse complement strand
GGCGCGAAGTGATCGCCGGCCAGGATCAGGGGTCAAACAAGGGTCAGACCCCTCAAAGGGGTCTGACCCTTGTTTGACCCCATCGACAGGCTTCAGCCTTGACACGATCCGGCGACCAGCCGGCCGCGCGCAAATCACGCACGCCGGTGTCACCGTCCGACTTACTCAGTTTCTGTGTCGGTGACTTCATGATCAAGCCGTGATGCGCAAACGAGGCCGGGGTGCCGCGTCCGAGCAGGCGCGCGATGGCGATCTGCCGCCCGGTCGAGTCCAGCAGGTCTCGGCCGCGAATCACGAGCGTCACTCCCATCATGAAGTCGTCGACGCTGGCGACGAACTGATATGACCAGTTGCCCAGGCGATCGCGGATGACCACGTCACCGCACTGCGACGCCGGATTCTGGGTTTGCGGTCCGAGCAGCACGTCGTCGAACGTCTCGTCGCCAGGCGCGAGCCGCAGACGCCAGACGACGCCCGGGCCGGGCGCGATGCCGCGGTCGCGACAGGTGCCCGGATAGCGGTACGCATCGCCAAGATCCTGGCGTGAACAGGCGCAACCATATACGAGGCCACGGGCCGACAGCGTCGCCGCCGCGTCTGCGTAGAACCAATGACGATTGCTTTGCCGGCCATCACAGGGGCCGGCACGAAACGCGGCGGTGGGGAAGACGTCGGGCGAAAAGCCCAGCCAGTCGAGATCGTCCAGTAGCGCCGTTTCGTACTCAGGGCGCGATCGCTGCGCGTCATGATCTTCGACGCGCAACGCCACGCGTAGCCCGCGATCACGCGCCATCGCCCAGACGTGGATGGCGTTGAGGACGTGGCCGAGATGCAGGTAGCCGGTCGGGGCCGGCGCGAATCGGGTCATCGTCGCGACGAAATGACGCCGGGCGTCATTTCGACACTACCGAACCTGCAAGGAAGCCGTCGCGGTGCGCGTCAGGCCGCCGCCGACAGCCTGGATCGTCAGCGTATAGGTATTTTTCGGCGTGTTCGGCGACGTGTCGATGGACAACGTGCTCGAGTTGCCGGTCGTCGGGTCCGGCGAGAAGCCCGCCGTCGTGTTCGGAGGCACGCCGGTGACCGAGAAGTCGATCGAGCCGGTGAAGCCGTTGGTCCGCGTGACCGTCACGGTGTAGCTCGTTGCTTGCGCGGCCTTGATGTTTCGCGTCGACGGTGTGACGGCGATCGTGAAGTCGGGAATCACCGGCGCGTTGACCACCAACGAGAGCGGCGTCGAGTGTGTGAGCGCGCCAGACGTGCCCGTCACGGTGAAGTTGTAGGTGCTCGGCGCCAGCGTCGCCTCCGTCGTCAGGCTCGCAGAAGACGTTCCCGATCCGCTTGTGAAATCGGCGGGGTTGAACGTCATTGTCGCCCCGGCTGGGAGCCCTTCGGCGCTGAGAGACACCGGACTGCTGAACCCGCCGACGTCACTCGCCGTCACGGTGTAGAACGTGGCGCCCCCAGCCGTCACGGTGCGCGACGTCGGGGTGCCGGCGATCGAGAAGTCAGGCGCCGGCGGCGTATCCGTGCAGTTGTCGAACTTGAACCACGCCACACGTGTGCTCCAGTTCCACGCGCCAGTCGTCTTCAGGTACTGGTTCGTGTACCAGAACGTGCAGTCGTCGACCGGGTCGACGCTGATCGCGGTGTAATCGCCCCAGCGTGACAGGCCGCCGGGATACACCTGCGATCCGCCGCCTTCGATGATCGTCGTTTCGAGCGTCAGCGTGTTCAGCGGCGCCGTGGCTTCGCGGCCGGCGAGACGGATCGCCGGAAATGTGCTCGCGCTCGACACGCTGTAGCCAATCGCCAGGTTGCCGAACTTGTCCATCGCCGCGCTGCCCATCCAGCGGTACATCCCGTCCGGTGCGTACGACGAGGCCTGATAGACCACCGGCGTGCCCTGAGGATTCCGGATCTCGTACCAGCGGAGGCCGGTGACGCCATTGGCTGTCACCGCGTGATTGACGACGAGCGACTGATGTGTGCCGAAGTTGCGGTAGGCGAGGCGGTACATCAGGCGATCGGCGAGCGAGTCCAGTTTTTGAGTGGTGCCGGCCTGCGGGATGCACGTGCCGCCGCCGCATGCCGGGCTGAACGCCGGCACGGTTATCGATGTTGGCCCGGTCAGTGTCGCCGAGGACGGCGTCGCCCAATCGAGATTGAGCCGCCACAGCCGCAGCGCGTTGGTCGCGAAGGCCATGAAGAATCCAGGCGAACCCGCCGGCGGCGGCGTCGAGCCGTCGAGATCACCGGGCAGCATGCTGCCGTTCTGATTGCTGAGCTGAAAACAGACCTGCGAGGCGGACAGGCCCTGCAGCATCCGCACGCGGTCGTAGGCGCAGGCGCGCGGCCCGAGGAACTGCGCGCCGAACATATTGAATGTGATCAGGTACGCGTTCGGCCAGACACCGAGCTTCGGGTAGTCGGGAAAATTCGGATACGAGAATTCGTAGAGGAAGTAGCTGCCGGTAGCGTCTTCGGTCTCGGAGACCGCCACGCACTGCGAGTAGTACGGACCGCTGACCTGGAACTGCGTCATCACCCAGCGGCTCGCGGCTTTATCGAACTGGACAATTGGGTCGCCGTCGTTCGACGTTTCGCAAGGGCCGCCGAAACCGTCCCAGAGCGTGTTGCCGAGCGTCGGGCCGGCGAGCAGCAGACCGTCGCTCTTGCGAAACACCGCGAACGACGTGTTCACCCACTGCACGTACTGAGTCACGCCGGCGGCGCCGTTGATGTCCGACGGCGAGTACTGGACGTTGTAGGCCGCCTGATCCCATTGCTCGCCGATGCCGTCGAATCCGGGACCTTGCGCGATGGCGAGTCCGGCCGTCGCGATCGACTGCAGTGCGGCGTCCTGGCCGCCAGGACCGGCCGGCATCGGAATCGGATGGACGTGATTCTCGCGCTTCGGTCCGACCTGACCGCGATTCGGGATCTCGCCCAGCCGCCGTTGCGACTTGGCGTGCCGGATGTCGCCGCCGATGAAATCCGGGGTCAGCGTATCGCTCTGTCCCTGAGCTTCGGTTGACCGGCTGGCAAGCGCGACGACGCCCGCGGTCGAAAGTGACGCGACTAAAAATGCGGCCGTGAACTGACGCA
>DASUGM010000357.1:0-6765 GCA_036274055.1 Vicinamibacterales bacterium | reverse complement strand
GCTTGAGGATCAGGCCGAGATGACCGGTCTCCGGCAAGACGATATGTCGCGCGCCGCCGATCAGCTTGATGTACTCCAGCGAGCTCGACACCGGCACGACGCGGTCGAGCCCCGGCTCACCGGTGAGCACGAGCGTCGGCGCATCGATGGCGCGGCAGTCGGCGCTGATATCGAGGGTGTTCCACTCGCGCACCCACGCCGCCATCCGTGACGGCGATCCGGGCGCGCGCAGCACCTGCAGCGTGTGCCGCGCGGCGAACGAGGCGCGGCCGCGCCAGGTCGGCAGCGCCGCGACCAGTTCCGGCGCCATCCGCTGTGCGCCGCGCAGGGCGAACAGGGGCAGCGACAGGCGCGGCCGGCGCACGTAGCTGGCGGTCTGCGGATCGAGCTGCCAGCGCGGCGACGGCGTCGAGACCAGCACCAGCGCCGCGACGCGCTGGCGATAGCGCGCCGCGAATCGCGCCGCGATCAATCCACCGAATGAGACGCCGACGACCGCGGCGCGATCGGCGCCGGCGCGATCGATGAGCGTAGCGACGTGCGCCGCCCAACGTTCGAATACCGCGTCGCCGTCGACGTCGTTCAATGAGAACGTGATCACGCGATACCGACGGGCCAGCGCATCGACGGCCGGACGCATCCACTCCCAGCGGCCTTGGATGCCGGGAATGAGCACGAGCGGAGGGCCGTCGCCGCGGATGATCATCGATGGTCCGACAGCACCGTGAAGGAGCGTTGGGGATTCTGCAGGAGCGTGAAGGTGCCCGCATTTTTCAACACGGCAAATCTCCTTCACGTTCCTGCAGCGTCCTCAAGAGATCCTTCCAGGCCGCTTGTTGACCAGCGCACCCGACATCTTTCTCAAGGTCTCCGTCTCGCCGCACAGGCTGAGAAAGGCTTCACGTTCCAGGTCCAGGAGGTGCTGTTCGCTGACCGTGGCCGCGTGGGGGATGCTCCCGCCGGTCATCACCCAGGCGAGCTTGCGGCCGACCAGCGCGTCGTGGTCGGTGGCGCGACCGGCGCGGTGGGCGAGATCGACGCCGAGCGCGAGGCGCGCGTAGAGATCGGCGCCGCCGACCCGGATCGCGGCGCGCGGCAATGGCGGCTGGTAGCCGGTTTCCGCGCGCGCAAGCGCCGCCGCTTTGGCGTCCGCGATCACGCGCTCGCGATTCATCGACATGCCGTCGGTGTCGCGCAGATAGCCCAACCGGCGCGCGTCGAGCGCCGACGTCGATACCTTGCCCAACGCGATGGTCTCGAACGCGGCCTGCATCGCGGCATCGCCGTCGCCGCCGGCGGCGCGATCGCTCGCCCGGATCGTCATCTCCTTGGATCCCCCGCCGGCAGGAATCAGTCCGACGCCGACTTCGACGAGCCCGATGTAGGTCTCCGCCGCCGCCTGGACACGATCGGCGTGCAGGCAGATCTCGCACCCGCCGCCGAGCGCGAGGCCGGCTGGTGCCGCGACCACCGGCACCGCCGCCGTCTTCAGCGCCATCGTCGCTCGCTGGAACGCGCGGACCATCGCGTCGACTTCGTCCCAGTTGCCTTCCTGCGCTTCGAGCAGGAGCAGCATCAGGTTCGCGCCCGCCGAGAACAGCTCGGCCTCGCTGCCGACGACCAGCGCGCGGAAGTTCGCGGCCGCCTCGCTGACGCCGTCCTCGAGCATCGCCAACGCGTCGCCGCCGATGGTGTTCATCTTCGAGTGGAACTCGACGGCGAGCGCGCCGTCGCCGAGATCGATCAGGCTCGCGCCGGCGTTCGAGCGCACGACGCCGCGCGCCTGGCGCGACGCGTGCAGAAGCAAGCGTCCATTTTCTCGGCGTCTCGACGAACTCGGCGTCTCGGCGTGCTGTTGTGGTGACTCTGTGTGGATCTCGAACGGCCCCAATTCCCAGCCGAATCCCCACTTCATCGCCTGGTCGATGTCGTCGGCAGCATCGGCGATTTCCGGCGCGATTCGTCGCGCGTAGTCGATGGTCGCACCCAGGGTCTGGCGCAGGAACTCGCCGACGCGCCCTTCGTCCTTCAGGAGCGCGCGAATCCGGGCGCCGGTCTCCGCAATCGCGGCCGCGGCGTCAAGCGCCGGCAGCGTCACCGGACGGAGCGGCCGATAGTCGCCGGTGGAAATGTCCAGCGCGAGGATCGTCGATCCGGCGGCGCTTTTCACGCGCTTGTAAAAGCCGGCGCCGGTTTTCTCGCCGAGCTGGCCGCGCGCGATCATCTCCCGCAGCAGCCCCGGCGCGTCGCTGCCGAACTCAGCGCCGAGCCGGGCGCGCAAGTCGGCGGCGACCCTGGCGAAGACGTCGAGTCCGGCGACGTCAAGCGTCCGGAACGTCGCGCTCTTCGGGCGGCCGATGATCGTCCCGGTCATCGCATCGATTTCTTCGATCGTGAATCGGCCCGACGCGAGCGCGTCGATCGCGCGCAGCGCGCCAAAGATGCCGATCCGATTGGCGATGAACCCCGGCGTGTCGCGCGCGAAGACGACGCCCTTGCCCAACCGCCGATCCAGAAACGCCGACAGTCGCGCGACGATCGCGGCGTCGGTCTCCGGCGTCGCGATGAGCTCGACCAGCGGCATGTAGCGCGGCGGGTTGAAGAAGTGCGTGCCCAGCCAGCGCCGGCGGAAGTCAGGCGATCGACCGGCCGCGATTGCGGCGATCGACAGCGCCGAGGTGTTCGACGAAACGATCGTATCCGGCCCGAGCGCGGGTTCGAGCCGCGAGATGAGCGCGCGTTTGGCGTCGAGCGACTCGACGACCGCTTCGATCACCCAGTCGGCGTTGCGAGCCGCCGACAAGTCGTCGAACCCGGTGACGGTGATGCGGTTCGTGACCTCGGGGACGAAGACCGGCGAAGGTGACAGTCCTGTCAGTCCCCGGCGGCCGTGCTCCGCGGCCTCGGCGGTGACGTCGGCCAGCACGACCTGCAGCCCTGAATTGGCCGCATGCGCCGCGATTTGGGCGCCCATCGTTCCGGCGCCGAGCACCATTACCTGCCTCACCGGGCAATTCTCCCGCGTTTCGCCGACTTTTTTTCGCGGCGGTCAGTCGGGCCGGTGTCAACGATGGCAGATCGGCGTCGTATAGCACTGGAGGAGTGCACCAGTGAGCAACATACGTGGAGCGGTTGGTGAGCCGTTTGTCGAGGACGGAACGGCGTTATTGGGCACATCGGAGCAGCAGGCGCTCGTCACCCGCCTGAACCGCATCGAAGGGCAAATTCGCGGCATTCGCCGCATGGTGCAGGAACCCCGGGCCTGTATCGAGATCCTCCAGCAGCTGGCTGCGGCCGAAGCCGCGCTCAATCGAATCAGCCTGGCGATCTTCCGTTATCACGTCGACAACTGCGTGACCGAAGCCATGGGCAAGGGCGAAGCCGAACGCCGGAAGCAGCTCACCGAACTGGTCGACATCTTCGACCGTTTCGCCAAGTAATACCCCGCCGAAGGCCTCTTAATTTCCGCAAACCGGCACCAGCCGAAGGCTGGAGAGCCGTCACGGCTGTCGACGACCCGTACTGGTACCGCCAGGCGCCAAGAAGGGGCGGAGCCCTCCCCAACGCCGGATTCATCCGATTGGATACCGGCATCCAGTTCCGTGTGTGTTCGGAACCGGATACATCAATGGATTCAACAACTTAAGGTGTGTCTGCGGCGGGGCAGACATTCGTTCCGTACGTGAGCGACTCTTGCATGAGGGCAATCAGCTCCCTTCCCGGGAGGACCGCGTTTGAAGAGATCCGGCCGGCCAAGGGACAAACGTTGGAGGGACTGATGACAAGACGATTGGTGCAAGTGGCCCTCGTGGCCCTGTGCCTCGCGGCCTCGGTCGCAACGTCGTCGGCGCAGGTCTTCACGGGGCGTATCGACGTCACCGCGAAGGACGGCACCGGCGCGGTGCTTCCAGGAGTGACCGTTGAGCTCTCAGGCGCCCAGTTGGCCAGCCAGGTGACCGACGAGCGCGGCGAAGCGCATTTCCTCAACCTCGCACCCGGGCGCTATACCTTGACCGCCAAGCTCTCGGGCTTCAACCAGTACAAAAACGACAACGTGCCGGTCGGTGCCGGCTCGGTGATCGAACTCCCGGTGACGATGACCGTCGGCAATGTCACGGAGGCCGTCAACGTGACCGCCGCGACGCCCGTCATCGAAGCGAAGAAGCAGACCATCTCGACCAACGTCACGCTCGATGAACTGCAGAACGTCCCGTCGGCGCGCGATCCGTGGGTCGTGCTGCAGACGGTGCCTGGCGTGGTCGTCGACCGAGTCAACGTCGGCGGCGCCGAGTCAGGGCAGCAGTCTGTCTATCAGGCCAAGGGCGCGACGACGACCGACAACACATGGAACATCGACGGCGTCGCCGTGACTGACATGGCCGCGCTCGGTTCCTCGCCCACCTACTACGACTTCGACATGTTCCAGGAAATGCAGATCACGACCGGCGGCGCCGATCCGGCCAATCCGACGCCCGGCGTGCAGCTGAACTTCATCCTCCGCAGCGGCACGAACAACTGGCGCCTCGGCGGCCGGTATTACTTCGAGAACAACAGCCTGCAGTCCGACAACCTCGGCGACGATCTCGCCGGCAGCCTCACGAGCTACAACCGCATCGAGTTCTACAAGGACTACGGCTTCGAGGGCGGCGGACCGCTGCTCGCGGACCGACTGTGGGCCTGGGGCGCCTACGGCAAGACCAATCCGGCGCTCGAGATCTACACGCTTCGCGGCGCGACCG
Organism: Vicinamibacterales bacterium; assembly: GCA_036274055.1. Taxonomy (GTDB): domain Bacteria; phylum Acidobacteriota; class Vicinamibacteria; order Vicinamibacterales; family SCN-69-37; genus DASUGM01. Next base: position 2,026 of record DASUGM010000357.1, on the reverse strand, counting down.
ACGGCACCGTCGTCCGCAAGGATCCGGGCTGCAAGGGCGACGCCAAGAGCTACCCGGCGCTGGCGAACACCTACAACATCAGCGCCCGCGACTGCACGCTTCTCGAGAACTACTCGGCGAAGGTCGACTTCAAGATCAACAACGCGTGGCGTTCGAACTTCACCTACTTCCGCGGCAACAAACAGAAGTTCGGCCGCGGCGCCAGCGCGACGCGTCCGTCGGTGACGACGTTCGATCAGGACGGCCCGACCGACATGTTCAAGGGCGAAGTCAGCTACACGCTGTCGGATCGGACCTTCCTCACCGGCCGCTATGCGTACACGTCGAACGGCTTCACCTTCACGCCGGTCGGCGGCTTCGGCACTCAGAGCTTCATCGACAACACCACCGGCGTCTGGGGCAACACCTACGCGTTCTACGCGACGGATCGCCCGCAGAACAGCGTCAATCTCGAGGCCCTGCATTTCCGCGGCAACCACGAGCTCAAGTTCGGCTTCGGCTACCGCAAGGTCTCGGTCTCGTCGCAGAGCGGCTGGCCCGGTGGGGTGTTGAACATCCTGACCTCGACGGGTGCCGACGGCAACCGGAACTACCTCGCGCAGTTCACCCGCGACGCCAACAACGAATACAACTCGGACTACACCAGCGCGTTCATCGGCGACCAGATCTCGATGAACCGGCTGACGGTTAACCTCGGTCTGCGCTGGGATCGACAAGTGGCCGGTCTCGACGCGTCGACGGTGGCCGCCAACCCGTGGACCTCGCTGCTGCCGGAGTTGACTGCGACTCCGATCAGCGGCGCGACGGTGTGGAACTCGGTGACGCCGCGCCTGGGCCTGACCTACGCACTGGACGAGTCGAGGAAGACGATCGTGCGCGCCAGCTACGGCATGTTCGCGTCGCAGCTGCTGGCGACGCGCGCCGGAGTGATCTCGAATATCCCGGCGACGTCGACAGGATCGGGATACGTCTACTACTTCGCTCACGACGACAACGGCGACCTGTTGTTCCAGCCGAGTGAAGCTCGCGGGTTCGCCGGCGTGAGCGGCTTCGACGAAAACAACCCGACCGCCGGCAGCGCCAACCGCATCGGCGACTACAAGGTGCCGATGACGCACGAACTGCTGTTCGGCGTCGAGCATGAGCTGATGCGGAACTTCGGCCTCAGCGCCAACGTCACGTGGCGCAACATGACGAACTTCAACTGGCTGCAGTACGACGGCGTCAACGCCGACGACTATCATCTCGTCGACCGGCTGACCGGAACCGACCCCGCGGTCGGTGCGTTCGACGTTCCGCTGTACGTGATCAACGAAGACGCCGTGCCGGCGGGTGACGCGCAGGTGTTCGAACACCGTCCGGGTTACAGCCAGAAATACTGGGGCTTCGAACTTGCCGCCACCAAGCGGATGTCCGATCGGTGGATGATGCGGGCCGGCTGGTCGACCAACGATCACAAGGAGTACTTCGACGGCAACGGCGGCATCGCCGACCCGACGCCGCTCGTGCCCCAGGCGTCGTTGCCGAACAGCAGCGCCAACATCGACGGCGGCCGGGTGATTACCCAGACGTCGGGCAGCGGCAAGGGCAGCGTCTACATCGTGCTGCCGAAGTACCAGTTCATCCTGTCCGGTGCCTACAACGCGAAGTGGGATATCAACCTCGGCGTCAACTACGTGATGCGGCAGGGCTACGCGCTGCCGTATTTCCAGGGCGCGTCGTTGACTGACGAAGACGGCGTCGGACTCGATCCGCTGGCGGCCACGGGCAAGAACGTGCTGCTCCAGCCCGAGGATGTCGCCGGCCACCGCCTGCCGGCCGTGCACTCGTTCGACGCGCGGATCAACAAGGCAGTGACCTGGCAGCGGCTGCGTCTGAACTTCGATGTGGACATCTTCAATCTGTTCAACTCGAACACGCCGCTCGCGCGTCAGATCGACTTCAGCCAGGCGCAATTCGACAGCGTGCGCGAAATCATGAATCCGCGCGTTGTCCGGCTCGGCGTCCGGGTCGGGTTCTAAGGAGA
>DASUGM010000356.1:0-55935 GCA_036274055.1 Vicinamibacterales bacterium | reverse complement strand
GTGCTCGCTGTCGGTCTGAGCGTGCAAGTCGGGCCGTCCGCGCCCTTCGACATCCTGATCATCGACGGCCGCGTGTTCGACGGCGCCGGCAATCCGTGGATACGCGCCGACGTCGGCATCCGCGGCGATCGCGTCGCCGCGGTCGGCGCCCTCGCAGGCGCCGCCGCGACGACGACGATCGACGCCGCCGGGCGCGTCGTCGCGCCCGGCTTCATCGACGTCCATTCGCATGCGCTCGACAACATCACCTCACGCCCGGCGACCGACACCACCGCCTTCGGCGGGTCCCTGCGCGAGGCGCGCGCGCTCCTCGCGCAGGGTGTCACCACGGTGGTCGGCAATCCCGACGGCGGCGGGCCGCTCGATCTCACCCAGCAGGCGGCGCAGCTCGGCGCCGACGGCGGCATCGGCGTCAACGCCGCGCTGCTCGTCGGTCACGCGACGGTGCGCCGCGCCGTCATCGGCGCGGCGAACCGTCAGCCGACGCCGCAGGAACTCGAGAAGATGCGCGGCCTCGTGCGCACGGCGCGCGAGGCCGGCGCGTTCGGACTGTCGAGCGGCCTGTTCTATACACCGGGCCGCTTCGCGAAGACGGAAGAGGTGATCGCGCTGGCGCGAGAGGCCGGCGGCGTCTACACGAGTCACATTCGCGACGAAGGCAGCTACGACGTCGGCGTCGTCGCGTCCGTGGATGAAGTCATCCGCATCGCCGAGGAAGCGCACGTCCGCGGCGTCGTGTCGCACATGAAAGCGCTCGGCCCGGACAGCTGGGGCAAGAGCGCCGAGATGATCGCGCACATCGAGACCGCACGCGCCCGCGGCGTCGACGTCTTCGCCGATCAATACCCGTACGATGCTTCGTCGACGAGCCTGGCCGCCGCGGTGATGCCGGGCGAGAACAGCGAAGGCCTGAAAGAAGCCATGGCCAACGACGCCGCGAAGGCGCAGTTTCTCGGCCTCGTCAAGGAGAACATCCGCCGGCGCGGCGGGCCGGCGTCGATCGTCATCGCGTCGGGGCGCGGCGCCGCCGGCCTGGCGGGAAAATCGCTCGAAGCGATCGCGAAGGAACGCGGCGTCTCCGTCGAACAGGCCGCCGCGGACATCGTCCTCGCCGGCGGCGCGTCGATCGTCTCGTTCAATATGTCCGAGGCGGACATCGAAGCGATCATGCGCATGCCCTGGACGATGGCCTCGAGCGATGGGGCATTGTCCGTGCCCGGCCCGGCGATTCCCCACCCGCGCAACAACGGCGCGTTTGCCCGCCGCATCGAGCGCTACGTGCTTGGACGCAAGACCCTGACGCTGGTCGAGGCGGTTCGGACCATGACCAGCCTCCCGGCGCTGGTGTTCGGCCTGACCGACCGGGGAATGATTCGACCCGGCGGGTTTGCGGACATCGTCATCTTCGATCCTGCGAAGGTGAAAGAACGCGCGACCTACACGTCGCCGCACGAGCTCTCGGACGGCTTCGACACGGTCCTCGTCAACGGCAGGATCGCCCGCAGCGAGGGCGCCTTTACCGCCGTCCGCGCCGGCGTCGTGCTCAAGCGATAACTCGAAGACAACTTTTTCCCCGCCGTACTCGTCCTAGATGTCGATGTATATCTTGAGATATACATCGACCGCGACCATGCCTGCCACTCCTGCGCCGTTGCCGCCGCACTGGTTTCAGATGCTGCTGGCGCTGGCCGATCGCGACCTGCACGGGCTCGGGATCATGCACGACGTCCTCGAGCGATCCGGCGGCCGCGTCCGGCTCTGGCCGGCGATGCTTTACCGGAATCTCCAGCGGCTCGAGCGATCGAAGCTGATCGCGCCGGTGGACGGGCCGACTGCGCCTTCGCCCGGCAGCCCGCGCTACTACCGGCTGACCGCGGAGGGCCGCAAGCGCTGCGCCGAAGAGGCCGAGCGGCTCGAACGACTGGTCGAGGTCGCGCGCGCACGCCGGATCCTGCGAAAGCCGGGGTCGTCGCGTGCCTAGCGTGTCGCGCGCGTGCTATCGCGTGGTCGCACGGATCCTGCCGCGTGACTTTCGTGACGCCGCCGGCCCGGGGCTCGAGGACGCAGCGCTTGCATGTCTAGCACGCGAACGCGAACACCTCGGTGTCATCGGCATCGTCACCGGTTGGGTCCGCATCATCGCCGACACAATTCACACGTCGCACGCGCTGTGGCGCGCCCGCGACGAGGCCGAGGACGAGCGCGCCTTCGTCGCGCTCGAGCTCGAAGACCTGCCAAACCGGCAGCGAGGAGTCGAAGCACTCATGGACGGACTCAGGAAGGATCTCCGCTACACCCTCCGATCGCTCTTTCGCCAGCCCGGATTCACGCTGGTGACGATCCTCACATTGGCGCTCGGCATCGGCGCCAACACGGCGGTCTTCAGCGTGGTCAACGGCGTCGTGCTCCGGCCGCTCGGCTATCCGGAAGCGGAGCGGCTGATGTTCATCACCAGCCAGTTTCCAAGCCTCGGCTTCGATCAGTTCTGGGTCTCGCCGCCGGAGTTCATCGAGTACCGCGATCGCAATCAGTCGTTCGAGTCGATCGGCGCGTATGCCACCAGCGCCGTCAATCTCGGCAGCGACCCTCCGAGCCGCCCGGTGAGCGCGCAGGTCTCGCCCGAGCTGATGCCGACGCTCGGCGTCGCGCCGCTGATGGGCCGAGGGTTCACCGCCGAGGACGCGATTCCGAGCGCGCCGCCGGTGGCGATCCTGTCGTGGGAGCTGTGGCAGCGTTCGTTTGGCGGCCGCGCCGACATCCTCGAAAAGGACGTCGAGGTGAACAACCGCGCCACGCGCGTCGTCGGGGTGATGCCGCCGGGCTTCGACATTCACGATCAGAAGGTCGAGATCTGGGGACCGCTGACGATCGACACCCAGACGCTGCAGAACCAGCGCGGCAGCCACTTCCTCTATCTCGTCGGGCGGCTCAAGAAAGGCGTCTCGCTCGAGCAGGCTCGGGCCGACCTCGAGGTGCGCCTCGCCGCGTGGCCGGAGGAAGTGCCGAACACGCATGTGCCGCGCCGTTCAAAACTGCGCAACAACCATCCGATGCGGATCGATCCGCTCAAGGATGACGTCATCGGATCGGTGAAGACGGCGCTGGTCGTGCTGCAGGCAGCGGTCGGCTTCGTCCTGCTGATCGCCTGTGCGAACCTGGCGAACCTGCTGATCGCGCGCGCCGACTCGCGCAGCCGCGAATACACGCTGCGCACCGCGCTCGGCGCGTCACGCTGGCGGCTGATGCGGCAGCTGGTGACCGAAGGACTCGTCCTCGCCGTCGCGGCCGCAACGGTCGGCATCGGTCTGGCCGTCGGCGGGTTGCGGTTGCTGCTGTCAGTCAACCCCAACGCGCTCCCGCGCACGGCCGAAGTCGGATTGGACTGGCGGGTGCTCGGCTTCACGTTGATCATGGCGATCGTCACCGGCTTTGTCTTCGGTCTCGTCCCGCTGATGCACATCGGGCGCGGTCTGAGCCAGGCGATGAAGGACGCTGGCAGCCGATCGGCGACCGGCGGCGCCGCGCGGGCGCGGCTTCGCTCCGGGCTCGTCATCGTCGAGGTGGCGCTCGCCGTCCTGCTCGTTGTCGGCGCGGGGCTGCTGATTCGCAGCTTCTACAACCTGATGAAAGTGGACATGGGCTTCGATCGGACGTCGCTGTCCACGTTCAGTGTCGTTCTGCCGGGCGCGAAATACCCGACGGAACGGCGCGTGGCGTTCTACCAGCAGCTGTCCGACAAGCTGCGCGCGCTCCCGGGCGTCGAGGGAGTGACTGCGGCGAACGGTTTGCCGCCGCTGCGACCGGTGAACGCCAACGACACGGACTTCGAGCACATTCCCAACCTCAACGGTCCGCCGCCACCCGACTACAAACTGCCGCCCCAGAACGTCGACTATTGGCAGTTCGTGACCCTCGGTTACACCGAGACCATGGGCATTCCCGTCGTCGACGGCCGGACCTTCCAGTTGCCTGACCTCGCCGGCGCCCCGGTGGTACTGGTCAACCAGGCGCTGGTGGCGCGGTTCTTCAGCGATCGGAACCCGATTGGCGCGCGACTGAAGCTCGGCTTCGACTTCGGTGACACGAAGCTGCCGTGGATGACGATCATCGGCGTCGTCAAGGACGTGAAGCAGGGTGGCATCGACGCGCCGGTGGGCACCGAGCTGTACGCGCTGATCGAGCAAGGGGCACGAATCGCCGGCTTCGCGCCCGGCAGCATGAACATGCTCGTGCGCGCCAAAACGCCGTTCGAGACGCTGGCGCCGCTGTTCCGCCGCAGCGTCGCCGAGCTCGACCCGACGCTGCCGCTGGTGCGGATGCGCACCATGGATGAGGTGGTGGGCGACGCCGTCGCGCGGCCGCGCTTCCTGACGGTGCTGCTCGGCGTCTTTGCCGGGCTCGCGCTGCTGCTGGCCGCCGTCGGCACCTACGGGATCCTGTCCTACCTCGTCGCCGAACGGCGCCAGGAGATCGGCATCCGCATGGCGCTCGGCGCCGATCGCTCGACGATCCTCAAACTGATCATGACGCGCGGCGTGATCCTCTCGGTGATCGGGCTCTTGCTCGGTCTCGGCGCGTCGCTGGCGCTGACGAGAGCGCTGAAGACCATGCTCTTCAACGTCGAGCCCTTCGATCCGGCAACGCTCGCGGGGGTCTCGGGAGTCATGGTGATGGTTGCCGCCGTCGCCTGCTTCGTGCCGGCGTGGCGAGCGACGAAGACGGATCCGCTGGTCGTGCTCAAGAACGACTGACCCGTTTCTTGGATCTTTGACGTGGAGGTAGTGTAGGAAGTGAGGGTAGTGGATAAACCAAATAGGCTTTTCCTACACTGCCTGCATTTCCCACACTTGCTTCACGTCAAGTATCTAGATTCTTCGCAGCGCGACCAGCGGATCGACCTTCGTCGCCCGCAGGCCCGGCAGCACGCTGGCTACCAACGCCACCGCCAGCAGGAACACCGACACCGCCGCGAATGTGATCGGATCGAAGGGACTGACGTTGTAGAGCAGCGACTGCGCGAGCGGCATCGCCGCGGCCGATCCGGCCAGACCGATCACGACACCGATGCCGGCGAGCAGCATGCCGTGCGCGACGATCAACTTCAGCACGACGCCGCGGGTCGCGCCCAGCGCGACCCGCACGCCGATCTCCTGGGTCCGCTGGGTGACCGCGTACGAAAGCACACCGTAGACCCCGACCGACGCGAGGAGCAGTCCGACCACGCCGATCGTGCCGAAAATCCAGCCGAACAGCGCGAACTGCCAGAAGCCGAGGCGGCGCAGTTCCTCGAGCGTCGCGACCTGGAAGATCGGCAGGTTCGAATCCGACGCGCGAATCTCGCGCCGCACCGCTGCCGTGATCGCCGCCGGATCCCCGGACGCGACCCGAATCGTCAGACCGGTGTTGATCGTCTGCTGATACGGATACGGCACGTAGGCCGCCGAAAACGGCTCGTCGTCGGGATCGATGCCGTCCTGCTTGATGTCCTTGACGACGCCGATGACGGTGAACCAGTCGTTGGCCTCGTCGCTGCCGACGGTCATCCGGAAACGGCCGCCGAGCGCGTCGCGGCCGGCCCAGAGCTGGGTCGCCATGGTTTCGTTGATGATCGCCAGCGGCGTGCGCGACCAGCCTTCGGCGTCGGTGAAGTCGCGGCCCCGCGTCAGCGTGACCCCGAGCGTCTTGAGAAAGTGCGGAGTGACGCCGGTAAATGCAATGCCGGGCTCGTGACCTTTCTCGCTCGGCACGCCGTCGACGATGATGTTGCCGCCGCCTCCGCCGCTCTGCAGCGGCACGAGATTCGACGCGAACGCCGCCGCCGCGCCGGGCAGTTGCTCGACGCGCTGGACGATGTCCTGCACCCGCTGCGCCTTCGCGTCCGCGGCCAGGTACGGTTCGCCGGGCATGTAGAAGCGCATCGACATCAGCGGCTTCGGATCGAAGCCAACGGCGTAGGAATCGAGGTTCGTGAACGAGCGCACGAACAACATCGCGCCGACGAGGGAAATCAGCGCCAGCGCCACCTGCGCCACCACCAGACCGCTGCGCAGCAAGGAACGCCGCGCGCTGTTGCCGCGCGTGCCTTCCTTCAAGTCGCCATGCAGGTCGCCGCGCGACGACTGCAACGCCGGAAACAGCCCGAACAGCACCGCGGTGCCGACCGCGACCGCGACCGTGAACACCACCGAGCGGATGTCGACTTCCCAGCGGATGTAATACGGGACGTCGTCCGGCGGCATCGCCGAGGCGATCATCTTCGTGCCGACCTGCGCGATGATCAGCCCGAGCGGCAGGCACAACAGCGACAGGACGACGCTCTCGGTCAGCAACTGCGTGAGGATCCGGCGCCGGCCGGCGCCCAGCGCGGCGCGCACCGAGATCTCGCGCCGGCGCGTCGACGCCCGCGCCAACTGAAGGTTGGCGACGTTCGAGCAGGCGATGAACAGGACGATCGTCGCCGCGCCCATCATCAGCCAGATTACGAGCGAGACGTCCGTGGGGATGAACTCCTCGCGCAGCGAGTTCACGTGCGCGCCCCAGTTCTGGCTGGTGTCCGGGTGTTCGGCGGCAATCCGCGTCACGATCGCGTCGGTCTCGGTGGCCGCCTGCGCGACCGTGACGCCCGGTTTCAACCGCGCGAACAGATTCAGGCCGCGGACGTTGCGGGCATCGTTGGCGACCACGGGCGTGATCGGAATCCAGAGCTTCTGATTCTCGGGGAACTCGAAGCCCTCGGGCATCACGCCGAGAATGACCGCTGGCTTGGCGTTGACCAGAATCTGGCGGCCGATCACCGACTGAGCCAACTGGTATCGCGTCTTCCACAGCGCGTGCGAGATCAGCACGACGCCGTCGCCGCCCAGTTGGTCGTGCGCCGGACCGAAGGGCTGACCGAGAATCGGCGCGACGCCGAGCATCGGAAACAAATCCCACGACACCAGCCCGCCCTGGAACCGCTCCGGCTCGCCGCCGTCCGAGATCGTCAGGCTGCGGTAGGCGACGCTGGCAACCGTTGTGTATGACGTTGCCGCGGCCTTGAGGTCGCGGTAGTCGAGATACGAGAACGAGGCCTCGTTGATGTCGAGCGGCCGGTTGTGCATGGCCGGGACGACGATGCGGTCGGGCTCGTTGTAAGGGAACGGCTTCAGCAGGACGCCGTCGACGATGCTGAAGATCGTCGAATTCAGGCCGATTCCGAAGCCGAGGCAGAGAATCGCGGTGACCGCGAAGCCCTTGGAGTACCAAAGGCTGCGCAACGCATAACGGACGTCCTGGAACAGCACGTCAAGTTCTACGAGTTCGGAGGTTCGGAGGTTCGGAAGTTCAGGCGAACCTGCGACCGCACTATGTCTGAGCGGGAAGCAGGTCCGGGTCGACGCCGGTCTTGCCGACGGCCAACCACTTGCGCACCGCGGCGCCGAGGATCACGACCACGCAGATCATCATCGTCAGCGTCACCGCCGAGGTGAGATACCCCTGGAAATGACGCGCCGGGTCGGCGCCGGTGGCAAGCGGCCAGTAGATGTTCTTGACGCTCAGCCACCCGGCGGTCAGCGTCGTCGTCGCGAGAAACGTCATCGGCGCCAGCGTCACCCACGCGTACCTCGCGCGCCCGAGGTTGATGATCACGGTCGTGCCGACCGCGAGTGCGACCGAGGCCAGCAACTGGTTGGCGATGCCGAACATCGGCCAAATCGTGTTGATGCTGCCGGTCGAGATCAAATATGCCCAGGCCCCAACCACGAGCAGCGTCGTAAACACCGCGCCCGGCAGCCAGTCCGGGCGTCCCAGAGGCGCATAGGCTCTCCCGAGGAATTCGCCGACGAGAAACCTCGCGACCCGCGTGCCGGCATCGATCGTCGTCAATATGAACAGCGCCTCGAACATGATCGCGAAGTGGTACCAGTAGTCCATGAGGCCGCGCATGCCGGGGAGCGCGCTGAAGACCTGCGCCATCCCGACGGCGAGCGACACGGCACCGCCGGTGCGGCCGGCGACGGACTCGCCGATCTCCGACTCGAGCACCGGAAGATTCACGACTTGCTCACCAAGAGTCTGATAGACCGCAGGCGGCGTGTTGATCGCGAAGTAGTCGCCGGGATGCAGCGAGCAGGCGGCAATCAGCGCCAGGACGCCGACGGCGCTTTCGATCAGCATCGCGCCGTAGCCGATCGGCCGGATGTCCGATTCCTTGTCGATCATCTTCGGCGTCGTGCCTGAACCAATCAGCGCGTGGAAGCCGGAAATCGCTCCGCAGGCAATGGTGATGAACGCAAATGGGAACAGCGTACCCGGCACGATCGGCCCGCCGCCGTTGACCCAGCGCGTGAACGCCGGCATATGCAGCTCGGGGTTGACGACGACGATGCCAATCGCCAGCGCGGTGATCGTGCCGATCTTCATGAACGAGCTGAGGTAGTCGCGCGGCACGAGCAGCAGCCAGACCGGCAGGACCGACGCCGCGAAACCGTAGGCGGCCAGCCAGAAGATCAGCTGCGTCCGGGATAGCTCGAACCACTGGCCGAACGCCGACGCGCCGATCGGCTTGCCGGCGACGACCGCGATCAACAGCCCGACGACGCCGATGATCGTCGCCTCGCCGACCTTGCCGGGACGAATCCGGTACATGTAGAGCGACATCAACAGCGCGAGCGGGATCGTCATCGCGATCGTGAAGACGCCCCACGGGCTGTCCGCCAGCGCATTGACGACCACGAAACCCAGCCCGGCGAGCGCGATGACGACGACGAACAGGATGGCGAGACCGGCCGTGAACCCGGCGACCGGGCCGATTTCCTGACGGGCGATCTCGGCGAGCGACTGCCCTTTCCGCCGGGTCGAGGCCCAGAGAATGATGGTGTCGTGGACGGCCCCGGCCAGGCAGACGCCGGCAACGAGCCACATCAGCCCCGGGGCCCACCCGAACTGCGACGCCAGCACCGGGCCGACCAGCGGACCGGAGCCGGTAATGGCCGCGAAATGGTGCCCGAAAAGAACGAACCGCGAGGTCGGTTCGTAGTTGTGCCCGTCCCGCATCGTATGCGCCGGCGTCGCTCGACGGTCGTCGAGCATCATGACTTTGGCGGCCAGAAACGCACTGTAGTAGCGGTAGGCAATCGCCATGATGCCCAGCGCCGGGACGAGGATGTACGCAGCGTGCATGGGCGGCATTCTATTTCACAAGCGGACAGTCAAAAACCAAATGTCTGGCACCTTCGTGCCATAGAGTCAGCTCTCCGGGTGACTTCCACGGCGTAGCACGTTCAGGTAGGTCAAAAGGTGCTAATCGCGTTTGGCGCGACGCTTGCTCTCAGGACGTGCCTGGAGGCTTCATGCGGATCGCGTTGCGCGCCACAACGATCGCAATTCTGATGCTGGTGCTGGTCGCGCCGGCCGCCGGTGCTGGTCCGATCCTGCCTGGACCGTGGGCGACCGTCGAAGGCGATTACGGCAACGCCTATCCGTTCAACCTCGGCGGCGCGTTTGTGCCGGTGACGTCGCTGCGGTATCAGCAGGTCTATGACAGCGGCGCCTTCGCTGGCCAGGTGGTGATCACCGGCATGAGCTTCCGCCCGGACGACACCGAGTTTGGCGGCGCGTTCTCGACGGTCTTGAGTGACGTCCAGATCAACATGTCGACCACCACGAAGGCGGTCGACGGGCTCAGCAACACCTTCTCGGAGAACGTCGGCGCGGACGACACGATCGTCTTCGCGCGCGGATCGCTGCCACTGTCGAGTGCCTTCACCGGTGCCGGGCCGAAGGACTTCGACATTCACATCATTTTCACGCAGGCGTTTCTCTACAACCCGGCGATCGGCAACCTGCTGTTCGATGTGCGGAACTTCGGCGGCGGTTTCACCACCTATTTCGACGCCGCGTACGAAGAAGACGACATCGTGTCGCGGGTCACCGCGAGCGACGTCAACGCGCTTTTTCCTGGTCCGGACCAGAGGACCGACGGCAACGACTCGCTCGGGTTGATTACCCAATTCGACACGCAGGATCCGGATCCGCGCGACATCTCCGAGGTGCCGGAACCGGGTACCTGTGTGCTCGTCGGCATCGGTCTGGCCGGCGTCGCGCGGCGATTCCGCGACCGCGCGCGGCGGTCCTGACCGGCGCGACCCCGTCCGGCGGCGGCGCCCCGCGGTAGCCGGCGGTTGGCGCCGTGCGATAGAGTGGCGCGGCAATGAAGCTGGATCTGCTGACCGCCCTCTTCGTCTTCATGCTGGCGGCGTTTCTCGGGCTGGACATCATCCGCCGGGTCTCGCGCCTGCTCCACACGCCTTTGATGTCGCTCACCAACGCGATCTCGTCGATCGCGGTGATTGGCGCCATCATCATCGCCGGTGAAGCGCACGACACGCTGAGCACGGTGCTCGGGGCGCTCGCGGTCTTCGCGTCGACCACCAACCTGGTCAGCGGCTACCTGATCACGGACCGGATGCTGCGGATGTTCAAGCGCCGCGAGGCTCCGAAGTCGTGACCCCGGAGACAATTGCCGAAATCTGCTATCTCGCCGCGGCGCCCTGTTTCATCCTGGCGCTGCGGTGGATGAGCCAGCCGGACACGGCCCGGCGATCGGTCGCCGCCGGCGTCACCGGCATGATCCTCGCCGTCGGCGGGACGCTGCTCCATCCCGAAATCGTCACTTACAAATGGATCGCGATCGCCGCCGCGGCCGGCATCGCGCTCGGCATCCCGCTGGCGCGGGTGCCGCTGACCGCCGTGCCGGAGCGGACCGGGTTGTCGCAGGCCTTCGGCGGCTTCGCCGCCGGCCTGGTCGGCATCGCCAAGTACTACCTCTGGCTCGGCGAAGGCCAGCTGACCAGCTTCCGCATGGCGGTGATCGCGCTCGAAGTGATTCTCGGCTGTCTCACCGCGACCGGCGGACTGATGGCGGCCGGCAAACTGGCGGAGAAGATCACCACCCGGCCGGTGACCTACGCCGGTCAGAACATCGTCAGCTTCGTGCTGCTGACGCTGGCGATCGGGCTCGGCGGCTGGCTGGTGGTCGATCCGGCGCAGTCATGGGCGTTTCCGATCATCATCGGGTTGGCGCTGATCTTCGGCGTGCTGCTGATCCTGCCGATCGGCGGCGCCGACATGCCGACGGTGATCTCGTTCCTCAACTCGTACGCCGGGCTCTCGGCGGTGGCGATGGGCTTCGTGCTCGAGAACAAGCTGCTGATCGCCGCCGGCGCGCTCGACGGCGCGTCGGGCTTCGTGCTGTCGATCATCATGTGCAAGGCGATGAATCGGTCGGTGACCAACGTGCTGTTCGGCGCGTTTGGATCGGTGCAGACGGCAGCGAAGGTCGCCGAGCAGCGCACGGTCAAGAGCGCGACCGCGACCGACGCGGCCGAGCTGCTCACCAACGCCGACAGCGTCGTCATCATTCCCGGCTACGGGATGGCGGTGGCGCAGGCCCAGCATCGCGTCCGCGATCTCTACGATCAGCTGACGAAGCGCGGCGTCGACGTGAAGTTCGCGGTCCATCCGGTCGCCGGCCGCATGCCCGGCCACATGAACGTGCTGCTCGCGGAAGCGGATATTCCCTACGACCGCCTCGTCGAAATGGACGATATCAACCCCGAGATGCCGCAGGTCAGCGTCGCGCTGGTAATTGGCGCCAATGACGTCGTCAATCCGGCGGCGCGCACCGACGAGAAGAGCCCGATCTACGGCATGCCGATCATCGACGCGGACAAGTCGCATACCGTGCTGGCGATCAAGCGCAGCATGAATCCCGGTTTCGCGGGCATCGACAACGAGCTCTACTACGCGAACAACACGCTGATGCTGTTCGGTGACGCGAAGCAGGTGATTGGCGACGTCGTCAAAGCGGTCACCGGCGAGGGTGGCCACTAGGCTGCGCCATTTGCGATTTGCAATTTGCAATTTGCGATTGCATTGGCGATTGGGTGATTGACGATTGCTAGTGGCGATTTCCCGATTGAGAGCGCGAGCTGTCTGCGGGGAAATGATCGCTGCGGTCGTCGTCCGGTTCGAGCAGGGCGACCGCGGCTGACGGCCGACCTGGCCTCGGACCGCGATTGCTCGGATGACGCACCGCCGGATCGTCGGGTGACATCGGAGGGTTGAATGGCGGCGGAGCGTAGGGCATCGTCCGCATCGCTCGTCCGACGCGCGGCGTCATGCGGAGCCAGTGAAGCAAGAGCTGGAACATCTCGCGTCCTCGTCAGCTCCGAGCCTACGCCTGCGCCCCAGACTTTTCAAATCGGCCGGCGTTATCATCAGCGCAGACCCGAGCCCGGGAGTCCGTCATGGATATCAAGGCAATTGCTGCCGTCGGCGCCTTCGTGGCATTCCTCGTTGGCGCGCAGATCGCGATGTACCGGATCAGCCGCGGGCGCCTCTGGTCGGCGCAATGGGCGGCGTTCAGCTTTACCACCGGCGCCGCGCTGTTTCTCGTCGCCGGATTCGTCGGCTACAACCTCAGCCGGCATGCGCGCTTCCTCAGTGGCACGGGTTGGACCGGTGGCGTCATCTGGTCCGAGGTCCTGGTCGGCGCGGTCATGGCCGCGATCGCCGCATTCTGTTGGATACGCGCGCTCAGCGTGGCGAGATGAGTGAAAAGCGCTTGTCGAAAGATCCCTTAACCTTGGAGAACATGGAGACGACCGGTTCTGTTTGTTGGGTAAACCCAACGAGATGCGCATCTCGTCGATCCAAAACAAGAAGGACCGCTCTTCTCCATGTTCTCCAAGGTTAAAGGCTCTCTTGACAAGCGCTTTTCACTCATCTCGCCAGATCCATTTCTCAGTCCAGGGTGTCTAAGCTCTCAGCAACTGAAGGGCCCTTCCTCTAACTGAATCGGCGACGCCGGTGGCAGCGGGCGGCGAGTCGCGGCGCTATGCGCCGCAGAGGGAGGCCCGAGATGTCACGCACGCTGTTCGATCAAACGCTCGCCCCGAGACAACCCAACCCGAAACGACGCGGTACGGTATTCGTGTCCGTGGCGCTGCATGCGCTCGGACTGGCCGTGCTGCTCGCGCTTGGCGTCCGCGCCGAAGCGCCGGTCGTGAACTCGAAGATGATCCTCGAGCTCGCACCGCCGGTGAAAATGCCGGAAGCGCCGCCGCCCGCGCAGCCCAAAGTGATGGCCACGCAAGCAGTGCATCCTGACGCCGCACCGCCCATCGCGCCTGATTCGATCACCCCGGAGCCGGCGACGCCGCCCCCGATGTTGACAGCTGTCTACGAGCCGACGGCCGGCGTGCCCGGCTCGATTGGCGACAAGGGCACGACGATCGGCGCGCCGCCACAACCACCCGCGCCCGGCCCCACTCCGCCGCCGCCCGCGCCGCGCCGTGTCGGCGGCGACATCCAGGCCCCGCAGCGGATCAGCGCGGTAGCCCCGGACTATCCGCAGGTCGCGCGGATCGCGAAAATCGAGGGCGTGGTCACGCTCGAGGCGACCATCGATGCCCAGGGCCAGGTCCGCGACGTGAAGGTAATCGGATCGATTCCGTTACTCGACAAGGCGGCCGTGGATGCCGTCAGCAAGTGGAAGTACACGCCGACCAGGCTGAATGGGGAGGCGATCTCCGTGATCCTGACGGTGAGGGTGGTGTTCTCGCTCCGATGAGAGATGAGATGCGTCAGAACGCTTGTCGAAAGAGCCATTAACCGTGGAGGAGACGGAGACGAGCGGGTTCTTTTGTCGTGAAAAGCCAACGAGGTGCGCGTCGCGAGGTTTTCAAAAGAATAGAACCCTGTCCTGTGCCACGCCCTCCAAGGTTAAGAGCTCTTTTGATAAGTGCTTTTCACTTAGTCCCGGACGCCGCGGCGCAGCTCCCTAAGTACTTGCTCGCACCGATCCACGCCTGATCCGGAAAATACGCGAACACCAGCGACCCGGACTTGATTGTGTCAATGACCTGGGTGGCGATCGCGGGCCGGAGCGCTGGGCAGCCCCAGCTCAAGCCGAGGCGGCCTGCGCTTTTGGCGAACGCGGCGTCGACGTAGGGCGCGGGGTGCATCACGATGGCGCGGTCGAACGCCTGATCGTTCACGCCTGGCTCGAGGCCGCGCAGGCGCAGCGAATATCCATGCGCCCCTTGATAGGGATCGCCGGTAACGAACAGACCGAGACTCGATGCGTGTGAACCCTCATCGTTCGAGAAGCGCGTGGCCATCAGCTCACCGCTGCCGCGGCCGTGAGCGACGAGCTCCGTGAACAACACCCGCCGCCGCGCAAGATCGAGCACCCACAAGCGTGGTTCGGTCGATGGCCGGGAGTAGTCGATGATGGTGAGCGTCGAGGTGCGGGCCGCATCTCCGGCGCTGGCCGCGCAGGATGCGGCCTGCCGCGCCATGTCCGCCACCGCGGCACTCGGTCCATTCGCCGGCAGCCACGTCAGCTCGGCCAGCGCGTGCTTGGAATGCAGTTCAACCGGAGCCGCCATGGCCGCTGCTGACAGCGACACCGCGGCGACGCAGAGGAAGATCGTCGTGCGAATCAAGCCCGGGGACTCCTCGCAGGAAACAGTTGATGGGATGGGAGGGTGAGATCAGTTTACCGCGATCTGTGCAGGAGAGCTGAGTGAAAAGCACTCGTCACAAAAGCTTCTTAACCTTGGAGATCATGGAGATCATGGAGAAATCTCGTCCAACACAAGGTTCCGAGTTCTCCAGAAACTCCATGCGCTCATTTCTTGATGCCCTTGTCTACCGGCAGCTCTGCGTTCGCCGACCACTCCTCAAATGAGCCGTCATAAAGTTTGACGCGAAGGCCGAGCATCCGGCCGGCCATGTAGACCTGGCTGGCCTGCAGGCCGATGTGACAGTACGCCACAACCTCAGCATCTGGCTTCACCCCGGCTTCGGCGAACAACGACTTCAGCGTCGCCAGGTCCTTGAGGACCGGCGCGTCGCCGGTGTGGCTGAGTGAATCGAACGGCAGATTGACCGCGCCCGGAATGTGGCCGGGGCGCGGGAATCCCCGCGTGTCTTCGCCGGTGTAGTAGGCCCGGGTGCGTGCATCGACGACCGACACGTGTGGATCGCTCAGGTGGGTCTTGACGTAAGTGACGTCGACAATCACGTCGGCGCGCGGCCGGGGCGTGAACCGTCCGGGCGCGACCGTCGGGATTTCAGTCGACAACACCCCGCCCTCGGCGCGCCACGCATCGAGACCGCCGTCGAGCACGGACGTGCGGTCGGCCAGGCCGAGCAGATCGAGGGCGACGAAGACGCGGGCCGTGCTCTGCGGCTGCGACCCTCGCGCCGAATAGAGCACGATGCGGTTGCTGTCGGTGACGCCGTGCGCCTCGAAGGCGGCGCGGAGCCCGTCGATCGGCAGCATTTGCGTCCGCAGTGTCCCGCCTGCTTCCGAGATCTCGCGCACCTCGAACAACTGGGCGCCGGGAATGTGGCCGGCGTCGTAGCTCGCCTTGTCGCCGACGTGCAGGACGATCGCAGTGTTGATCGGCAGCAGAGCCGCCAGAGCCCTCGGCGGGATCAGCAGGTTGACGAGCGGCGCGGGCGCGCTGCCCTGCCCGACCAGCAGCGAAACGAGCGTCATCAGCAGCGGCATTGGCACTCCCATCCTGGATTATTCTTCCGGCATCACGGCTCGCACAACCAGGTGAACCCGCGCTAGCGGAATCGCGGATTGACGACGTTATTGAACAGCGACCCGAAGCTGTATCTGATGCCGAAAAACGTGAACACGTTGTAGCCGCTCTGCAGTTCCCGCAGGCGCAGCAGGATCTCTTCATCCGTGGCATCACGGCGCGGCAGCGTGATCTGATCGCGGACCCGCGAGATCGAGGCTGACAGCTCGAACGACAGCCCGCGCGCGATTCGGATCGAGGTCTCCCCGTTGACCTCGACGCGGTAGAGCGAACGGTCGTGCAGGTATTGGCTGAACTCGACGCCGGCTTCGATCGAGCCCCAGGGCTGTTCGGCCTCGACGACCGATTCCAACGAATGGCGCCACAGCGTTTCCTGCTCCTGACCGTACAGCGTGATCTCGTTGTAGCGGTTCTTTTCGATGCCAGCGTCGTACTTGATGACCCAGCGTTCGCTCGCGTAGTCCCGATAGGGAAAGATGCTGAACTCGACCGCCGGCGCCGCGCGCACTGAAAAACCGAGGTTGCTGAACGTCGATGTCCCGACGCGGCCGTCGGCGCCGAACGACCAGTGCTGGCCGGCGCTCTTGGCGACGAACCATTCGAAGCGACGGTCGCGCCGGGTGACTTCGAGCGGCTCGTCCTCGTCGTCGAGTTCGAATCGCTCCCGGCGCTCGTTGCCATTGACGCCGAAGCTGATCTTCCACGCGTCGGTGACGCGATCGGCGCTGGCATTGCCGCGCCAGTTGACTTCGCGCTGGGTTTCCTGATCCTGGTACTCGCCGCCGCCGCCAATGCTGAACACCCAGCGATTCCACGGATCACTGACCACCGCGGCCGGGCGGCCCGCGGCGGCCGGCGTCGTCACCTGCACCTCCAGCTCCGGCGGCAGCCCCTCGCGAGCTATGTACTCGAGCAGCCCGACTGAAATCGTCCGCAGCATCAATTCCCGCTGGCGCTGATCGGTGTCGGCGACCTGGGTGACGACGCGCAATTCACGATCGACAGCCTGGAACCGGCCGTTGCCGACGAACCGGACGACCACTTCCCGCCCGCCGCCGCCGGTGCTGTTGCTGTTGTCGAGGATGTGGACGTCGGCGTCCTGAGGTTGCCGGACGAAATCGACCCACTTGATCTGATCGCGCAGGTAATCCTGAGAGCAGCTGCCGCAGTCGAGGAACACGCGCAGCCGCGGCGTGGATGTGGTCTGCGAAAGCGCCGGAGTGGCCGCCGCCGCCAGGACAAGCAACACGATACCGAGTCGGAGCATTGCCGGAAAGCATACCCGCGGTGGCGCCCCGGCGAAATCCGCTTCAGGCTATACGGCCTGGTTATACGGGCTGCTAGCTTTCCCTGAGTGTCTCTATCGGATTGACGTTGGTCGCCCGCCGCGCGGGGAGCCACGCAGCGACGATCGCGACACCACACAGCACCGCCGCCGCCGCGGCGAACATCGCCGGATCGCGCGGCTCGACCTCGAACAACAACGACGACAGAAAACGCGTCAGCGTCAGCGCGACGACAACGCCAGCAAGGGCGCCGGCGGCGGTGAAGGCCATCGCCGATCGCACGATCGCGCCGACGACGTGCACCGCGCTGGCGCCGAGCGCGCGGCGAATGCCGATCTCGCGGCGGCGGTCGGCGACCGCGCACGCCAGCAGGCCGTAAATGCCGATCGCGCCGAGCAGCAATGCCAGCGACGCGCACGCGATCGTCATGCCGAGCGCGAAGCGCCGTTGCGAGAGCTGCTCGGCATAGGCCGCGACCACCGGCCGGGCGTTGGTGAGCGGCAGATCCGGGTCGAGCGACCAGACGGCACGGCGCAACGCGGGAATCACCGACGCCGGGTCGCCGGTGGTTCGCACCAGCAGCGATTGCCAGCTCATCCAGCGCCAGTTGGGCTGACGCTGCGCATACGGCAGGTAGAGTGTCGGCGGCGGCTCGCGATCGAGTCCCTCGTCGCGTGTGTCGCCGACGACGCCGACGATCTCGCGCCATGGCAGTTCGCCTTGACGAAATACTATGCGGCGGCCGACGGCGCTGCCGTCCGGGAACAGCCGGCGCGCCAGCCGATCGTTGACGACGACCACGGCGGTCGCCCCGTGCCGGTCGGCGGCCGTGAACGTTCGCCCCTGCAGCAACGGAATCCGCATCGTTTCGAAGAACTGCGGCGTCACCGCCTGGAGCGGCACCGGGTCCTCGCGACCGTTGGCATTCGCCGCGACGCGGCCCTCGATCGCGAAACTGAACGTCATCCCGGCGCCAATGCCGAACTCACCCGACGAACTCGCCGCCGCGGTGACGCCTGGAATCGCCCGAATCCGTTCCAGCGCCTGTTCGAAAAACTGCAGATGGCTCTCGTTGCCGGGATAGCGCGCCGCCGGCAGGAACACGCCGGCACTGGCGACGCCGTCGGCCGCGAAGCCGAAGTCGACGGCGTGCAGGCGCCACATGCTCTTCGCCAGCAATGAGGCGAACACGATCAGGACGACCGCGAGGCCGGCCTGCACCGCGACCAGCGCGTGTCGCACCCGCTCCTGCCGCGGCCCCGCCGATGTCCGCGCCGAATGCAGCAGCGGCTGAAGATCGGATCGCCGCAGCATCAGCGCCGGCGCCAGTCCAACCAGCACGCCGGACGCGGCGGTGACGATCAGCGCGAAGCACAACGCCGCGCCGTCGACGGTCGCGTTCGTCAGGTACGGAATATCCGCGGGCGCGGCCGCGACCACCGCCGGCAGCAGCAGGGCCGCGAGTCCGACCGCGAGCATGCCGCCGAGCGCGCACAACAGCACCGCTTCGACGATCAACTGGCGGACCATCCGTCCGCGGCCGGCGCCGACGGCGGCCCGAATAGCGAGTTCGCCGCGCCGGCGGCTGGCCCGGACCAACTGCAGGCTTGCAAGGTTGGCGCCGGCAATCAGCAGCAGCAGCGATGCGACGCCCATCACCACCAGCAGCAGCGGCCGCGCGTCGCGCACGTCGTCGTCGCGCAAGGCGGCGACATTGGCGCCCCACCTCGCCAGGTCGCTCGGAAACTGCTGCGTGAGCGAGGTGACGATTGCCTTCATCTCGGCGTTGGCCGTGGCTGGCGACGCCCCGTCGCGCAGTCGCGCGGTCACGTAATAGTTGTGGGAGCGGCGCTCGACATGGTCGGCGTCAGTGAAGCGCAAAGGGACAAACACGTCGGCGCCGTGCAGCGAGAAATCAACCGCCGGCGGCAGGATGCCCACGACGGTGAACACGCGCGCGTCGACGACGATCGTCTTGCCGATGGCATCGGCCGCCGCGCCCAGCTGATCGCGCCAAAACCCGTGCGCCAGGATCACGACCGCCGGACCGCCCGGAACGGCTTCAGCCGCCTCGAACCGGCGGCCGAGCGCCATCGCCGGCGCGAAGACGTCGAAAATCGACGGTGTGACGCGTGCGACACGGATGCGCCGCGGCTCACCGACGCCGGTTAGCGCAACATCGGCCGGCGACGTGGCCGCCGCCATTGCCGTGAAGCCGGTGGCGCGGTCGCGCCAGTCGAGATAGTTTGCGGAGGCCACGACGTTGTGCGTCTCGCCGCGTGGTGTGACTTCCCAGACGCGGACGATGCGATCCGCGCCCGGGTACGGCAGCGGCTTGACCAGCACCGTCCGGACGACCGAAAACGCAATCGTCGCGCTGCCGATCGCCAGCGCCATCGTCACCAGCGCAACCCCGGAAAACGCGGGCGCGCGGACAATCAGGCGGAGCCCGTAGCGGGCGTCCTGCCAGAGTCCGACGGTCCAGCCGGCGAGACGGCGCGGCGATGTCGGCCTCGCCGCCGGCACCGCCTGGCGCAGCACCCGGACCTGGCGGACCAGGTTGCCGAGTTCGCCGAGCACACGGGCGCGAATCGCCGCGTCGGTCAGCCCCTCGGCCTCGAGGTCGACGGCGCGGTCGGCGCAGTGCTGCGCCAGCTCATCGAGGATTTCGTCGTCGCGAAACCGATCGCCGGAAATCGACGGCAGCGCATCGGCGACAATGGCGCGCCAGTTCAGTGACGGCGTCATCGGAGCCCCGCCACGCGGTCCAGGGCGCCGACAAACGTCTGCCAGATGCCGCGCTCAGCCGCGAGAATGCGGCGGCCTTCGGGCGTAATCCGATAGAAGCGACGCCGCCGCTCGCCGGGTTTCTGCTGCCATTTGCCGCTGATCCAGCCGCGATGTTCGAGCCGGTACAGCAGCGGATACAGCGACGCCATCTGAAAGGCAATCGCGCCGTTCGACCGCTGTTCGATCGATTTGCCGATGTCGTAACCGTGGCGGGGGGTCTCGTCGACCAGGGACAGCACCAGCAGGGTCGCGCTGCTGCGTTTGAGTTCGCGCTCAGTCAGTGGTGTGGACATAGGTTGCGTCACAACATATGACGACGCCACTCATTAATTGGTTGCCTGCGGGACTTCAGTACCTCCGGGACTTCAGTACCTCAGGTACTCCGGGTACGCGGGGTACGTCGGGTACAAGGAACGGGGCTTCGCCGGGCCTTCTTTCTCATCAGGTACCCGTACCTGAGGAGAAAGTTGACCCGGCGAAGCCGCGTTCGAGGTACCCGACGTACCCCGCGTACCCGAAGTACCCGAAGTACCCGTGGTTACGGTTGAACCGGCTCGTACCGCCGGGACCAGGAATCAATTTCCTGATGCGCCTGGTCCTTGGCGTAGCCGTAGCGCTCCTGCAGTTTGCCGGCGAGCTTTTCGGTGTTGCCCTCGATCTGATCGAGGTCGTCATCGGTCAGCTTGCCCCACTGCACTTTCGCCTCACCCTTGATCTGCTGCCACTTGCCTCTGAGGATCTCATCGTTCATATCGGTCTCCTTTTTCCGCCGGGCGCAAGCGCGCACGGCCGGCCTACTTCGCCAGTCGCTTCAATGTCTCGCGCCAGGAGGCAACGATCGCCGGGGCCTCGCCGTCCTTCTTGCCGGTGAGGACGCCCTTGACGTCATCGACGCCGTACATCGCGCGGTTCGAGTCCTTGTCGGAGTGGAGCGCGGCGCCTTCGAGCGTCGCGCCCGCGAACAATCCTTTGGCCCGCGAGTAGGCCAGGATTTGCGCGTTGACCTGCGCATTGGTCGCCGCCGTCGCGTTGCGTCCGACCGGGCCGGCGGCCGCGGCCATCTCGCCGCTGAGCGTGAACCGATCCTGGAGCAGCTGGTCGACGCCTTTCGGGTTCATCACCAGCAAGACGAGGTCGACCGACTCGGCGCCAATCTGCCAGCCGATGGTGCCGCCGCTCATGTTGATGAACGCGGGCGCCGACCACTGGTGGGCGGCGCGGTTGCGCGTGCTGATCACGCCCTTGCCATGCTTGGCGCCAACGATGAAGCCGCCCTTCACCAGATTCGGAATCACCACGATGGCCTCGGCTCGATCCAACAGGTATTGCGGGATGCCGTCATCGGGCGCAGACGTCAACTGATTCAGCGTCGCAATGGATTTCTCGACGCGTTCGACTTCGTCCGTTGGAGTCTGCGCGGCACCCACGGCAACGGCGGTCGCCAGCGCGAGCGTCGTCGCGATCATCCACGGCATCGTTCTCTTCATGTCTTCCCTCCGTCATCGGAAGGAGCAAGCGCAGTGCCAGCGCATCCACATCGATGACGCCGCCAACCCGTGTCCATTGGTTGCACGACGGTGGATCAAGTGGCACCGCACTTGCACAATCTGGCCATCGTGCTGCGCGCCGTCACCACTCGCTACTGGATCGCGTTCGCGGGCTGTCTGTTGATCGTCTTCGTCCTCGACTGGGCCGAGGCCGTGCTCGTGCCGGTCGCGGTGGCGCTGCTGTTCACGTTCCTGCTCAACCCGCCGGTGATGCTGTTGCAACGATGGATTCGACGCGGACCGGCGGTGATCCTGGTAGTGATGTTGACGTGCGGCGGACTCGCCACGCTGGGGTGGGTACTGACGCGGCAGATCTCGAGCCTCGCGCTCGAGCTGCCACGCTACCGGCAAACCATCCGGCAGAAGGTCGCCGATGTGCGTCAGGCGGTTCGCGGCGGTGCCGTTGAGCAGGTACAGTCGACAATCGACGACATCAAGCGCGAGATCGGCGGACCGGTGAAAGCACGGGCGCCGCAGGCCGTTGTCGTCCAGGAGCCCGACAACGCCTTCGGGATGCCGGCGTGGTTCAGCGCCCTGCTGGATCCGCTCGCCAATGTCGGCCTGGTCACGGTCCTCGTGATCTTCATGCTCCTCGAGCATGGCGACATGCGCGACCGGCTCGTCGGCGTCATCGGCTCGGGGCGGATGGCGACGACCACAAAGGCGCTCGACGAGGCGGCGACGCGGGTCAGCCGCTACCTGCTGATGCAATCGCTCGTCAACGCCGGCTACGGCATGATGATCGGGTTCGGGTTGTTCTTCATCGGCACGCCATATCCAATCCTCTGGGCGGCGCTGGGCGCGGCGTTGCGTTTCATTCCCTATCTCGGTCCGTGGATCGCGGCCGGCGCTCCGACTGTGATCACGCTCGCGGCGCTGCCCGGCTGGACGCCAACGCTGTGGGTCGCGGGGATGTTCGTGGTCGTCGAGATCTTCACCAACCTCGTCCTCGAAACCGTGCTGTATGCCGGCGTCGCCGGGGTGACGCAAACGGCGCTGCTCGTGGCGGTGGCCTTCTGGACCTGGCTGTGGGGACCGCTCGGCCTCTTGCTGGCCACGCCGCTGACGGTGTGCGTCGTCGTCCTGGGCAAGCACGTGAACGGGTTGCGCGGGATGTCGATGATGATGTCCGACGAACCTCCGCTCAGTGAGGACGCGCGCTATTATCAGCGCCTGCTCGCGGGGGAACCCGGCGATGCCTGGGAACTGATCGACGCGCATCGGCCAAAGCGCAGCCCGAGTGAGGTCTTCGGAGAAATCATGTTGCCGGCGCTGATCTGCGCGCGGCGCGACGTCCTCGAGGGCCGGCTCTCGCCCGACGATGAGGCAAAGGTTTCGGAGCTGACCAAGGAACTGCTCACGCTCGTCGAACGCGAACCGACGTCGAAGGAAGACCACGAGCACGACGATCCGCCGATGCCGACGCGGCTCCGCGTGCTGGGTTGCCCGATCAGCGGGCCTGCCGACGCCGCGGCGCTGCAGATGCTGAAGACGCTGCTCGCCGAGACCAGCATCGAACTGGACATCGGGTCGCCCCAACAACTGGTCGCCGAAATCGCGGCCAGCGTCGACGACGGACACTACGACGCCGTCTGCCTGGTGGACGTGCCGCCGACGTCGACCTCGCGGTTACGCTACGCGATCAAGCAGCTCCGGCGAACGCGGCCTGATTTGCCGATTTTTGTCGGCCGATGGGGCGCGGCGCCGGATGGCGACGCGGAAATCCGAGCGCTGTCGGAGAGTGGAACGACCCACATCGGCCGCGCCCTGACTGAGACGCGCGACGGGCTGCAGGAACTCTCGGCGCGATCGGGACCGGGCGCGGCCCCCCCGACGAACAAGGTGTCGGCGGCGTAGTAGTGTCGGCAGCGGGTTACGTACTATGACCACCGGACACCCCAGCCGGCCTGGTCAAAGTGTGCCAAACCATTTCCAACCGGCGGCACCGAATGTGCTCCGCATCAGCTATTCCGCGGAGCATCCATGGAACAACACGCTGGGTTTGCGCCGGCAATCGGCGCGGGGTCGACCGACGACACGACTGCAGTCCATCACGCTGAGTTGCTCTGCGCTCTCCAGGCCATGCGGGACGGCGACTTCTCCGTACGGCTACCCGGCAACTGGATCGGCCTCGACGGCAAAATCGCCGACACCTTCAACGACATCGTCTCGACCAACGCCCGGATTTCACAGGAGTTGGCCCGGGTCGGCGAACTGGTCGGCCGCAAGGGGCTGACCCGCCAGCGGATCAAGCTCGACCGCACCCGCGGCGCCTGGGGCCAGATGGAGTCGTCGGTCAACACGCTGATCGACGATCTGCTGTGGCCGACGACCGAAGTGACGCGCGCGCTGGCGGCGGTGGCACAGGGCGACCTGCTGCAGACCGTGCGGCTCGACGTGGACGGCCGGTCGCTCGAAGGCGAGTTTCTGCGCTCGGCGACGATCGTCAACACGATGATCCGCCAGCTCGGCGTGTTCACGTCGGAAGTGACGCGGGTCGCGCGCGAGGTCGGCACCGACGGCAAGCTCGGCGGTCAGGCGCAGGTGCAGGACGTCAGCGGCGTCTGGAAGGATCTGACCGACAGCGTCAACCTGATGGCGAGCAACCTGACGGCGCAGGTGCGCAACATCGCCGAGGTCACGATCGCGGTCGCCAATGGCGACCTCTCCAAGAAAATCACCGTCGACGTTCGCGGCGAGATTCTGCAGTTGAAGGAAGCCATCAACACGATGGTCGATCAGCTGCGGTCGTTCGCGTCGGAAGTGACCCGCGTCGCCCGCGAGGTCGGCACCGACGGCAAGCTCGGCGGTCAGGCACTGGTGCCCGGCGTCGCCGGCACGTGGAAGGACCTCACCGACTCGGTCAACGCGATGTGCGGCAACCTGACCGGCCAGGTGCGCAACATCGCACAGGTGACCACCGCGGTGGCCCGCGGCGACCTGTCGCGCAAGATTACGGTCGACGTCCGCGACGAAATCCTCGAGCTCAAGGACACCATCAACACGATGGTCGATCAGCTCAACGCGTTTGCCAGCGAGGTCACGCGGGTCGCGCGCGAAGTCGGCACCGAAGGCAAGCTCGGCGGCCAGGCGAGCGTGCCCGGCGTCGCCGGCACCTGGAAGGACCTGACCGACAACGTCAACTTCATGGCCAGCAACCTGACCGGCCAGGTGCGCAACATCGCCGAAGTCGCGACCGCGATCGCCAAGGGCGACCTGTCGAAGAAGATCACCGTCAACGTCAGCGGCGAGATCCTGCTGTTGAAAGAGACGATCAACGGCATGGTCGACCAGCTCAACGCCTTCGCCGGCGAAGTCACGCGGGTCGCGCGCGAGGTCGGCACCGAGGGCCGGCTCGGTGGTCAGGCCAACGTGCTCGGCGTCGCCGGCACGTGGAAGGACCTCACCGATTCGGTCAACTCGATGGCCAACAACCTGACGGCGCAGGTCCGCAACATCGCCGAGGTCGCGACCGCGATCGCCGAGGGCGACCTGTCCAAGAAGATCACCGTCGACGTCAGCGGTGAAATTCTGCAGCTGAAGCAGACGCTGAACACGATGGTCGATCAACTCAACGCGTTCGCGGGCGAAGTCACGCGGGTTGCGCGCGAGGTCGGCACCGACGGCCGCCTCGGCGGGCAGGCGGAAGTGCCCGGCGTCGGCGGCACCTGGAAAGATCTGACCGACAACGTCAACCTGCTGGCCGCGAACCTGACCACGCAGGTGCGCAACATCGCCGAAGTCACCACCGCGGTCGCCCGCGGCGACCTGTCGCGCAAGATCACGGTTGACGTCAAGGGCGAGGTCCTCGAGCTCAAGAACACCATCAACACGATGGTCGACCAGCTCAACGGGTTTGCCGCCGAAGTGACCCGGGTCGCGCGCGAGGTCGGCACCGAAGGCAAGCTCGGCGGCCAGGCGACGGTGCCCGGCGTCGCCGGCACGTGGAAGGACCTCACCGACAACGTCAACCTGCTCGCCGGCAACCTGACCGTGCAGCTGCGCGACGTGTCGAAGGTCGCGACCTCGATCGCCAAGGGCGACCTGTCGCAGAAGATCACCGTCGACGTCAGCGGCGAGATCCTCGAAATCAAGGACACCATCAACACGATGGTCGACCAGCTCAACGCGTTCGCCGGCGAAGTGACGCGCGTCGCGCGCGAAGTCGGCACCGAGGGCCGCCTCGGCGGCCAGGCCAACGTCCTCGGCGTCGCCGGCACGTGGAAGGACCTGACCGACTCCGTCAACTCGATGGGCAACAACCTGACGTCGCAGGTGCGCAACATCGCCGACGTCGCCACCGCGATCGCGCGCGGTGACCTGTCGCGCAAGATCACCGTCGACGTCAAGGGCGAGATCCTCGAGCTGAAGAACACCATCAACACGATGGTCGACCAGCTCAACGCGTTCTCGTCGGAAGTGACGCGGGTCGCGCGCGAAGTCGGCACCGAAGGCAAGCTCGGCGGCCAGGCGAGCGTGCCCGGCGTCGCCGGCACCTGGAAGGACCTGACCGACAACGTCAACTTCATGGCCAGCAACCTCACCGGCCAGGTCCGCAACATCGCCGAGGTCGCCACCGCGATCGCCAACGGCGACCTGTCGAAGAAGATCAGCGTCGACGTCCGCGGCGAGCTGCTCCAGCTCAAAGAAACCCTGAACACCACCACCGATCAGCTGCGCTCGTTCGCCGGCGAAGTGACGCGGGTCGCGCGCGAAGTCGGCACCGAAGGCCGGCTCGGCGGCCAGGCCAACGTGCCCGGCGCGGCCGGCACGTGGAAGGACCTCACTGACAACGTCAACCTGCTCGCGGCCAACCTGACGACGCAGGTGCGCAACATCGCCGAAGTCACCACCGCCGTCGCCGGCGGCGACCTGTCGCGCAAGATCACCGTCGACGCCAAGGGCGAGATTCTCGAGCTGAAGAACACGATCAACACGATGGTCGACCAGCTCAACGGCTTCGCCGCCGAAGTCACGCGGGTGGCGCGCGAGGTCGGCACCGAAGGCCGGCTCGGCGGCCAGGCCAACGTCCCCGGCGTCGCCGGCACGTGGAAGGACCTCACCGACAACGTCAATGTCATGGCCGCCAACCTCACCGAGCAGGTCCGCGGCATCGTCCTCGTCGTCACCGCCGTCGCCAACGGCGACCTCAAACAGAGCCTCACCGTGAAGGCCAAGGGCGAAGTCGCGGCGCTCGCCTCGACGATCAACAACATGACCGAGACGCTGGCGACGTTCGCCGACCAGGTCACCACGGTCGCGCGCGAGGTCGGCGTCGAAGGCCGCCTCGGCGGCCAGGCCAACGTGCCTGGCGCCGCCGGCACGTGGAAGGACCTGACCGGGAACGTCAACCTGCTCGCGGCGAATCTGACGACGCAGGTGCGCGCGATTGCCGAGGTCGCCACCGCCGTGACCAAGGGCGACCTGACGCGATCGATTCAGGTCGAGGCGCGCGGCGAAGTCGCGGAGTTGAGCGACAACATCAACACGATGATCGACAACCTCCGCCTCACGACCGACCGCAACACCGAGCAGGACTGGCTGAAGACCAACCTCGCGCGCTTCACCAACATGCTGCAGGGCCAGCGCGACCTCGGCACGGTCGGTCGGCTGCTGCTCTCGGAGCTGACCACGCTGGTCGGCGCCCACCAGGGCGTGATTTACCAGATGGAGCTCGATCCGGCGCCGCGCCTGAAGAAGGTCGCGGCCTTCGCCGACGACGGCGAAGCCGGCCACGCCGAATACCTGCGCATCGGCCAGGGCCTGCTCGGGCAGTGCGCCGCGGAAAAACAGCGGATGCTGATCCGCGACGTGCCGCAGACGGCGATGCCGATCGGCTCGAGCCTGCTGCGGGTGATGCCCGCCAGCGTCATCGTCCTGCCGGTGCTGTTCGAAGGCCAGGTCAAGGCGGTGATCGAGCTGGCGTCGCTGCACGTGTTCTCCGATTCGCAGCTTGCGTTTCTCGATCAGCTGACCTCCAACATCGGCATCGTCCTCAACTCGATCGAGGTCACGATGCAGACCGAGGCGCTGCTGGTGCAGTCGCAGCAGCTGGCTGGCGAACTGCAGACCCAGCAGACCGAGCTGCAGCAGACCAACGAGCAGCTGGCGCAGAAGGCGCAGCAGCTGGCCGAGCAGAACGTCGAGGTCGAGCGCAAGAATCAGGAAATCGACCAGGCGCGGCGGGCAGTCGAAGAGAAGGCGGCCGAGCTGGCGCTGACGTCGAAGTACAAGTCCGAGTTCCTCGCCAACATGTCGCACGAGCTGCGGACGCCGCTCAACAGCATCCTGATTCTCGGCCAGCAGCTCTCGGAAAACCCGGAAGGCAATCTCTCTCCGAAGCAGGTCGAGTTCGCGCGCACCATTCACGGTGCCGGCACCGACCTGCTGACGCTGATCAGCGACATCCTCGACCTCTCGAAGATTGAGTCCGGCACCGTCACCGTCGAACCCGCCGAGGTCTATTTCGCGACGATGCTCGATCAGCTGACCCGCACCTTCCGGCATGAGGCCGACAACCGCGGCCTGACGTTCGATGTGCAGCTCGATCCGCGACTCGGGCGCTCGATCACCACGGACGCCAAGCGCCTCCAGCAGGTGTTGAAGAACCTGCTCTCGAATGCGTTCAAGTTCACCGCGATGGGCGGCGTCCGGCTCAGCGTCACGGCGGTGTCGGGCGGCTGGAGCCCGGATCATCCGGTGCTGTCGCAGTCGCCGATCGTCGTCGCGTTCGAAGTGTCGGACACCGGCATCGGCATCCCGCAGGACAAGCAGCGCATCATTTTCGAGGCGTTCCAGCAGGCGGACGCGAGCACCAGCCGGAAGTACGGCGGCACCGGCCTCGGCCTGGCGATCAGCCGTGAACTGGCGAGCCTGCTCGGCGGCGAGATTCAGCTCAGCAGCACACCGAACGTCGGCAGTACGTTCACGCTGCTGTTGCCGCTTCGTTTCATCGGTCCATCGAGTGATTTGCGCAGCCTCGAGCCGGCGCCGCAGCGTCCGTGGACGCGGCCGATTCCGGCGCCGCGCGTCGCCGAACGCGCGGTCGATCCGATCCCCGACGATCGCCACGATATTGCCGACGGCGACGCGACGCTGCTGATCGTCGAAGACGATCCGGACTACGCGCGCATCCTCGTCGAAACGGCTCGCCGGCACGGCTTCAAGGTCCTGCTGGCAATGCGCGGCGAGGAGGCACTGGCGCTCGCGCGCCAGTTCACTCCGACGGCGGTGTCGCTCGACGTCTTCCTGCCCGACATGCTCGGCTGGACGGTGCTGAGCCAGCTCAAGCAGGACCCCCGGACCCGCCACATCCCGGTGCAGATCGTGACCCTCGACGAGGATCGTCAGAACGGCCTGTCCCGCGGCGCGTTCTCGTTCGTCAACAAGCCGTCGTCGGAAGAGGGTCTCGTCGACGCGCTGTCGCGCATCAAGACGTTTGCCGCTCCCCGCCGCCGGCGCCTGCTCGTCGTCGAAGACAGTCTCGCGGAGCAGCTCTCGATCCGCGAACTGCTCGGCTCCGATGACATCGACATCATCGCCGCGGAGAGCGGCGAGCAGGCGCTGACCATGCTCGGGATGGAGGAGTTCGACTGCATCGTGCTCGACCTGCGGCTTCCCGACATGACCGGCTTCGACGTGCTCGAGCGGCTCGCCGCGGAGCCGCGCTGGCGCGATCTGCCGGTCGTCGTCTTCACCGGCCGCGAGCTGTCGCCCGATGATGAGGCGCGGCTGCACACGCTGGCGCGCAGCGTCGTCGTCAAGGGCGTCGAGTCGCCGGAACGTCTGCTCGACGAGACCGCGTTGTTCCTGCACCGCCCCGTCGCCGACCTGCCGGCGCACAAACAGGACATGCTCGATCGGCTGCACCGTTCCGACGAGGCGCTGATCGGCCGGACCGTGCTGATCGTCGATGACGACGTGCGCAACATCTTCGCGCTCTCGAGCGTGCTCGAGCGGCGCGGCATGCACGTCGTCGCGGCGTCGACCGGGCGCGAGGCGGTCTCGATTCTCGAGTCGCGATCGGACGTCTCGATCGCGCTCATGGACATCATGATGCCGGGCATGGACGGCTTCGAGACGATTCAGACGATTCGGCGCGATCCGTCGTTCCGGCGCCTGCCGATCATCGCGCTGACCGCCAAGGCGATGAAAGGCGATCGCGAGAAGTGTCTCGAGGCCGGCGCGTCCGACTACATCGCCAAGCCGGTCAACACCGAGCAGCTGCTCGCGTCGCTGCGGATGTGGCTGCATCGTTGAAGCCATGAAACCGCTCCCCCGCCCCAACGTCCTGCTCGTCGACGATCAGCCCGGCAAGCTGCTGACTTACGAGGCGGTCCTGCGCGATCTCGATGCGACGCTGGTGACGGCCACCTCGGCGCGCGACGCCTTCGACAACCTGCTGCGCACCGATTTCGCGGTCGTGCTGATCGACGTGATCATGCCCGACCTCGACGGCTTCGAGCTGGCGGCAATGATTCGCGAGCATCCGCGCTTCAAGCGCACCGCGATCATCTTCGTCTCCGGCATCGCGCTCAGCGACCTCGACCGGCTGCGCGGCTATGAATCCGGCGCCGTCGACTACGTGCCCGTACCGGTGGTGCCGGAGATTCTGCGCGCCAAGGTCCGCGTCTTTCTCGAGCTCTATCAGGCGACGCGAAGCCTCGAGGTGCTCAACGAGGATCTCGAACGGAGGGTGGCGTCGCGCACCGCCGAACTCGAGGAGGCGGCGCGCCGGAAAGACGAGTTCCTGGCCGTCCTCGCGCATGAGCTCCGCAATCCGCTCGCCGCGATCCAGCAGGCGGCGCAGTTGCTGAGCCTGTCGGACCTGTCGCCCGAACAGCACCGCACCGCCGGCAATGTCGTCCAGCGGCAGGTTGGTCAGCTGGCGCGGATGATCGACGACCTGGTCGACGTCTCGCGGATTACCCGCGGCCTGATCAGCCTGCGTCGCGAAGTCACCGATCTGCGTGTCGTGATCGCGGCCGCCGTCGAATCGAGCCGGCCGCACTTCGACGCCCGGAATCACTCGATCATCGTCCTGCAACCGGAGTCGCCGCTGATGGTCGACGGCGATCCGACGCGGCTCGGACAGGTCGTCGCCAACGTCCTGCACAACGCGGCAAAGTTCACCAAGCCGGGCGGACACATCACCCTGACGGCGGCGCACGAAGGCGGCAGCGCGGTCGTGCGCGTCCGCGACAACGGGATCGGCGTGCCGCCCGAGATGATTCCGCGCATGTTCGATCTGTTCACCCAGTTCGACACGCCGCTCGATCGATCGACGAGCGGCCTGGGCATCGGCCTCGCGCTGGTGAAGAAGCTGATGGACATGCACGGCGGCGAGGCGACCGCGTCGAGCGATGGCGTGGATACCGGCACCGAGATCGTGCTGCGGCTGCCGGCAATACTGATTCAAGCGGCCACGGGCGGCGACGGCCAGCCCCTGCACGACCATTCGCTCCGTCGCTCGCGCATCCTCGTGGTCGATGACAACGAAGACGCGGCGCAGACGCTGGCGATGATGCTGCGTATCGGCGGCCACGAGGTCGCGACCGCGAATGACGGCCTCGAGGCGCTCGGCATCGCTGAAACCTTCGTCCCCGAGGTGGTGCTGCTCGACCTCGGCATGCCGAATCTCAACGGCTACGAAACCGCGATTCGGATGCGCGCGCAGCCCTGGGGTCGGTCGCTGCCGCTGATCGCGCTCACCGGGTGGGGGCAGCCGAAGGATCGCCACCAGACCGCCGCCGCCGGCTTCGTTGCGCATCTCGTCAAGCCGGTCAAACACGACGAACTCGTCACCACGCTCCAGGGAGTCCTGCGTCAATGAGCTGCCACGAAGTCGTCTTTGCCCGCGCGCACTGCCATGTCGACGTCGCACCCAACGACGGCGATCCGGCATGGCCGGCGTTCGTCGCGCTGATGACCGCCGTCGACGACGATGGCCTTGGTCATCCGATCGTCACCGCTGACGGCAGCCGTGCCCGGGTCGGCGGCGACACCGAAGACGCGGCGTTGAACGCGGCGATCGTGCTGCTATCCGCGCACTTCGGCGCGCTCGCCGAGTACGACCACACCTGCGTGGAGACCAGACCAGTTCGCGAGGGCAGCCCGATCAGCGTCGAAGTGCAGCCACTGCGCCCATAGAATCGCGCGGTGCGGCGGGTTGTCGGGTCAATCGGTCTATTCGTCGTCGGGCTGGGCGTCCTGGCGGCGCGCGCCGTCGACGTTGACTACGGACGATCCGCCGTCGGTTTTCGAACTGCGCTCCTGGCGGCGCATGACGGTGTCCCCGCTGGTGAAATCCAGCTCTGGTATCCGGCCGCTTCGGCGACCTGCCCGACGCCACTGACCTACGGCGACTATCTCCGGGCTGACGCGCGCGAACCCGGACAGGAGGTAGCGGCTCAACTTCGGCAGGCGTGGTCTTTTGCGGCGCCGCCGCTCGACGATGCGCAGTGGGCCCGCGTAACGGCAGCGCCGATGCGCGGCTGCCGAGACACGCCAGCAGCGGCCAGCGCCGCACCGCTGATCGTCGCCATCCATCTCCCCGGTGCGTGGCCGGTCGCGGCGGAGTTTTTCGCCAGTCACGGCTACGCGTTCGCAGTAGTGTCACGACCCGGGGCGCCGCCGGCCGGCGCTGATCTTGTCGATCGCATCGCCCAGCGGCAGCGCGAGTTCGTGCGCGACCTGCGTGACGCGATCGGGCGGCTCCGTGCGTCGACAGAAATC
Organism: Vicinamibacterales bacterium; assembly: GCA_036274055.1. Classification (GTDB taxonomy): domain Bacteria; phylum Acidobacteriota; class Vicinamibacteria; order Vicinamibacterales; family SCN-69-37; genus DASUGM01. The sequence continues at coordinate 23,973 of DASUGM010000356.1, read as the reverse complement.
GACGCATCGCGGGTCGGGGCGATTGGTCAGAGCCACGCGCTGCTGATGCTGGCGATGAGCGAGCCGTCGGTTCGCGCCGTCGCCCTCCAGGACAGCGCGTTCGCGACCGGCCGCGACGCCGACGCCGATGCGAAAACGGGCCTCTGGGAGCCGGCGCAGTTTCGCGCCGCCCTGTTGCACGCGACGACGGAGGATCGACTCGCGGCTGACACGGCGTGGGAAGCCTTTCGCCGCGCCGCGCCAGGCCAGGTCACACGCCAGGTCTTCGCGCCCGCGCATGTCGGACACAACGACGTCACTGCCGACGGCTATCTCACGCGCCGGTTTGCGCCGATCGAAACGCCGCCACATGATGCGCTCGCGCGCGCCTTCGAGGCCCTGCTCGCGGCTCAGAAAGCCTTCTTCGATCGGAATCTGCTTCGCGCGAGCCGCCCCCCGTCCCCCTAACCTGCTTTCAGCGCGCTGATCTCCGCGGCGGCGCGCAGGCCGGTCTCGATCGCGCCGTTGACGTAGCCCTGCCAGCGAATACTCGTGTGTTCGCCGGCAAACACCGCACGCTGCCACGGACGCGCCAGCCAATCGCGCAGCCTCGGATCGAAGCGATGATCGAGATAGGCGTAGCCGCCGCGTGACCACGGCTCGTCCTCCCAGCGAATGACGCGGCTCGCGATCACGTCGGCGGGCCGGCCGAGCCAGCGCAGGCGCTTTGCGACGCCGGCAACGTCGGCGCGCGCCAGGATCGCCTGCAACTCCGCCGACGCCTGCCCGCCGGCAAGAAAGCTGAGAATCCCACCGCGGCCGCGCTGCTGCTCGTTCGCGTCCCAGACCGCCCCGAACGGCTGGTTGGTGCCGAACGCCAGCGGCCGTCCGGGCTTTCGCCAGAAACGCGACGAGAACTGCACCGCCAGACGCGTCGCCGCGCCGTAACGCAGCTCGTGCCACGACCGCTGCTGCAGGTCCGGCGGCGCCGGCGCGATCTCGACGTCGCGCAGCGTCGCCGCCGGTATCGCGACGACGATGTAGTCGGCGCGGATCTGATCGCGGCGGCCGCGATGGTCGACGACGGCAGTGAGGCCGCCGTCGCGCATATGGAGGGCGCGAAGGATCGTCTCGAGCCGCGGCGGCCGTCGCAGGCGCGCGGCGATCCCGGTGGCGAGACGATCGTTGCCGCCGCGGATGCGATACATCGCATCGCCGCCGGGCGCGCCCGCGGTGGCGAAGAAATCAACGACGGCCAGCGTCGACAGCACGTCGGGATCGGCGAGGAACAAGCCGCGTAACCCGCGCATCCGTTCACGCACCCACCGCGGGGTGCGCGCCTGATCCAGATACGCAGCGAGCGGTGTGCGCCCCAGCCGCAGCGCGATCGCGGAGTCCCAGCGTTGTTCGGAGAGCGCGTAGTCGCGCATCGCGCCGGCGAGCGGCGCCGCCATCGAGTGAAACGCGGACTCGAGTTTCTGAATCACCATCTGGCCGCGGACGTTCGGGCCGTAGTAACCGAAGCCCCGACGGTGAATCCGCGCCGGGGTGAGCCGAAGCGCCTTCGCGAGCGCCAGCGTGTGCTCCTGCTCGCCCTCGATGAGGTCCGCGCCGGCTTCGGCGTGATGGCGGCGGCGAAACGGCTCGCGCCAGGTCCACACCCGGCCGCCCACCCGGTCACGGGCCTCGATGACGACGACGTCGGCGCCGTGCGCTTCGAGGGCGCGCGCCGCCGAGAGGCCGGCCAGTCCGGCGCCGGCGACCAGAACTCGCATCTCATGATCTTAGCGGAGCGTGCGCCGGTGCGCCTTTGCGCCGTGCGGAGTGCGACAGAACCAGCGAACCGGGAACCCGAGAACCCCGCACAGCGCACGTCGCAGGGCGCACCCCGCACGGTGAGCGAAGCGAGCTATTGACCGCCTCCGCTCACTAGGGCACAGTTGCCGCTACCGGGAGGCAAGGATGAGCGACACACCTGCGGGCAAGGACGTTTCGAGACGCCAATTCGTGACGACGGCGGCTGGCGCGGCGGCCGGTTTCATGATCGTGCCCCGGCACGTGCTCGGACGGGGCATGCAGGCGCCGAGCGATCTCCTCAATATCGCGGTGGTCGGCATCAACGGCATGGGCGGCAACAACGCTCAGCAGGTGATGAGCCAGAACATCGTCGCGATCTGCGACGTCGACACCTTGCTGCTCGATCGGAAGATCAAATCGTGGCAGGACCGCGTCTATCCGCCCGCGGCGGCGGCCGGCACCGGTACCGGCGGCGGACGCCAGGGCGGCCAGGGGGCGGGCGGCGGCCGGGCCGGCGGTTCGGCCGGACCGACCTACAAGAACTTCGGCAAGTCGAAGGCGCAGCAGGACGCCGACGCGAAGTGGACGCGAGAGGACGGCGACGCGACGCTCAAGCGCTTCGTCGACGCGCAACTGCCGCGTCTGCAAAAGCATCGCGACTACCGCCGGATGCTCGAGCAGCAGAAAGACATCGACGCCGTGATCGTCGCGACGCCGGATCACATGCACGCGGTGATCGCATCGGCGGCGATGGACGCCGGCAAGCACGTCTACGTGCAGAAGCCGATGTGCTGGTCGGTGCATGAAGCGCGGCATCTCGCCAAGAAGGCCGCCGATACCCGGCTCGTCACGCAGATGGGCAACCAGGGCCACTCGCAGGACGAGGCGCGGCGCGGACAGGAATATCTGATGTCCGGCGTGATCGGCGACGTCCGCGAAGTGCACGTGTGGACGAATCGCCCGCTCGCGTTCTGGCCGCAGGGTATTCCGCGGCCGGCGGCGCTGCCGGACAACCTGACGACGCCGCTGCGCTGGAACAACAGCGGCATCTCACGCCGGCTGGCGGCGGCGATGAAGTCCGAAGGCGTGTCGGTCCCCGACACGCTCGCGTGGGATCTGTTTCTCGGCGTCGCTCCCGATGTCGAGTACCACCCCGTCTATCACCCGTTCAACTGGCGCGGCTGGGTCGACTGGGGCCAGGGCGCGCTCGGCGACATGGGCGCGCACCTGATCGATCATCCGGTGTGGGGCCTGAAGCTCGGCCTGCCGACGGAGATCGAGACGGCGTCGACGCCGTTCGACAAGGTCTGCTATCCGAATGCGACGACGACCTACTACTCGTTCCCGGCGCGCAACGGCATGCCACCGGTCAAGCTGACGTGGTACGACGGCGGGCTGACGCCGCCGAAGCCGGAGGAAATGGGCGAAGAGGCGTTCAACGGCGAGGGGGGAATCCTCTACATCGGCAGCAAGGGCAAGATGCTGCAGAACACCTACGGCCAGCGGCCGCGGCTGCTGCCGATCGATCGGCACAACGAGCACGGCGCGCCGAAGGAAAAGATGGTGCGCGTGCCGCACGAAGCCCACGAAATGAACTGGGTCAATGCGATCAAGGGGAAAGACGAGATTTCGAGTCCGTTCTCGTACGCGGCCCATCTGACCGAGATCATGCTGCTCGGCGTGGCCTCGCTGCGCGCCGGCAAGAAGCTGTTCTACGACGGCGCGAAAATGCAGATCACCAACGACCCGTCGGCGAACGACTTCCTGACCCGGACGTATCGGGCCGGCTACTCGCTCTAAACGGCGGCGTGCGCAGGCTGACGCGGCGGGAATTCAACGGGCTCGCGGCCGCCGCGTTCGCCGCGGCGCCGTTGGCGCCGCGGCTGCCGCGGCGCGACTCGAAGATCGCCGGCGTGCGCATCGGCGCGCAGACCTACAGCTTCCGCGATCGCTCGCTCGACGCGACGATCCAGGCCATGGCGTCGATCGGGTTGTCGTATTGCGAGTTGTGGTCGCCGCAGGTCGAAAGCCGCGACATCATCGTGGTGCCGGCTGGCGCGAACCGGCGGCAGGCCACGCGCAAATGGCGTCTCGAAACGCCGTTGGACTTCTTCGCCGGCGTGCGCCGGAAGTTCAGCGACGCCGGCATTACGTTGACCGCCTACAACCTCAGCTTCGAGAGCGATTGGACCGACGAGGAAATCGCCCGCGGCTTCGAGATGGCGACGGCGCTCGGCGTCAACGTCATCACCGCGTCGTCGCCGGTCAGCCTGGTGCGGCGCATCGACCCGCACGCAAAACGGACCGGGATCACCGTGGCGTTTCACAATCATTCGGAGATCGGCCCGGATCAGTTCGCGACCGCGGCGGACTTCGCCACCGCGATGAAGGGTGCGTCGGACAGAATCGCGATCAACCTCGACATCGGCCACTTCACCGCCGCGAATTTCGATCCGGTCCCGTTTCTCGACGAGCATCACGATCGCATCGTCTCGCTGCACATCAAGGATCGGAAGAAGAACCAGGGCGCGAATGTGCCCTTCGGCGAGGGCGACACGCCGATCATCCCGGTGCTTCGCCGGCTGCGCGACCGCAAGTGGGACATCCCCGCGCAGCTCGAGTACGAATACAAGGGCACGGACGCGGTCACCGAAGTGGCGCGCTGCCTTGAATACTGCAGGCGCGCGCTCCTTGCGTAAACCGTCTTGGGTCTTGGGACTTGGGTCTTGGGTCACATGCTCAGCTCACGCCCCAAGACCCAAGACCGAAGACCCAAGACCTGATCAGCGAAGCCAATGAATACACGCGCGAAGCTCTCCGCAATGATGTTCCTCCAGTACTTCATCTGGGGGTCGTGGTTCGTCACCATGGGCACGTATCTCGGCCAGACGCGCGGGTTCTCGGGCGCGCAGATTGGCGACGCCTATGGCGCGACCGCCATCGCGGCGCTGGTGTCGCCGTTTTTCCTCGGCGTCATCGCCGACCGGTTCTTCGCCTCCGAGAAGCTGCTGGCGATGCTTCATCTCGCCGGTGCGGTGATGATGTGGGTCGTCTCCCGGCAGACCGAGTGGAGCGCGTTCTTCCCGCTGCTGATCGTCTACGCGCTGTGCTACATGCCGACGCTGTCGCTGACGAACTCGGTGTCGTTCCATCACGTCAAGGACCCGGCGAAGGACTTTCCGATCATCCGTGTCTTCGGCACCATCGGCTGGATCGTCGCCGGCATCGTCGTCGGCACCGTGCTGAAGGCCGACGCGCTGAACACGCCGATGCAGCTGGCGGCGGGGGCATCGGTGCTGATGGGACTGTTCTCGTTCACACTGCCGCACACGCCGCCGAAGGCGGCGGGCGCGCCGTTTTCGGTGCGGGACGCGCTCGGCCTCGACGCGCTCTATCTGCTGAAAGACCCGGGATTCCTGGTCTTCGTGATCGGATCGTTCCTGCTGTGCGTGCCGCTGCAGTTCTACTACGCGTTCACGAACATGTTCCTGAACGAGATCGGCGTGCCGCAGGCGGCGTCGATCCAGACCTTCGGCCAGATGAGCGAGATCGGCTTCATGCTGGTGCTGCCGGTGATGCTGGCGAGGCTCGGGATCAAGAAGATCATGCTGATCGGCATGGCGGCGTGGGCCGTGCGCTATCTCGCCTTCGGCTACGGCAACGCCGGCGCCGGAATGTGGCTGATCTACGCCGGGATCCTGCTGCACGGGATCTGCTACGACTTCTTCTTCGTCAGCGGTCAGATCTACACCGATCAGCAGGCGGGCGCGAAGACCCGCGCCGCCGCCCAGGGCTTCCTGAACTTCGTCACGAACGGCGTCGGCTACTTCATCGGCGCCTACGTCAGCGGCCGCGTCGTCGACAGCTACGTCACGACCGGCGGACACAACTGGCCGAGCATCTGGATGATTCCGGCCGCGGGCGCCGCGGTGGTGTTCGTGTTGTTTGCGGTGGTGTTTCGACCGCGGCCACTGTCAACTTCAAACTAGAAACTGGAAACTCGAAACTTCAGCCTTGGTTCTTGGTTCGAGAACCCAAGTTTTGAGTTTGAAGTTTGAAGTTTCGAGTTTACTGAAGCCGCCTGGCCCAGATGTTCCGGAACCGAGTCGGATTCCCGTGATCCTGCAGTTTGATCGGCAGACGATCGGCGTGCGCCTCGTACTTGCCGACTTCGCGGTGCACGGTCTGGCCGATCAGCGTGACGTCGTGCTGCACCAGGACGTTGTTGTGAAACACCGTGGCGCGCGCCGGTGAGACCAGCTTGCCATCGGCGAACCGCGGCGCGATGAAGACGATATCGTAGGTCTGCCAGATGCCGGGGCCGCGCGAGGCGTTGACGAGCGGCGGAAACTGCCCGTAGATCGCTCCCGCCTGACCGTCGGGATAGGTCTGGTTCTTGAAGCTGTCGAGTACCTGGATTTCGTAGCGTTCCATCAGGAACACGCCACTGTTGCCGCGCTCCTGGCCGCTGCCTTCGGGCTTGTCGGGCGTCGCCCATTCGACGTGGAGTTGAACGTCGCCGAACGTGTCCTTCGAAACCACGTCGCCCGACATCGGCTGCACCACCATCGCGCCGTTGACGACGCGCCAGCCGGCGAGCTTGCCGTCGGGCGTCTGCCATTTGGAGAGGTCGCGGCCGTCGAAAAGAACGACGGCATCGGCCGGCGCCGGCACCGGCTCGCCGGCCGGGCCGGGCGTGACGATCGTCGGCTGCGGGCGCATCCCGTCGTGGACGTGCCACTTGCCGCCGGGCAGCATCGGCGTATCGCTGTAGCCGAGCTGCGCGCTCTGTCCCGCGAGCGTTGTTCCCACGATCATCGAGGCCAGCAGGTTAGCCAGCACGATTCTCTGCATCGTCATGGTCAGGCCCAATACGCCGCGCCGGCGGCGTCCTTGATGAGAAGCGGTTTGAGAAACGTCACGGCCTTCCGCAGTCCCTCGGAGGACGACATCAGGCTGTCTTCATGCTCGATGCTGATGACGTGATCGTAGCCGACCATCCGCAGCGTGCTGATCATGTCCTTCCAGACGATCGCGTCGTGTCCGTAGCCGACGGTGCGGAAGATCCAGGCACGATGCAGCTCGTCGGTGTACGGCTTGCCGTCGAGCACGCCGTTGATCGCAGTGTTGGCGCGATCGATGGCGCAGTCTTTTCCGTGCATGTGGAAGATGCCGTCGCCGAGGGCGCGAATCGCGCTGACCGGGTCGATCCCCTGCCAGAACATGTGGCTCGGATCGAAGTTGCAGCCAATCGCCTTGCGGTTGATCTCGCGCAGCCGGTTCATCGTCTCCGGGTTGTAGACGCTGAAGTTCGGGTGCATCTCGATGGCGACGCGGCGCCCGTTGGCGCGGAGCAGCCTGGCGGCCGTTTTCCAGTACGGCGTGATCCGCTCTTTCCACTGCCACTTCAACATCCTGGCAAATTCCGGAGGCCAGGGCGTGACAATCCAGTTCGGCTGCGTCGCCGCCGGATCACCCGGCGGGCAGCCGCTGAAATTGACGACCGTCTCGACGTCGAGCAACCGCGCCAGCTTGATCGTCTTGACGAACGTCTCGTGGTGCTCGGCGGCGATCTTCTGATCCGGATGGAGCGGGTTGCCGTGGCAGCTGAGCGCGCTGATCATCAGCTTCCGGCTCTTCAACGCGTTGACGAACGCCTTTCGTTTGCTGTCGCTCTCGATGAGCACGTCCGGCTGGCAATGCGCGCTGCCTGGATAGGCGCCGGTGCCGATCTCGACCGCCTCGACGCCCAGTTCGACCAGGCGATCCAGGACTCGCTCGAAGGGTTGATCCGACATCAGGACGGCAAACACACCGAGCTTCATTTAACGCCTCACTTGTCAGGCCCTGGGCCCTGGGCACTAGGCCCTAGGGCACGATGCGTCCCGTGATCTCGTCGCGAACCATAGAACCCGCTAGGGCCCAGGGCCTAGCGCCTAGGGCCGATCACCGTCCACTTGCGACTGAGCGATGATTTCTCAATCGCGTCCATGATTTCCTGATTGCGCACGCCGTCCGCGAAATTCGGCGCGACCGGTCGGCCATCGGCCATCGCGTCGAGCAGGTCGAACACGGTGTGCGTGAACGTGTGCTCGTAGCCGATGATGTGCCCCGGCGGCCACCAGGCTTTGACGAAGGGGTGGTCCGACTCGGTCACGAGAATGCGCCGGAAGCCTCGCAGCGGCGCCGGATCGGATTCGAGATACAGCTCGAGCTCGTTCATGCGCTCGAGGTCGAAGGCGACGCTGCCCTTGCTGCCGTTGATCTCGAAGCGGTTGGCGTTCTTGCGGCCGGTGGCGAGCCGCGTCGCCTCGATCGTGCCGGTGGCGCCGTTGGCGAACTTCACCAGCGCCATCGCGGCGTCGTCGACGGTGACTTTGCCCTTCTTCTTCGGCGCCGCGGGCAGCGGCCGTTCGCGGATGAACGTCGTCAGCTCGCCGCTCACCTGCGCGATCTCGCCGACGAGAAAGCGCGCCAGGTCGATGACGTGCGCGGCGATGTCCCCGAGAGCGCCCGAACCGGCGAGCGCCTTGTCGAATCGCCAGACCAGCGGAAAATCGGGATCGTTGATCCAGTCCTGCAGGTAGGTGCCGCGGAAATGCCGGATCTCGCCGAGCTGGCCGTCCGCAATCAACTGGTGCGCCAGCATGACCGCCGGGGCGCGCCGGTAGTTGTGACAGATCATGTGCAGCACGCGCGCCTTGGTCACCGCCGCCAGCATCGCTTTGGCTTCGGACAGGCTGTTGGCCAGCGGCTTCTCGCAGAACACGACTTTCCCGGCGCGCGCCGCGGCAATTGCGATCTCGGCGTGCGAATCGCCGGGCGTGCTGATGTCGATGATGTCGATATCCGGCCGCTTGACGACTGCTTCCCAGTCGGTCGCGCTCTCTGCCCAGCCGAGCTCGCGCGCGGCGGCCTCGACCTTCGCGGCGGTCCGCCCGCACAGCACTTTCAAGCGCGGCCGCAAACGCGGCGAAAAGAACGGCGTGACTTGTCGGTAGGCGTTGCTGTGCGCCCGCCCCATGAACGCATAGCCGATCAACGCGACGTTGACGTCAGGCATGGGCTAGGACCCGCCGGCGCGCTCGGGTTTCAGCGTCGAATCAAACGACCGGACGAGCCTGGCGAGCGCGGAAATCTCCGCCGCCGACAGCTTCTGACTGAACGCGATCATCCCGGTCGCCTCGACGCCGTCGCGAATCACCTTCGCCATGGCGGCGGCGCTCGTGCCGTGCTTCCACGCGCGGCCCTTGAAGCTCATCTCCGGCGCGGTCGCGACGCCCTTCGGGCCGTGGCACATTTCGCAGTACTGAGAATAAAGCGCCGCGGCGTCGATCTTCTGCGCCGGAGCAACCACTTCGATCACGGTCACCGGTGCGGCGCGGAGAACGGCGGCCGCCAGCAGCCCGCAGCCTGCCGTCAGATAAAGCGGACGTTTCACAGCCACAATCCTATCCACTTCATCGCTTTCCGGCCATGAGTCGGGCCGCGATGGCGCCAATGTAGAAGAGCGCGACGACGCCAAGCAAGGCACTGAAGCCCGTGATCAGCGACAGATATTCCGCGGTGCCGCCGGCCATCGCGCCGAGCAGGTTGGCGCCGTAATCGCTGGCGACTGACGGCGAGCGCTTGATCGCCGATCCGAACAGCAGCCCGGCGCAGAAGATCGGGCTGAACTGCAGCGCCGCATGGAACAGCGACTCGATGACGCGGCTGTTGAACGCGACGCTGCCCACGGGCACGAGGAAATTCACCGCCAGGAGCGCGATCAGCACGGCGCCGACGAACAGCGGCCGGCGAATCTCCACCCGCGAGACGGTCAGCGTCGCCGCCAGCGCCATCACCAGCACCGCCGCGATCGCCAGCGACGCGACGATCCAGGTCGAACCCCAGAGCAACGCGAACTGGGTGATTGCACGCGTCTCGAGCAACATGAACCCTGCGCCGAGCAGGAAACACTCCCACGACCAGCGGGTGTGGCCCTGCGCCCGACGGGTCATCGCCACCAGCAGCGTGGACACCGCCAGGATGAAGATGACGACGACGACGTAGTGGCGGGGAATGTGCCGGTCCTTGAGATAGAGAAACGGCCAGTCGTCGGTCGCCGGTTCGATCGCGGGGTCGCGTTGGAGCATGACGCCGGGGCTGGGGGCATGGGATTGCCCGAACGCCGTGACCCGGTCCGGAATCACCGGATCGCTCGCGAGTGTCGCCAGGCGCGGGCCGACGAGCATCACGCCGAGATACGAGCTGGCCTGATGCACGTGGACGCGCGGCTCGCTGCCGAACGCCGTTGCCGCGGTGTTGGCGAGCCGGTCGACGAGCCAGCGTTCGCGAAAGTAGTTGTACATCGCCATCACGCCGTTCGGCTTCAAGTGGGCCGCGACGGCGTGGAACGCCTCTTCGGTGAAGAGATAGCTCTCGAGCCGCACGCCCGAAAATCCCGACTGCAACGTCAGCGAGTCGATGAGCGCGTAGACCACCAGGTCGTACTGCCTGGTCGTCGTGCGCAGAAAATGCCGGGCGTCGTCGTTGTGCACGGTGACGCGCGGATCGCTGTACGGGTGATCAGGGTGCCGCTCGCGGCCGAGCCGGATGATCACCGGATCAATCTCGACCGCGTCGACGTGCTTCGCGCCGTGCATCAGCGCGGCGGCGACGTCCGTGCCGGAGCCGGCGCCGAGAATCAGGACGTCGTCGAACGTATCGCCGAACACCGTGTACGGCCACTGGTAGAAGTATTCCTTCTGGCCGACCGGCGCCATCGACTGGTGAAAGATGTTGTTGACGTCGATGATGGTGTCGGGACCTTCCTGGCGCACGCCGATCTTGTAGTACGGCGACCAGAGCGCGCCGGCGGCGATGATGTCGACGACGACCATCGCGGCCAGGAGCAGCAGAATCTTGAGTGAAACGTGGCGCGGCCGCCCGGGCACGCCGGGCTCGGCGCGACGAACCAGGGGCAACGCGGCGATCAAGACCACGCCGAACCAAGCCACTGGTCCCGTTTCCAGCCACGACAACAGCGCAAACGCGGCGACGCCGCCGAGGCTGCCGGCGATGTTGGCGAGATACCCCGTCAGCGGCGGCAGCACCGCCATCTCGCGGCCCATGCGCTGCGCCAGCGCGGCAAAGAGCGCGACGACGGCGAGAAACAGCACCGGCAGGATCAGCGTGCTTTCGACCACCACGACGCTGTCCTTGGTGCCGCTCGAAAAATAGATGCTGCCCGGCGCGCTGGCGCCGATTTCGAGCTTCAACGCGTAGACGCCGGCGACCAGCGCCAGCAGCAGCAGCGGAAACCACCCGAACGCGCGGCGCCGCGCATCGGCCACCAGGCAGCCGAGGCCAATGCCGAGAAAGCTCCCGAGCAGGATGATGTTCGAGAAGAACGACAGCAGCCGGACGTGCGCACCCAGCCACCGGATCAGCGCGACTTCGAGAAACAGGACGAGGAACGACGCTAGGGCCGCGCCGGCGACAGCCATTCGGCGTCGGCCTTACTCGGTCGGGCCCGGCATGAGGCCGAGCTTCTTCAACACTGGCTCAGGGCAACCGGTGAATTTCGGCACGAACGTGTTGCCCATGTATTGCAGGTCCTGCACGCCGATCTTGGACGAGAAGAACCCGCTTGCGGTGAGGTCGCGGAAGCTGTTGAAGAACGCGACCCCGGCCGCCAGCTCCGGCCTGGCGCGGCGCGGCCACGAGATTTCGTCGAGGATCTCCCTGCGCTGCGCGTCGGTGGCGGCAACGAACGTCTTGTCGAAGCGCTTGTTGCACTCGCGGTCGAGCCAGGCGAGGCCGCCGCGCATCGCCGACTGCCGCCCCGGCGTGTCAATCATCATGAAGTCCATGAACTCGGGTACGCCCGCGTCGGTGGCGCTGCCCGAGCGGTCGTCCTTCGGGATGATGAGGTCGACCAGCATCGACACCGTCGCCCACTGATGCGGCGTGAAGAACTTCGGCTTGTAGACGGTGGCCGTGCGCTGCGCGGTCTGGCGGGCCGTGCCCGCGGCCTGCGCCGCCGCTTCGGCTTCCGTTTCCGTCCACACCAGCGCCGCGACCGGCGCCGCCGTCATCATGCGAAGGATCGTGCGGCGATTGACGTCGGTCATCACAGACTCCCCTGCTTGCGCTGCTCGGCGATGAACTCGCTGGTCCGCCAGGCGAGCGCGAGGATCGTCCAGGTCGGATTCTTGTCGGGCTGGGTGACGAAGGGTCCGGCGTCGGTGACGAACACGTTCTTGACGTCGTGCGCCTGCCCGTTGCCGTTGAGGACGGACGTCTGCGGATCCTTGCCCATGCGGGTGACGCCGATCTCGTGGATGATCCGGCCGCCGGTGGCCAGGCCGTAATTCTGCGCGGCCGTCGGCATGTTGCCGAGCGGCGTGCCGCCCATGTCGGTGATGATCGCGCGGAAGGTCTCCTGCATGTGCTTCGCCTGCAGGATTTCGTGGTCGGACCACTTGAAGTGGAAGCGCAGCACCGGGATGCCCCACTGATCGACCTGAGTCGGATCGATCTCGCAGTAGCTGTCCTTGTTCGGGATCATCTCGCCGCGGCCGGAGAGACCGATCGTCGCGCCGTAGAAGCGGCGGTACTCGTTCTTGAGCTGCGCGCCGTAGCCGCCGATCTCGCGGCCCTCGTGCATCCCGCTGAACCGCTGGAGGTTCCCGCCGAAGCCCGCGCCCGGCATGCGCAGACCGCCGCCCAGTTCGACGTGATAGCCGCGCGCGAAGTCGAGCTTGTCCTTCTTCGCGTCGAGCCACCAGGGTATGTAGAGGTGGTTGCCCTGGATCCCGTCTTCGTTGTGCGGGATCTGATCCATCAGCTTCGGGATCCAGCCGCTGACGCTGGCGCCGGTCGAGTCCGTCAGGTAGCGGCCGACCGTGCCCGACGAGTTCGCGAGCCCCTGGGGGAATTTCGACGACTTCGAGTTGAGCAGGATGCGCGCCGACTCACAGGCGCTCGCGGCGAGCACGACGATGCGCGCCGGCACGTGGTTTTCCGAGCCGGTGAGCTTGTCGACGTAGAGCACGCCGTCGGCCAGGCCGTCGGCGCCGACGGTGATCTCGCGCGCCATCGCGTTGGTGCGAATCGTCAGCCGTCCGGTCTTCATCGCCGGCGGCAACAGCACCGAGGGCGACGAGAAATTCGCGTGCACGGCGCAGCCGCGCGCGCATTCGCCGCAGAAGTGGCACGCGGCGCGCCCGTTGAGCGGCCTGGTAATGATCGACATCCGCGCCGGCACGCACGGGATCTTGAGGTTGGTGCACGATTTCTGGATCAGCTTCTCGTAGCAGCGCGGCTCGGGCGGCGGCATGAAGATGCCGTCGGGCTCGTTGCGGAATCCTTCGTTGCTGCCGAAGATGCCGATGTACTCGTCGATCTTGTCGTAGTACGGCTTGAGGTCGTCGTAGGTGATCGGCCAGTCGTCGCCGAGCCCATCGAGCGTCTTGCGCTGGAAATCGTCCGGGCCGAAGCGCAGCGAAATCCGGCCCCAGTGGTTGGTGCGCCCGCCGAGCATGCGGCTGCGGAACCAGTCGAACTGATTGCCAGGCGCGCTCGTGTACGGCTCGCCCTCGATCGTCCAGCCGCCGTTGGTGGCGAGGAACTCACCGAGCGGCCGGTCCACCGTCGACGCACCTCGCCGCGGCGAGCTGTAGTTCCACTGCATCATCTTGGAATCCCGGACCGGATCCCAGTTGATGCCGGCTTCGAGCATCAGGACGCGCGCGCCGGCCTCCGTCAACACCTTGGCGGCCATGCCGCCGCCGGCGCCGGACCCGATCACACAGACGTCAAATTGTTCGCGGCTTCTAATGACCTGCATCGAGGACCCCAACCCTGACGCATTGTATTAGCATCGCGGACAGCCATGACACCCGACCTGACACCGGCGCCACCGCGGCCGCGCGCGGTCTTCGCCGGGGTCTCGGGCTTCGTCTCCGGCTTCGTCCTGGCGGCCGTGCTCGCCGCGGTTGCCGGGTGGGCGCTGTTCTTCCGCGGTGGGTTGCGGCTCGATATGAGCCGTCCGACCGTCGTCCACCAGGTGCAACAACTCCAGCGCCTCGAAACCGTCGTCTACAGCATGGAGAAAATCGTGACCGGCAGCCAGGAGAACCGCTATCTGCCGGCCTTCCTCGCCGGCGACCGGCTCCTGCTGATCGTCTACGGCGACGTCACCGCGGGGATCGATCTCGGAGCGCTCGACGTCGAGGCCGTGCAGGTCGATGGGACCGCAATCACGATGACGCTGCCCGCGCCGGAAATCTTCTCGACCCGCCTCGACAACGCCAGGACCCGTGTCTACTCGCGTGAAACCGGGCTGTTCACCAGTCCCGACCCGAACCTCGAATCAGAAGTGCGGCGTGAAGCCGAGCGCCAGGTGCGCCAGGCGGCGCTCGACGGCGGCATCCTCAGGAACGCGGCCGCCAACGCTCAGACCACGTTGACGACGTTCCTGCGCGGGCTGGGGTTCCAGACCGTGCAGTTCCGCTGAATCGTTTCGCGCGGCTGTAATAGCATCACCAGTCACAGGAGTTCCCCATGCGCGCACGCCTTGCCCTCGTTTCCATCTGTCTCGCCGCCGCCGGGCTCGCCGGCGCCGCCGCACCACAGGCCAATCCGTTTCTCGGCAAGTGGAACATGACCGGCACCGGCCAGGACGCTGCCAACGTCTATTGGCTCGAGATCAAGGACGACGGCGGGACGCTGTCGGGGATGTTCCTCAATCGGGTCGGCAACCCGAATCCGCTCGCGCTGGTGAAAGTCGAGAACGGCGAGCTGGTGTTCAACGAAGCCGGGGGCCGGGGCGGCGCGCTCGGCCAGGAGTACCGGGCGAAGCTCGAAGACGGCAAGCTGATCGGTCATCACACGATCACCGTCGGCGGCGGCCGGGGTCGCGGCCGCGGCGCCACGACCGACCCGAACGCGCCTCCGCCTCCGCCGCCTCCACCGCCGACCACGCGCGACGTCAACTGGGTTGGCGTGCGTCCGCCCTCGTGGCCCGCAAATCTCAACGCCAACGCGGCGCATTCGTACGACACCCCAGTCGTGCTCTTCGACGGCTCCTCGCTCGACGCCTTCGGCGTTCAGAACGAGGGCCGGCCGATGGGCTGGACGATCGAGAACGGCGTGATGACGAACAGCGGTCCGCGCGCCAACAACCTCGTCTCGAAGCAGAAATTCCAGAACTTCAAGGTCGAAGCCGAATACAAGCTCGCCGAGAAGAGCAACAGCGGCCTCTACCTGCGCGGCCGATACGAGCTGCAGATCTTCGACGATCTCACCGCCGCTCCGAACGCGCGCCGCGATCTCGGCCACATGGCGATTTACGGCCGGACCCCGGCAAGCACGCAGGCCAGCAAGCCGGCCGGCGAATGGCAGACGATGACTGCGGTGATCGTCGGCAATCGCGTTACCGTGACGCTCAACGGCACGCGCGTCCACGACAACGCCGTGATCGAAGGAATCACCGGCGGCGCGCTCGACAACAACGAGAGCGAGCCGGGACCGATCCTGATTCAAGGGGATCACTCGGGTGTGTGGTTTCGGAAAGTGATCGTCACGCCCATTCGATAGAGCTCAGGTCTTGGGTCTTGGGGCGGACGCTGAGCGCTCAGTCAGGACCCAAGTCCAAAGACCCAAGACTCAACGCAGCACATCGAAAGGATCCAGCGGCGTCCCCTGCCACCACCGCTTCTGATCCGTCAGCTTGAAGATTGCAAAATGCAGGTGCGGCGTACCGGGCGGTGCGTTGCCTGAGGTCCCGACGTAGCCGATGACGTCGCCGCGCTTGACGCGATCGCCGTCCTTCAGCCCGGCGGCGTAGCGCTCGAGATGTGCGTAGTAGTACGCGTATTGCTCGCCGGGATCGAACTGATACACGGTGATGCCGCCGGCCTTGCTGTAGAACAGCTTGGCGATGGTGCCGTCCTCGACCGCGTAAACCGGCGTATGGCGCGGAGCAGGAATGTCGATCGCCTCGTGCTGCCGATCGCTGCCGCGGCGATCGCCGAAGGAGCGCACCAGGTCCGTCTTCTTGACGCCCTCGACCGGCATGCGTAGATCACGCGCGCGCAAGTCGGACATCGGTTCAGCCTCGAGGCTGGGCACGGGGCCCGGCGCCGATGCCGGCACGACGTCCGAGTCGGCGTTGGTCGCCGGCGCCACGGCGTAGGTCGCGGCGCCGCAGTCGTCGGACTTGGCCTCGGTCGCCCCGGCTTCGATCACCGCCGCCGGCAGATTCAGTCGCCACAACACACCCGCGCCGAGCGCCGCGCCGAGCACGAACGCGATCGCCAGCGGCGCCAGGCCGCTGCCTCGCGAGGCTCTCCTGGTCATGGCTCGAAGATGACGGTCGTGCCCTTCTGCACCATCGCCGCGAGCCGGGTCGCGTCCCAGTTCGTCAGCCGCACGCATCCATGCGACGACGAATGGCCGATCCGGCCAGGTTCGGGCGTACCGTGAATGCCGTAGTGCTCTTTGCTGAGGTCGATCCAGACCACGCCGACCGGATTGTTCGGCCCGGCGGGAATCTTTGCCTTGGCGTGGCTCGGGTTGGCATCCCAGAACAGGTCGGGGTTGTAGTTGAAGACTGGATTCCTGGTGATTGCCGTCACGGTCCAACGCCCGATCGGTAACGGATCGTGGTCGCTGCCGCTGGTCACCGGCGCGTGAAAAATGACGTCACCGGTTTCGTCCTTGACCGTGAGCGTCGATCCCGATCGCGACACGATTACTGTGGTCGCCGATGGCGGCGCACTGGCAAGCGGCGCAAGGTTCGGCACGCGCAACGAGTCGCCAGCGCGAAAACGGCTTCCAGGATTGAGCGCCGTCAACAACTCGGGTGTGCAATGAAATTTTTCGCCGAGCGCTTCGGCCGCTGACGTGAACAGGAGCGCCGGCAGCTCTGACTGTTTCATCAGATCCGTCGGCACCGCCGGTCCAAAGGGGCCGGCGACGTCGGCATCGGTGAGCGTGTAGTTGATGAGCGCCTCGGCGCGGTCACCTGCGCGAATCGCTTCCAACTTCGACGCGACATCGGCCGTCGTCGGCGGTAACCCTCTGGACGCGGCAAACGCCGTCCACGCCCGGTCGGTGTTGGGTCCCGATCGAGCATCGATCTCGCCAGGCGAAAAACCCGCGCGGTCGAGCCGGACCTGCAACTCGAGCATGGGAAGCTGTGCGTCGGGAAAGGCTTGCTGGGCGAACCCGCGCAGGCCGCCCAACAAACCGGTGGCGAGTATCCCGACGGCGAGCGAGGTTCGAAACGGCGACACGCCCAACAAATCAGCACGAACCGTGCCGGTCGTTTGTCGGGCGACGGCGCGCTCGATGGGCAGCGGCCTGCAAAGGATGGCACCAGCCTTACCCACGCGCGGCGGCGTCGAGGTTGACACGCTTGTTTCTATTTTGTAGAAATACGACATGGCAGTGCCTTCAACTCCTCGAACACCACGCCTGTCGCGCACGCTGCTTCGACTGGCCGCTCCCGCCGTTGCGCGCGCCGACGTTCTCGGCGACCACGACGTCGAGTTCGCGCGCGTCGCTCACGCGCGCGGCATCGCGGCGGCGCGGCGGTGGTCTTATTGGCAAGCGGCGCGATCGTCGGCGCCGTTGTTATGGATGCGAGTCCGCCACGCGGCGCTGTCCACCGTGTCGCCCGGCTGGCTCGACGACGCCGCGCAGGCCTGGCGCGCGCTTACCCGCCACCCGCGCATCGCCATCGTGTGCGTGACGACGCTCGCGGTCGCGTTGTCGGCGACACTGGCGGCGACGTCGATTCTCGAGCGTGCCGTCCTGCACCCGCTGCCCTTCCCCGATGCCGGCCGAATCGTGCGGTTATGGAGTACAGGGCCCGACATGGCCGACGTCCGGTCGACCGGCCTGCTCGACGTCGACGACTGGCGCGCGGCGTCTCGAACTATGGCGGCGATCAGCGCCTACACGGCGCAGTCGGCGACGCTCACCGGTCGTGGTGAGGCGCGCCAGCTCGACGCGATGCGAGTGGGACGGGATTTCGATCGCGTGCTCGGCGTCCGCGCCGCGCACGGACGCCTGTTCGATCCGTCCGAGTTCATCCGCGGGAACGAACGCGCGTTGATTCTCACCGACGGCTTCTGGCGGCGTGAATTCGGCGGCGACCCAACCGTCGTCGGCCGCACGCTCACCCTCGACGACGAGCCGTGGCGAATCGTCGGGGTGCTCGAGCCGATGTCGGTGGTCTACCCGGCGCCGAAGTACGACGTCTGGATGCCGCTGATTGCCCGTGAGAACGCGTTCTGGGAAAGGGCGCGCGAGACCGGGTGGGTCACGGCAGTCGGCCGCCTCGGTCCAGCGACGACGCTCGAGCAGGCCGGCCAGGAATTGAGCGCGATCGCGAAACGCCTGGCTGCGCAATATCCGAAGAGCAACGGTCGGCGCCAGGGCGTCGGTCTCAATCGAGTGGAAGACGACATCACCGAGACATCCGGCCCGGTGTTGTTCCTGATCACCGGCGCAATCGGCGCGGTGCTTGTCGTTGCGATCGGCAATTTGATCAACCTGCTCCTCGCCCACGGCGAACGACGCCGCCGCGAGTTCGCGGTGCGCCTCGCCCTCGGCGCCAATCCTGCCCGGCTCCGCCGGCAGACTGGCCTCGAGTCGCTGATCGTCACCGTGGCCGCGAGCAGCCTGGCGCTGGCCGCCGCACCGTCGCTCGTGAGTGGATTCCGATCGCTCTATCCCGCCGACCTGCCTGGTGCGGCGGCGTCATCGATGACGCCGCCGCAGTTGTGGGTGGCGCTCGCGGGTGTCGCAGTCAGCACGATGCTGCTGGCGTGGCCGCAGCGCCGGTTTACGCGTGTCGCCAGCCGTGACGGCGCGCTGCGCGCCTCGCAGCGAGGCACCGTCGCAGGGCACGGTCGCGGCGCGCTGATCGCGGCGCAGTCGGCGTTGTCGGTCGTGCTGCTGGTGTTGGCGATCGTGTTCATCCGCACGCTCAGTGGTCTGGCGGCGATCACGCCGGGCTTCGATCCGCACGGCGTGCTGGTATTCGGGCTGACGCCGTCGCCGTCGAAGTTCGGCTCCGCCGCCGCCGCCGGCCAGTTCTATGACGACGTGCTGACGGCGGTCCGCGCCGTGCCCGGCGTGAAGTCCGCGGGCTTCGGCATCGGCGTGCCATTCGTCTCGGCGGGTTGGGGATTCGGCGTGACCCGTCCGGGATCGTCGGCGCCGGCGATCCTCGTCGGCGTCAATGCGATCTCGTCGGGTTATCTCGAGACGCTGCGCATGCCGCTCGTGAGCGGCCGGTTTCCGACTGACGACGAGTTGCGCGGCGAAAGCACGATTCTGATTAACGAAGCCGCGGTCAAGCTGATGCCCAACCCCGGACCCGCGATCGGACAACGCGTGCCCTACTCAGGCCGGACCTGGGAGGTCGTCGGCGTGATTGGCGACGTGCGCGAGGGCCGGCTCGATCGCGAAGGTCGGCCATGGCTGGTGTTGCCATGGAAACAGGCGGGATCTCGGCCGCAAACCATGGTCGTGCGGACCGACGGCGATCCGCTGGCGATGGTCCCGTCAATCGCGGCAGTCATTCATCAGCTGGACGACGCCGCGCCGCTCGCCGGCCTCCGGCGGCTGTCGGATGTCGTCGATGAATCCGTCGCGGCACAGCGGTTCCGCGCGATCGTCGTCTCGGCGCTCGGCGTGGTCGCCGCCTGGCTTGCCGCGATCGGCGTCTATAGTGTCACGGCGTTCGCGGTGGCGCGCCAGGAACGCGAAAACGGCGTCCGCCTCGCGCTCGGCGAATCGACGGCGGCGTTGTCGCGGCGCGTCGTCATCTCGGCGGTGGTTCCGGCCGCGATCGGCGCCGTCGCCGGCCTCGGCGTGGCGTGGGCGGCCGCGCGCTGGGTCCAGACGTTGCTCTACAACACCGACGTTCGTGATCCGCTGACGCTCGCGGCCGCCGCCGCGGCGCTGGTCGCGATCGCGGTATTGGCCGCGATGCCGTCGGCGCGGCGGGCGGCGCGCATCGATCCGACCATCGCGCTGCGCGCTGATTGAGGGGACCAGGCATGGGACGAGGTGGATATCTCGGCGAGTTCGAGCAGATCGTGCTGCTCGCCGTCGCAAGACGGGAGCGCGAGACCTACGGCATGGAAATCCGCCGCGAGATCGAGGAGCGCACCGGACGGCAAGTGTCGATCGGCGCCGTCTACGCCACGCTCGATCGCCTCGAAGGCAAAGGCTTCGTGCAGCCGCGCCACGATGCCGAGGCCGGCCGGGCCCGGCGCTTCTTCACGCTGACGCCGGACGGCATCGTCGCGCTCGAAGCCTCGCGCGACATTCAGGCGCGGATGTGGTCGGGTCTGAAACTGAAAGGCGCCGGCCGGAAGTCATGACGCCGCCGGCCCTGGCGCGGCGGATCCTGCGGGTGCTGTTCCCGGACGCGCACCGCGATGTCGTCGTCGGCGATCTCGACGAAGAGTTCGAAGGTCACATCACGCGGACCCGCACGCCAGCCGGCGCGCGCCGGTGGTACTGGACTCAGACGATCCGCTCGATCATTCCGGCGCTGCGGTTGCGTGTGCGCGACGGCGCGATGACCGTCAGCCGCGATACCCGCTACGCCGCCCGCCAACTCCGGCGATCGCCGGGGTTCACGCTGGTCGTGACGCTGACGCTGCTGTTTGGCGTCGCCGCCGCGACCGCGGTCGTCTCGGTCGCGGCGGCGGTGCTGCTGCGGCCGCTGCCGTACGCCGAGCCCGATCGGCTCGTCTCGATCGCGGAAACCGACACGCGACGCACGTCGCCGAGCAGCGGCGATCTGTCGCTGCCCGACTTCCGCGACTTCGCCCGGCTCAATCAATCGTTCGTGTCGCTGGCCGGGTTCTCGGGCGGAAGCCGGACCATCAATCTGCCGGACACCGCGTTTCGCGTGTCGAGCGTCGAAGTCACGGAAGATTTCTTCCGCACGCTCGGCGTCACGCCGCTGCTCGGGCGCGACTTCACATCGGCCGACATGCCGGCGACCGCGCCGCTTTCCGTGATCCTGGGACACCGGACGTGGAAGCTGCGCTTCAATAGCGACGCGTCCATGATCGGCCGCGCGATCGTGCTGAGCGGCACGCCGGCGATCGTCATCGGCGTTCTGCCGCCGTCGTTCGAGTTTCCGCTGCGGGGTCTCGCCGAGCTGTGGCTGCCGCTACGGCCGTCAGCGCGACAAGCGGCGTCCCGCAATGTCCACTGGTTCGAAACCATCGGCCGGCTCAGGCCCGGTGTGACCGACGCCCAGGCGCAAGCCGACCTGGCGGCGATTGCCCGCGGGTTTGCTGCCGACGACCCGCGCGCGCACGCCAATGCCTCCGTGGAAGTCACGCGCCTGTCGCGCAAGATCGTCGGCGACTCACGGACGATCCTGCTGATCCTGGTTGCCGCCGCCGGCTGCCTGCTGCTCGTGGCCTGCGCCAACCTCGCGGGGCTGCTGCTCTCGCGAGCCACGGCACGCAGGCACGAGGCCGGCATCCGCGTTGCGCTCGGCGCGCGGCGCGCGCAACTGATCCAGCAGTCGCTGCTCGAGACCGCGGTGTTGATCACGCCGGCCATGATGCTGGGGCTGTTCGCGGGCGGGTGGCTGGTGAGACTCTTCGTCGCGGCGATGCCGCTTGCGCAGCGCGCGGCGCTGCCTCATCTGCTCGAGCTGCAGGTCGATCCGCGCGCGATGGCGATCTCCGCGATCGCGACGATTGCCGTGGCGCTGCTGTTTGGCGTCGTGCCGGCACTGCGCGCAGCGCAGACGGCCGGCGCCTGGCAGCAGCGAGGTGTCGTCGGCGGCTCGCGGCGCGACCATCGCGCGCGCAGCTGGCTGGTCGGCGTCGAGATCGCGCTGGCGTTGATCCTGGTCTCTGGAGCGGCGCTGCTGATCGTCAGCGTGACGAAGCTGATGTCGGTCTCGCCGGGTTTCAATCCGGAGGGCGTGTTGAGCTTTCGTGTCTCGTTGCCGGCGCGATACACCACGCCTGATGCCTACCGGCAGTTTCACGCCGAGGCACTCGCCCACCTCAGTGGCCTTCCGGCCGTGAGCGGCAGCGCGACGATCAGCCAGCTGCCGCTTGGCGGCCGCGGCGCTGAGGCGCCATTCCTCATCGACGGCGATCCGACCGGCGTGCCGCATCAGGCCCTGATTCGGACGGTCAGCGCCGGCTACTTCGACGTGATGCAGGTGCCGACGCAATCGGGCCGCGTCTTTTGGCCGGAGGATCGACCAGCCACGAACCGGGTCGTCGTCGTCAATCAGCAGCTGGCCGATTCGGTGTTCGACGGCCGCCCGATCGGCAAACGCATCAAGCTCCCGGTCTTCGAAGGCGAGCCGTGGTGGGAGGTCGTCGGCGTCGTCGGCGACGAACGGTTCGACGAGCTCGATCGCGACCTTCGCCCGGTTGTGTACTTCCCCTATCAGCAGAACGCCACGCCAGCCTTCAACGTTGTCGTGCGCACCGCGGCAGATCCGGCGACGCTGGGCGACAGCGCGCGCGCGGCCATTTCCGGGGTCGACTCGCAGGTGCCGATTTACCTGGTGCAGACCATGGCGCAGATCGTCGGCGAGTCACCGCCGGTGTTTCGCCGCCGTGCGGTGCTCGCCCTGATGAGCCTGTTCGCCATCGCCGCGCTCGGCCTGGCGGCGATCGGCCTCTACGGCATCGTTTCGCAGTCGGTCGTCGAGCGCACTCGTGAGATCGGCGTGCGGCTGACGCTGGGTGCGACGCGGCGAGATATCGCCGCGGCGGTCGTGCGGAGCGGTTTGACGCCAACGCTGGCCGGCGCCGTCGTCGGCATCGCCGGCAGCGCCATCGGCGCGCGCGGGCTGCAGGCGCTGCTCTTTGGCCTCGGCGCCGGCGGCGTCGCGCCGATGATTGCCGTCGCCGCGATGGTGCTTCTCGCCACGGCGCTGGTCGCGAGCCTGGTGCCCGCCCGGCGCGCCATGCGTGTCGATCCGACAGAGGCGTTGCGCGCCGACTGACGCTGACAGGCGCGCTGGCGCGAACACCGCGTCCCGGACGCGGGACAAAATCACGGATTTTCCGTCGAATTCGTCCGGCTTTTCCGGCATCGCGCTTGCAATTCCCGCCAAGTGAGCCGCGGGTCACCCTGCCGCGACTCCGTCCGAATGCGGACAGCGGAGGCTCGATGCGAGAAAAGTTTCTGGTCGCCGCGTCGGTGACGCTCAGCAGCGTGCTGCTGACGCCGGCGCCCGTCGATCGGCCGGCGCCGACGCGGGTACAGATATCCGACGGCGTGTATTTGTTCAAGACCGCGCCGTACGGGCCGGTGGGACTCGACGGTAACAGCATCGCCGTCATTTCGAACGACGGCGTGCTCGTCTTCGACACCAACGGCACGCCATCGGCAGCGCGGGCAGTGCTGAACGAGATTCGATCGATCACGAGCCAGCCCGTGAAGTACGTCGTCAACTCCCACTGGCACTGGGATCACTGGTACGGCACCGACGTCTACAAGGCGGCGTTTCCGTCCGTGCAGATCATCGCGCACGAGAAGACCCGGGCGATGATGATGGGCCCGGCGATCGAATTCAACAAGCCCGGGATCGAATCGCAGCTGCCCGGCTTCATCAAGGATCTCGAGCAACGCATCGTGGCGGCTGAGAAGGCCGCGCCGCCGCCGGCCAACCTGCCGCGTCTGAGGCAGACGCTGGAAGAGGCGCGTTTTTTCCTCGACCAGAAGAAGAACGTGAGCTTCACCTTTCCCAACGTGACCTTCACGAGCCAGGTGACGCTGTTCATGGGTGACCGCGAGATCCAGGTGCGGCATCACGATCGAGCGGTCACCCCTGGCGATGCCTTCCTGTATCTGCCGAAGGAGAAGATTCTGATCACGGGCGACCTGCTGATCAATCCGATTTCTTTCGCCCTGAGCGTTTACCCGACGTCATGGCTGAAGACCCTCGAGCATCTCGACGCGATCGACGCGTCGATCATCGTGCCCGGGCACGGCGACCCGATGCGCGACAAGACGCTGCTGCGCGCGACGATGGAGGTCTTTCGGACGCTGCTGGCGCAGGGCAAGGCGCTCAAGGCGAAGGGCGTCGACGTCGACATTGCGCGCGATCAGATCATGCCGAGCCTCGCCGGACCGATGGCCATACTCACCGGCGGCAACGCCGCGCTCAATGACGCGTTCAAGGTGCAGCTC
>DASUGM010000355.1:0-12772 GCA_036274055.1 Vicinamibacterales bacterium | reverse complement strand
CTGTACGTCAATTCAAGACGCGACCCCATTCAACTGTCCTATTTCGTGAACTTTCGCGCGCGAATCAGCACCTGAATCTCGTCCGGCCGGTTGTTCTCATACGCCAACCGCTGGCGGCCGTCCGGGTCCGTCGAGATGACTGCCGGAATCGCGTTCGCGATCGCCGTCCAGCCGGTTGGCAGGACGACCGAGTTGTGCGGGCGGCCGAAGCCACGGTCCCACACGAGTTCGTCGCCTTCGAGAAAATAGCGCCCCGGGTCGGTGTAGGTCTCCGCGATCCGCAGCCGTGTCGTCTTGCCCGCGACGACCGGCGGAAACGTGATGACGACAACTTCAGTGTCGGCCTCCACGGTCTCGCCGACGTTGAGATTGCGGCGCTTGATCTCGTCGCCCTTCAGCGTCTCGACCTTCAACGCTTCGCCGGTATCCAGATTCGTGGCCGACGGATTCGACGCGCGGCTGCCGGCGCGGACGACGTTGAAGTAGTTGCCGACACCGGGGCGGGACTCGGTGTAGTCGTGGTACAGGCTGAACGAGTTGGTCGCCGGATCGTTCATGAAATAGACGATGTCGCGATCCTGCGAGGCGCGCTCGCCCAGGCGTGACGCCTGCGAGGCCACCGACGTCTGCGTGGCCGCGCCGCGCGCCGTCGGCCACTTCGGCGTGAACGGCGCCAGACCAGGCGCGGCGCGCAGCTCGAACGGCTGCGCGCCGGCGTTCATCACCGAAATCATCAGCCGGCCGTCCGCGGTGGCAATGACCTGCGCCGGCACGTTGCAGCTGATCAAACGATAGCCGGCTGGCAAAACCACGCTGCCGCGGCGGATGCCGCCGGCGCGATCGAACGACAGCCCGTCGCGCTGCTTTGCGAAATGCTGCAGGTCGGTGTCGGTGAACTCGACGCGCACGCGCGTCTGCGCACCCTTCCCCACCGGCTGGCGCAGATACACCTTGAGGCGACCGGTCACCCGCTCCCACTTCAGATCCTGGCCGGACGCTTGATCGATCACGCGAACATCAGAGCCGCCGGCGCTCGCCGGCCCCGGCGTGAAGAAGAACGTCGCTCCGGCGGTGGCGACGACGACATCGGCGCTGATGCGGACGCGGCCGGCCGACGGATCGAGCAGGTCGTAGCGGACGTACTCGCCGTGAAGCGTCGCCGCGGTTTGCGCGGCCGGCGCGGCTGTCATCGCCGAAATCAGAAGAGCGCCCAAGAGACAGCTACGCATGTAGCACATGATAGCGCTGTGCCGATGCCCTCCCGACGCGCCGCGCTCGCCGACTGGTTCGGTCTCAATCGGGCCACGCTGGGCGTGCTGGCGGTGATCGGCTGCCTGGGTCTGAGCGAGGAAATCTGGAGCAACTTCCTGGCGCTGCATCTGCGCGATCAGGCGCGCGCCGCCGGCCAGGCCGCGCAGGCCGTCGGTGCCGCGGCGCTCTACATCGGGGTCATCGCCACGCTCAAGAATGTCCTCGAGGGCTTCGGCTACATCATCGGCGGCACGCTCGCGCACCGCCTGGGACCACGCGCCGCCCTCGCGGTCTCGGCGGCGCCGATGGCGATCGGCTTCACGATCATGCTGTCGTCGCACAACCCGTGGACGATCGTCTTCGCCTCCCTTCTCTTGACCAACTGGGAGCCGCTCTCGGTGCCGGCGACTTTCGACGTCGTCGGCAGCGAAGTCCGCAAGGAGCGCCGGACCATCGCCTTCGCGGTGCAGAGCATCCAGAAGCGCGTGCCGAAGATTCTCGGCCCGGCGATCGGCGGCCTGCTGATCGTGACCGCCGGCTACTGGCTCAACCTGACGATCGCGTTCGCCTTCGTCGGGCTCGCGGTCATCCTTCAACTCGCCCTGACCCGACGCATGCGCCCCAAACCGGAGCCGTCGAACATTCCGTTGCGCGAGATCCTCGCGACGATGCCCCGCGATCTGCGTCGGCTGTTGACCGCGGAGATTCTGATCCGGTGGGGCGACTGGTTCGCCCGTGACTTCGCCGTGCTTTACGTCGTGACCATGCTCTCGACGCAGTTTGGATGGACGGACGCCGACGCGACCCGCACCGCCGGCTGGCTGCTGTCGATCATGGCGACGACCGCGCTCGCCACTTACGTCCCGATCGCCAAGTGGGTCGATCGCGCGCCGTCGCCGCGGCCGTTCATCGGCGTCACCTTTCTGCTGTTCGCGCTCTTTCCGATCTGCCTCGTCCTGTTGCCGAAGGCCAGCGTCGCGCTCGGCCTGCCGGTGATGGCGGGCCTGGTGCTGACGTTTGTCCTCAACGGCCTGCGCGAGCTCGGCGAGCCGGCGCGCAAGGCGCTGATCTCGACGGGCTTCCCGCCCGATATTCGCGCGCGCGCCGTCGGACTCTACTGGGGACTGCGGTCATTTGCGTTCTGCCCGGCGCCGCTCGTCGCCGCGCTGCTATGGAGCCGCATCGGACCCGAGGCGACGTTTCTCGTCGGCGGGAGCATCGGGCTCGCCGGGACAGCGTGGTTCGCCTACAGTCGGCCCGTTTCCTCCTGAGCCCGGCCCCAAAAGAGCCTTCAACATGAAGGGCTTCGCGCGCCATTTGCGCCGGCGTCCGGTCACGGGCGGAATTCCGGCCTCAACATAAAGAAAGTGCAAGAAAACTGTTGACGGGAAGGCTGGACTCCTCTATTTTGTCAATCCATTAAACAAACGACGTCATGCGCCGCATCCATCCATCCAGATTTCAAGTCGCGACCCGGGGCACCGGCCGGGAAATCAACAGCCGGATTGTCCTGAACCTGGTGCGGATGCACCAGCCGATCTCGCGCGCCGACCTGGCGCGGCGGATGGGTGTCAGCCGCGCGGCGGTCACGTTGATCGTCAACGACCTGCTCGCCGACAAGCTGGTGTCGGAAGGAGCGGCCGGCCAGACCGTCCGCGGCCGCCGGCCGACCTTCCTCTACATCAACGCCCGGCGGCGATCCGTGGTCGCGGTCGACATTCGCGCCAGCGAGACGTTCGTCATGCTGACGGACCTCATCGGCAAACCTCTTTCCGGCGCCGCCGCGATGGCGACGGTCCGCGATCCGAAGCAGCTGGTCGCGCAACTCGCCCGCCGCATCAAGAGTCTGCGCGCCGAGTACCCCGACGTCGACGCCTGTGAAGGCATCGGCGTCGTCGTCCCCGGAATGGTCGAGCACGCGACGATGCGCGTGCTGCACGCGCCGACGCTGGGCTGGCGCGACGTCGATCTGCGTGAACCGCTGGCGGCCGCGACGGGCCTGCGCGTCCAGATCGAGAACTCCGGCCGCGCCTGCGCATTGGCGCAAATGTGGGCTTTACGCGGGGATTCCGCGCATGCGCCTGGCGACCTCGTGTTCGTCAGCGTCTCAGATGGCGTCGGCGTCGGCGTCGTCATCAACGGCGAGGTCCTGCGCGGCCGGCACAACATCGCCGGCGAATTCGGCCACATGCCGCTGTCGCTCGACGGCCCGCGCTGCTCGTGCGGATCGAACGGCTGCTGGGAAGCGTACGTCGCCAACCCGGCGACGCTGGCGCGCTATTTTGGCCGGCCACTTCGCACCGCAGGACCGAAAGACGCCAACGAGCATCACTTCACGGTGGAAGATCTGGTGGCGCGCGCGCGCGGCGGTGATGCGAAGGCGGTCGCGGCGATCGAGGGCACCGCGCGTTATCTCGGACTCGGCCTGGCGTCGGTCATCAACGTTCTCAACCCATCCTGCGTGTATATCGGCGGCGAGATCACGCTGGCCTGGGATCTCATCAGCGGCGCCGTCCGCACCGCGCTCGCCGAACGGGCGCTGACGCCGGCGGCGGCGTCGACAGAAATCCGGCCGGTCGTCGCCGCCGAACATCCGCGACTGATGGGCGCCGCGGCGCTGGTCAGCGCGCCGGCGTTTGCGGCGCCGGTGGTGGCCTGAGCCGGCATTTGTTAAGGGGAAAGACGAATGGCATCTGAACGGTTATCGGCGGCTACCTGCGTGTTTCGGAACACCGCCGCCCACAAAGGCCGAACGCTGGCCGTGGCTCCGGGCGAGGCCCCGACGCGGTTCCTGCACTACGGCCGGATTCGCCTGGACGCCAGCGACGCACCGGTTTCATTCGCGACTGGCGACAAGGAGACCGGGCTGATCTGTCTGAGCGGTGGCGCGACGATCGACGTCGACGGCGCCAGCCACGCGGTCGGCCGTCACGACGCGCTCTATGCGCCGCGAGACAGCACGATCACCGTCACCGCCGGCGCTCAAGGCGTCGACCTCGTCGAAGTGGCCGCGCCAGTAACCCGCCGGCATCCCGTGCAACTGGTTCGCATGGCCGACGTGCGCCAGGACCCGACGCTGCACGTGCAGGCCGGCGGCGACACCGCGCGCCGCGAGCTCAACGTCGTCATCGGGAAGAACGTCGAGGCGGGTCGCATCATGGCCGGCATCACGTTCAGCCAGCCAGGCAACTGGACGTCGTGGCCGCCGCACGAGCACGCCGCGATGCTCGAAGAGGCCTACTTGTATTTCGACATGCCGGCACCCGCCTTCGGCATTCAGCTCGTCTACACGAATCCCAACGAACCGGAAGTCGCGACGATCGTCCGCGAGGGCGACGTCGTGCTGATGCCGGCCGGTTATCACCCCAACGTCGCGGCGCCGGGCGGGCAGATCAACTTCGTGTGGATGATGGCGGCGATTCGCGAGGACGAAGATCGCCAGTACGGCGTCGTCAATGTGCAGCCGGATTTCGCCAATCTTGGATCGGGGCTCGAGAAGGCCCGGGCAGGTGCCCGATGAGCGCGCCCCGCTCGCTCCTTGCGTTCCAGAAACTGCCATGGAGCGCGATGCCGATCGAGCACATCGCGCCGGGCATCGAGCGGCAGATGATCTACGGCGACCGGCTGATGATCTGCCGGCTGCGCCTCGACGCGCATGTGGTCACCGCCGAGCACGCGCATCCGCATGAGCAGATGACGATCGTCGAGCGCGGCCGCGTGCGCTTCATCGTCGAGGGCGACGATCAGATCGCCACCGCCGGCGACGTGCTGCTCTTCCCGTCGGGCGTCCGCCACGGCGCGACGATGCTCGACGAGGAAGTGGTGTTGATCGACGTTTTCTCACCCATTCGTGAAGAGTTCCTGCCGGCTGCGGCCCCGGCGGCGCGCTGAGCATGACGGCACCCATGGATCCCTTTCGCCTCGACGGCAAGGTCGCGCTCGTGACTGGCGCGTCGCGCGGGCTGGGCGCCGGGATGG
This sequence comes from Vicinamibacterales bacterium, assembly GCA_036274055.1. Lineage (GTDB taxonomy): Bacteria > Acidobacteriota > Vicinamibacteria > Vicinamibacterales > SCN-69-37 > DASUGM01. The sequence continues at coordinate 7,543 of DASUGM010000355.1, read as the reverse complement.
CGCGCGGGCTGGCGCGCGCCGGCGCCGTCGTCGTGCTGCATTCGAGCAGCGCGCCGGCGACGCAGACTGCCGAGGCCATCGCCGCCGAGGGCGGCGCGCCGGCCCACACCGTCGTCGCCGATCTCAGCCGCCGCGGCGCCGGTGAGAGCGTCGTCGCGCAGGCGATCGAACGTACCGGCCGGCTGGACATCGTCGTCAACAACGCGGGCATCATCCGTCGCAAGCCCGCTGCCGAGCACGAGGACGCCGACTGGGACGCGGTGTTGGCTGTGAATCTCACGAGCGTCTTTCAAATCTGCCGCGCCGCGGGCCGGCACATGATCGCGCGCGGCGAGGGCGGCAAGATCATCAACGTCTCCTCGCTGCTCGCGTTTCAGGGCGGCATTACGGTGCCCGGTTACGCCGCGGCCAAGGGCGCGGTCGCCCAGCTCACCAAAGCGCTTGCCAACGAGTGGGCGTCGCACCGCATCAACGTCAACGCCATCGCGCCGGGGTACATGGCCACCGATAACACCGCGGCGTTGCGCGCCGATGCGACCCGCAGCCGGCAGATCGGCGAGCGCATCCCGGCCGGCCGCTGGGGCACGCCCGACGATTTGGCTGGCCCGGTCGTGTTTCTTGCCTCGAGCGCCTCGGATTACGTGCACGGTCACGTGCTCGTCGTCGATGGCGGCTGGATGGGCCGCTGACATGGCGACCTCGGTCTCGCCCACGTCGGTCGCTGTGGTCCCGCGCAGTCACGGCGGCATCGTCGCGTTCTTCGCGCAGCTCGTCGGCCCGGCGGCGCTGACCGCGGCCGGGATGATTGGGGCCGGCGCAGTGGCGACGCGGCTGCTCGCCGGAGCGTGGTTCGGCTTCGACCTCCTCTGGGTCGCGCTCTACGTCGTGCCCATGGTGATCTTCACGCTCGACTCGGCGTTTCGCATCGCGATGTTCGCCAACGGCCGCGGCATGTTCGAGATGATCCGCAGCGACATCGGCGCCTGGCTGGCGTGGTTCATCTTCATCCCGACCGTGCTCGTGAACGTGATCGTGAACATGAGCCAGGCGTCGGCGATGATCGAAGGCGCCTACGGCGTCTTCGGCGTGCTGCCGCCGACCGGGCGATCGGATGATCCCGGACTGATCGCGGTCACCGTCGTGCTCACGGCTTTGACGCTGCTCGCCGCGGTGATCGGCGGCTACAAGCGCGTCGAGAAGATCATGACGGCGCTGCTGGTCGTGATTCTGGTGTCGTTCATCATCGTCGCGATTAACGGCTTGCTCGACTGGCGGACGTGGATCTCGCTGGGCAAGGGTCTGGTGCCCCACGTGCCACCGCCGGCGCCGGTCGTCGGCTCGGCCGGCCAGGTCCGCGACGGCTTCACGCAGATCATGGCGATTGCCGGGCAGGCGCTGCCGCCGGCGGTGCTGCTTTCGTACGGTTATCTGGCCGCCAACGCCGGCTACACCGCGGCGCAAATCAAACAGTCGTTCTGGAAGACGGTCCAGAACCTCGGCGTGATCTGGGGGCTGTTCTCCGTCGTCGTCATCGTCGCCGGCGCGACGGCGCTGCACGCGGTCTACACCGGCAGCGGCCCGTCGTATCTCGGCGTCAGCCACTATTCGCAGATCCAAAGCATTCCCGTCGCCGGCCAGGTGCTTGGGCCGGCGTTTCCGGGCGCGCTCGGCTTCCTTGCACCGCGGCTGTTTTCACTTGGCCTGATCGCCGCGGCGTTCACGACGCTGATTTCCGTGTCGCTGACGATGACCTACTTCTGCCTCGACATGGCGCGGAAGGACTGGCGCTTTACCAAAGACAACCGGCTGTTCCGGACCGTGTTCGCGACCTGGATCGCTGTGCCGGCCCTGGTCGCGCCGTTCTGGCAATTGCCGGCCCTGCTGAAAGCGATTCTGGCGATGGTCGGCAACCTCGTCCTCGCGCCGGTCGCGCTCGTAGTGATCCTGTACTTCGTCAACCGTCCCGCGCTCGGCGCGTTCAAAGCCAATCGCGCGCGCAACGCGGTGCTCGTCCTGACCGCGATCTTCGCTTTCGTTCTCGTTGTCAACGGTCTGCTGGGGATGCTCCGATGAGCGCCGACGCGAGCCGCAAGGAAGTACTCACCACGATCGTCGATACCGGCGTGGTCGCGGTCATCCGGCTGGCCGACGCCAGCCGGCTTCACGCCGTCGCTGACGCGCTGCTCGAGGGCGGCGTCCGCGCAATCGAGGTGACGATGACGGTGCCGGACGCGGTCGCGCTGATTCGCGACTTGTCCGCGCGGGTCTCGGCGGACGTGATCGTCGGCGCCGGCACCGTGCTCGACGCCGACACCGCCGACCGGGTAATCGACGCTGGTGCGCGCTTCGTCGTGTCGCCGGTCTTCCGCCCCGCGATCATCGAGGAGTGCGAGCGGCGGCGGGTCGCCGTCGTGCCCGGCTGCTTCACCCCGACCGAGATTCTCGCCGCCTGGGACGCCGGCGCGGACATCGTCAAGGTGTTTCCCGCAACGGCGCTGGGCCCCGGATTTTTCAAGGATGTGCTCGCGCCGCTGCGCGCGGTCCGGCTGATGCCGACCGGCGGCGTGACGCGCGACAACGCCGGCGACTGGATCCGCGCCGGCGCGGTCGCGATCGGCGTCGGCACCGCGCTCGTCGATCAGCGGGCGGTCGCCGACGGACGATTCGACGTCATCACCAGCCAGGCGCGGCACTTCATCGCGGCGGTCCGCGACGCCCGCGCTCCGCAGCCGATCGGGGCCTGACGCGATGCCGGCCACTGTCTGCTTCGGCGAGATCATGCTGCGGCTCAGCCCGCCGGGCTTCGAGCGCTTCTTGCAGTCGCCGCGTTTCGAGGCGACGTTCGGCGGCGGTGAGGCCAACGTCGCCGTCAGCCTGGCGCAGTTCGGACTCGACAGCCGTTACGTCACGCGGCTGCCCGCCAACCCGATCGGCGACGCGGCGCTGCGCGCGCTGCGCGCCGAGGGCGTCGACGTCTCGCACGTGCTGCGCGGCGGATCGCGGCTCGGGATCTACTTCGCGGAAACCGGCGCGAGCCAGCGGCCATCGACGGTCGTCTACGACCGCGCGCATTCGGCGATCAGCGAGCTGCAGCCGGGCTCGGTCGACTGGGGTCGTGTCTTCGACGGCGCGGCCTGGTTTCACTGGACCGGCATCACGCCGGCACTGAGCGCGTCGGCCGCCGCATGCACGCGTGAAGCCATCGACGCCGCCCGCAAAGCCGGCGCGAAGGTCAGCGTCGATCTCAACTTCAGAAGAAAACTCTGGTCGGAAGCCGAGGCGCAGACGGTCATGCGCCCGCTCGTGCAGGGCTCCGACGTCGTCATCGCAAACGAAGAGGACTTGCAGGCGGTGCTCGGCGTCGCGGTGCCCGACGTCGACGTCACCACCGGAGAACTCGATCACGCCGCCTATCAGCTCGCGCAGGCCGACGTCGCCCGTGAGCTTGGCGTCAGGCAGATTGCGGTCACGCTGCGCGAAAGTTTGTCGGCCAGCGACAACGCGTGGAGCGCCGTGCTCTTCGACGCTGCGGCGGGCGCGTTCTACGAAAGCCAGCGCTACGTCGTGCGCCTGGTCGATCGGATTGGCGGCGGCGACAGCTTTGCGGCGGGACTGATCTTCGGCCGGCTCAGCGGCCGTGACGCGATGGCGTCGCTGCGTTTTGCCGTGGCCGCCAGCGCGCTGAAGCAGACGATTCCGGGTGATTTCAATCGAGTGTCGATAGCGGACGTGGATCGGCTCGCGGCGGGCGACGCGAGCGGACGGGTTCAGCGGTAACGCGTTCATGGAGGCAAGGTCATGGTGAAGTGTCTTCGGGTAATGGCGATAGCGTCGGCATTGCTCGTCTTGGCGCTCCCGGCCGCCGCGCAGGACTATCGCGCGCGCGTCCAGGGAACGATCGTCGATACGAGTCAGGGCGCCCTGCCAGGCGCGACAGTCACCCTGTCGAACACGGCGACGCTCATTTCAGTGACGCGGGTGACGGACGGCGAAGGGCGTTACCTCTTCGACTTCGTCGAGCCGGGCATCTATACGGTCAGCGCCACGCTGAGCGGATTCAAGAAGGGTGAGCAACAGAACGTCCGCGTCCCGCAGCGCGGTGACGTCACCGTCGGGCTGGTGCTCTCGGTCGGCACGCTCGAGGAAGTGGTCACGGTCACGGCGCCGCCGGTCGCGGTGCAGTTTCACTCCAGCAGCGCGCAGCTGACGCTCGAGCGCAAGCTGATCGACCAGACGCCGATCCCCGGCCGCAATCCCTACAACCTCGCGTCACTCGATCCGACGGTGTTCGTCTCGCCGGCGACCAGCGAGAACCGGCCGTATCACCACGCCTACGCCAACGACTACGACGCCGGCGGCGGCACGCGGCGCGCCAACGACGTCCTGCTCGACGGCGTGCCGCTGGCGGCGAGCTTCAAAACGTCGTACACGCCGGCGGTGGACGCCGTCGAGGAAGTCACGATCGCCAAGACCAGCGTCGACGCGGAAAACGGCTACAGCCTCGGCGGCGTGATCAGCCTCAACATGAAGTCCGGCACCAACACGACGCGCGGCTCGGCGTACACCTACTTCCGCACGCCCGGGCTCAACTCGATCTCGGATCCGACACTGGCAGTTGCGCCTGGAAGCAACCCGGTCAAAGGCAGCGAGCTGAACATGGTCGGCGGCACCGTCGGCGGGCGGCTGCGCAGGAACCGCGTCTTCTACTTCACTTCCTACGAGAACTGGGATGAGAGCCGGCCGCTGTCGATCGTCCGCACCGTGCCGACCGAGCTCGAGCGCACCGGCGACTTCAGCCAGTCGCGGCTCGCCAACGGCGCCGTCCGGACCATCTACGATCCGTTCTCATCGGTGATCGATCCCGTGACCAAGCGGGTCGTCCGGACGCCGTTCGCGAACAACCGGATTCCGGGAACGATGCTCGATCCGGTGGCGCAAAAGATGCTCGCCAACATCCCGCTGCCCAACCTGCCGGGCAACGCCGACAACCTGCAGTACGGGATCACCGAGGACGTCAAGTACTGGAACTTCTCGCAGCGCGTCGACTTCAACCTCAGCAGCAACTTGAAAGTCTTCGCGCGACTCGGCGTCTTCAAGGCCGACCTCTATCAAAGCAATCCGATCGGCGGCAATGCCGGCTTCTTTCCGCTCTCGGGCAGCAACCGCGACGGCATGAGCCTGGCCGGCGACGCGGTCTGGGTGCTGTCGCCGAAGTCGACGCTCAACGTGCGCGGCAGCTACTACAAGATGGTCGACGAGTTCTATAACCCGGCGCTCCTGCTTGGTCAGGACGGTCTCGCCGAGTTGTGGCCGTCGGGATGGTACTCGTCGCTGTACAACAGCGGCTACGCCTACTATCCGGCGCTCGACGTGACCTCGGGTAGCGGCACCAGCACCGACAACCGACTCGGCCGCCAGGGCCGTGAGTGGTTCCAGCATCCGGACGCGTGGACGATTTCGGCACGGATGAACCGCTACTCCGGCGCGCACAACCTCAAGTACGGCGGCGAGGTCCGCGCCTACTATGGCGAGGCGGCGCGGTTCGAGCCGATCAACTTCGTGTTCAACTCAGCCATCACCGCCAACAGTTCTGAGAGCCCGCAGGTCGCGACCACCGGCAACGAGTGGGCGAGCTTCATGCTCGGCGCGCTCGACAACCGCAGTTCGGCGCGGCTCGTCCCGCTGCAGACGACGAACCTGCACAGCTACTCGATGTACGCGCAGGACGACTGGGCGCTGAGCGACCGTCTGACGCTGAACCTCGGCCTGCGCTGGGAGTTCGACCCGGGCCCGACCGACGTGCAAAACCGGCTGTCGCGCGGTCTCGATCTGACCCAGCCGATTCCGGAGATGCAGGCGACGCCGCCGAACATGCCGGCGCAGGCCGCGGCGCTGATGGCGAGCAAGGGCTACGCCTGGACCTACAACGGCGCGTGGCAATTCGCCGACAACGACAATCGCTCGTCGTGGGCGACAACCTGGAAGAACCTGCTCCCGCGCTTCGGCGCCAACTACCGGATCGACGACAAGTCGGTCGTCCGCTTCGCGTACGCCCGCTACCAGATGCCGATCTCCAGCGTGCGCGACACGCTTGGCGATTTCGTCAACCAGTACGCGGGCTACGCGCAAACCACCACGACGCTGAACCTCCTCAACGGCAAGCCGCAGCAGACGCTGGCCGACCCGTTTCCGGCGACCAACCCGGTGCAGCTGGCCAGCGGCCAGACGCTCGGCCGCTACACCGGCCTTGGCGGCGCGGTGAGTTTCGATCAATATCACCTGCGCCCGCAGATCAACGACCGATTCAACCTGTCGTACCAGCGGGAAATCTGGGGCGGGCTGATTATCGACACCTCGTACTTCTACAACTACGGCAGCCGCGTGCCGTACACCGTGGACCTGAACATGCGCGATCCGGCGTTCAGCTACGAGAACGGCGCGGCGCTCAACGCGACGGTCCCCAACCCGTTCAGGAACTACCTCACGCCGTCGACGTTTCCCGGTCCGTTGCGCAACAACACGACCGTCACGATCGGCAGCCTGCTGGTGCCGTATCCGCAGTACGGGGCGATCACGCAGACCAATACGACCAGCGGGCGCAACATGACGACGCATAGCTTCGACATTCGCGCCCAGCGTCCATTCGCCAAGGGCCTGAGCTTCATGGTCGCCTACGCGTTCCAGCAGGATCGGATCGAGAACACGTTGAGCGATCTCGACGCCTACGAAGTGCTGCAGACGAACGGCCAGAGCGGCTGGCAGTGGCAACCGGTCAACCCCGCGATTCCCGAGCACCGCATGACCAGCGCGGTGTCCTGGCAAATCCCGGTGGGACGAGGCCGGCACTACATGTCGGACATGTCGAAGGGCCTTGATTACGTCCTCGGCAACTGGCAGGTCTCAACCGCAATCCGGATCTACTCGGGCCGGCCCGTGCTGTTCACCAACGCGTTGTCGGTGAGCGGCAATCCGAAGCTGGACAACCCGACGAACGACCGCTGGTTCGACACCAGCATGTTCGCCGCCCAGCCGGCGTTCACGCCGCGCACCAACCCGGTCTCCTACGACGGCCTGAACGGACCCGGCGCGTGGTTCACCGACATGACGATGACGAAGGGTTTCATGATGGGGGCGAAATACCGGATGGAGTTTCGGCTCGAGGCCTACAACCTCTTCGACCACATCGTCATGGATCAGCCGGACACGACGTTCGGCGGCGCGAACTTCGGCAAGGTGACGCGTAAGCGGGTCGATAGCTCGGGGCGCGAGCTTCAGCTCGGGTTCCGCTTCGTGTTCTAACCAGGCGACGTTTTCAGACCGATCGGGGGACGGGCTTCGCGCCCGTCCCCCGCTGATCATGCACAGACGCACCGTTCTCCGACATCTCGCGGTGGCCGCCGGCGCCGCGGCGACCGCGCCGCTCGACGTCGCGCGGCTCGTCGGCGTCGCGCGTCCGCAAGACGCACCGATCGTCCGGACCGCGGCCGGCCGCATTCGCGGTTTTCGCGATGCCGGCGTCTTCGTGTTCAAGGGCGTCCGCTAC
>DASUGM010000354.1:0-3796 GCA_036274055.1 Vicinamibacterales bacterium | reverse complement strand
CAAGCTCGAGCTGATCGCGTCGATGTCGCTCAACAGCCAGGGCGTGCCGCAGCAGTTTGCCGCGAAGGGCAAGACCTATCGATTCGTGCCCGTGGACGCCGAGGTGACGCTCGCCGGCACGCAGGCGACGGTGCGCGCGCTCGGCGAGACGACGACGGTCACCGTGCCGCCGAACTACTTCACCGCGATCAGCTGGGCGCCGTTGTCCTGGCGCGCGGATCTGATCCGGCGCTGGGAATATCTCGGCCGGCCGGCGACGATGGCGGTGGTGCCGGTTATGCCGGCGCGTGAAGTCACGATCGAAGCGCGCGGCGCCGACACGGTCACCGTTGGCGGCAAGTCCATCGTGCTCCAGCGCTACACCGTCAACGGGGTCATCTGGGGACGCGAAACGGTGTGGCTCGACGCGCAGAAGAATTTCGCCGCGATCGTCACGCGTATTCACATCCTGCCGATGGAGGCCGTCCGCGACGATCTCAAAGACGCGCTGCCGGCGCTGCTCGACGTCGCCGCCAGGGACGTCGCGACCGATCTCGCGCGGATGGCGACCGCCAACCCGCCGGCCGCCGCCGGCGCCTTTGCGCTGCGCGGCGCGACGATTATCAACGGCACCGGAGCCGCCCCAATCGAAGACGGCGTGATCGTCGTCCGCGACGGTCGAATCACGAGCGTCGGTCCGCGCGCGACGACGCCAATTCCGGCGGGCCTGAAGGTCGTCGATGCCGCGGGAAAGACGATCGTTCCGGGTCTCTGGGACATGCACGCGCACGCGAGCAACATCGAGTGGGCGCCGGCGTATCTTGCGGCCGGCGTGACGACGATCCGTGACATGGGCGGCGAGCGCCGCTACCTCATGGCGATGCGCGACGCGATCGCGGGCGGCAGGGGCCTCGGGCCGCGCGTGCTGCTCGCCGGCCTCGTCGACGGCGACGCGCCTGACGCCTTCGGCGTCGTCGTTGCCGGCACGCCGGCGCAGGGCCGCGCCGTCGTCGATCGCTACCACGCCGACAAGTTCGAGCAGATGAAGCTCTACTCGCTGCTCAAGCCGGACGTCGTTGCCGCAATCACCGCGCGCGCGCACGAGTTGAAGATGACGGTCACCGGCCACGTGCCGACGTCGCTCGGCGCCAAGCGCGCGGTCGAAGCCGGCATGGATCAGATCGCGCATATGCCGGTCGGCGGCGACGCGGCGTCACCCGCCAACGCGGAGCTGATCGCGCTGCTCGCGCAGAAGAAGATCGTCATCGATCCGACCGCGCCGTGGGGCGAATTGCTCGGCCGTCCTCCGGACCTGCGCGTCGAACAGATCGAGCCTGGGTTGGCGTTCGGACCGCCGGCGCTGGTGATGAATTACCGGAGCGTCGCCAATTCTGGCGACGCGGCGTCGTCGCGCGCGCGGACGCTGCGTTCGGCGCAGACGATCAAGACGCTGTTCGACGCCGGCGTGCCGGTGGTCGCCGGCACCGACGGCGCGGTGCCCGGCTACAGCGTGCTGCGATCGATCGAGCTGTTCGCTGAAGGGGGTCTGACCCCGATGCAGGCGCTGCAATCGGCGACGATCGTGCCGGCGGTGGCGATGGGCCTCGGCCACGACAGCGGCTCGATCGCGCCGGGCAAGCGCGCGGATCTGGTCGTGCTCGATGCCAATCCACTCGACGACATCCACAACATCCGGAAGGGCCGCTGGGTGGTCGCCAACGGGCGGCTCTTCGACGTCGCGCCGATCTGGCGCACTGCCGGTTTCACGGCGCCGCGGTGATTTCGGGGATCGAGCCGGCCGCCGGTCGTGACAGGATGTGGGAGTGGTGAGCCGCGCCAAACTCACGCTTCTTGCGCTGGTCGTGGTGTGCAGCGTCAGCTGCGATCAGGCCACCAAGGCGCTGGCGGCGACGACGCTCGGCGCGAACGTCTCGCTCTCCTATCTCGGCGGCACCGTCCGGCTGTGGAACGCCGAGAATCCCGGCGGGTTCCTCAGCATCGGCGCCGAGCTCTCGCCGTTGATGCGCGCGGTTGTTTTCGGCGGCGTCAACTCGCTGATCGTGATCGGCGCGTTACTCTACGTGATTCGCAATCACGAACGGATGCGCCGGGTCGAAGTGATTGGATTCGCGCTGGTGATGTCCGGCGCGCTCGGCAACCTGATCGATCGCGCGTCGCTTGGCGTCGTCCGCGACTTCATGCACGTCGGCATCGGCCCGATTCGCACCGGCATCTTCAACGTCGCCGACGTCGCGGCGATGGCCGGCGCGGTGGTACTGTTTTTCTGCTTCCGCTCGAGCGACCGGGGCTGATCGTGTGCATGGTGCTGTTCGCCGCCGCGGGCGAGCCGCTCGGCCTGATTGAGTGGACCGAGCAGGCGCCGGCCTTCAACGTCAAGATGATCGGCCCGGACGAACAGCCGGTCGCGCGCCAGTTCACCAGGCCACACATCTATTACGTCGGTGCGCACACACGATGCGCCTGCGGGTTCGTCTACGGCCAGCCGTTTCCGCCGCCGGACAATGAGGCCGAGGAAGCCGCCGGCCGGGCGTCAGTGGCGGCGCTGCAGCAGTGGCTGCACGACCGCGTCGACGGCCTCGGCGAAATCGAGCTGTACGCGTGCTGGCACGGCGACTGGACCGCCGACCCGGTACAGCGGCTGCATGTCACGCCCGAATATTTCGGCGGCGACGCGTTCGCCCTCGGCGAAAAGTTCGCCTATCGCGTCACGCGCGCCGCATGATCTCGATCGAGCCGGCGACGCTGGCACACGCGCCGGCGCTGCAGACGCTGTTCGAAGATCGCGCAGTGACCGAGCATCTGGCGTTCCCCGAGCCGTATCCGCCAGGGGAAATGGCCCGCTACATCACTGCCGCGATCGCCGGCCGCGAAACTGGCACCCGCTACGTGTTCACGGTAATCGAGCCCGATGGGCAGCCATCAGGCATTGCCTTGCTCAAGGACGTCGATGCCATCGCCGGCACCGGCGAGCTCGGGTATGCGTTCGGCCGCGCGTACTGGGGCGGCGGCCGCGCCACCGCCGCGGCCGACGCGACAGCATCGTTCGCCTTTGAAACGCTGAAGCTGACGACGCTGCGCGCGGTGTGCGGCGCGATGAACCTGGCGTCGCTGCGCGTGCTGGCAAAGCTGGGATTCGTCGAGGAACGCCGCTTCGACGAGGCGCGGACCAAGTGGCCCGAACCACGGACGCAAATCGTGCTGCGGGTGTCGCGCGACGCGTGGAAGATCGCGCGGTTGATTCGCGAAGAACTCGAGATCGTGCCCTACGACCCGCGCTGGCCGGCGCAGTTCGCCACCGAGGCCGCGCACCTGAGAGCCATTCTGCCGGCGGATCTGCTCGGCCGGATCGAGCACTTCGGCAGCACTGCCGTGCCCGGACTGCCGGCGAAGCCGATCGTCGACATGTTGATCGAAGTGCGCGACCTCGGCGAGGCGCAGACGCGCATCGTCCCGCGGCTCGAAGCCGAGGGCTACGATTACGTCTGGCGCCCGACCCACGGCGACGATGGCCCGCCGTTTTACGCGTGGTTCATCCGGCGCGATCCGATCAGCCGGGCGCGCACCCATCACCTGCACATGGTCGAGCCGCACTTCGAACATTGGCGCAGCCTGCAGTTTCGCGATCATCTGATCGCGCACCCGGAAATTGCGGCTGAGTATGCCGAACTCAAGCGTAGGCTGGCCGCGGAGTTCCCGCGGGATCGGGTGGCGTACACCCACGGCAAGAAGGCATTTATCGACCGCGTGACGGAGAGGGCGGAAAAAGGGACCGGGTCGCTTTTTACGTAAACCGTAA
>DASUGM010000353.1:0-7904 GCA_036274055.1 Vicinamibacterales bacterium | reverse complement strand
GCAGGCGGCGGCGCGGCGAAACATTACACTGGTAATTCGCGAGGCCGATCTGGAGAGCGCCCTGACGCGCATCCACGCGGCGTTTTTTTAGGGGGACGGGGGTGTTTTCCACAGAATCGGCGGTTTTGGGGACAGGGGTCCCCAGCGTCGCTGTGGGACCCCTGTCCCCAAAACCGGTGATTCTGTGGAAAACACCCCCGTCCCCCGCGTTCTCCTGATCGGCCACGGACGTATGGGCCGGCTGGTCGAGATCCTCGCCGACGAACATGGCTGCGAGATCGCCGGTGTCGTGTCGCGGAACTCGGGGCGCGACTCGATTGCCGGCGACTTCGGCCAGGTCGACGTCGCCATCGACTTCTCGCTGCCGGACGCGGTCTATGACAATGTCGTCGCCTGCGCCCGCCGTCAGCTCAACGTCGTCATCGGCACGACCGGCTGGCAAACGCGGGAAGACGCCCTCAGGCTCGTCGCCGACAACGGCGGGATTGGCGTGCTGGCGTCGGCGAACTTCGCGCTCGGCATGCACGTCTTCCGTCGCGCCGTCAGCGAAGCGGCGCGGCACTTCGCCGCGATGGAGAACGTCGGCGCCTGGGTGCACGAGAAACACCATGACGCCAAGAAGGACGCGCCTTCTGGCACGGCCCTGCTCCTCAAGCGGGCGATGGAAACGGCAGGCTACGTCCGCGCGATCGACGTCTCGTCGACGCGGGCCGGCTCGATTCCAGGCACGCACGAGATCGGGTTCGACGCGCCGGCGGAGACAGTCACGCTGACGCACACGGTGCGCGATCGCGCGGTATTCGCGCACGGGGCGCTCGAGGCGGCCAAGTGGCTACGTGGCCGCCGCGGCTGGTTCACGATCGACGACATGCTTTAAGGGCCGTGCGCGGTGCGCCGGTGCGACGGTGCGACGTGCGGGCGCACTACGCGCGGCGCGCCTGACACACGGCGGGCGCACCGGCGCATGGGCGCACTGGCGCACGGATAAGGAGCTGAGATGCGACTTTCATTTACCGGAGTAGGGACCGCGTTGATTACCCCGTTCACGAAGACGGGCGCGGTCGATGAAAAAGCCGTTCGCGCGCTGGCCGATCGCCAGGCCGCGGCCGGCGTGCACTTCCTCGTGCCCTGCGGCACGACTGGCGAAACGCCGACGCTCTCGGGCGATGAGCGCCGCAAGATCGTCGAGATCGTCGCCGACACCGTCGAGGGCCGGGCGATGGTGCTGGCCGGCGCCGGCGGCTACGACACGCGCGAGGTCATCCATGCCGTGAAGGCGATGGAGAAGTCCGGCGCTCACGGCATTCTCTCGGTCACGCCGTACTACAACAAACCGACGCCCGAAGGCCTGTATCAGCACTACAAGGCGATCGCGGAGAGCACGAAGCTGCCGATCGTCGTCTACAACGTGCCCGGCCGGACCGGCTGCAACGTCGACCCGGCGACCCTCGCGCGCCTGGCGACGATTCAGAACATCGTCGGCGTCAAGGAAGCGTCGGGCAACATGACGCAGATGGCGGAAATCTGCAAGGCAGTGCCGGCCGAATTCATCGTGCTGTCCGGAGACGACGCGCTGACGCTGCCGCTGATGGCCATCGGCGGACGCGGCATCATCTCGGTGGCGTCGAACGAAGCGCCGGCGGAGATGGTCCAGATGGTCGAGGCCGCCGAGCGCGGCGATTTCGCCGCGGCGCGCCGCTGGCACGAGAAACTGCTGCCGCTCATGCAGGTCAACTTCTGCGAATCGAGCCCGGGTCCGGTGAAGTTCGCGATGGCGGCGATGGGCCTGTGCGAAGAGGTGTTCCGGCTGCCGATGGTGCCGCCGCGTCCGGCGTCGCAGGACAAGGTGCTCGCGGTGATGAAGGAGTTCGGCCTGCCGATCGTGATGGGCTCGCGCGCATGAGCGATCTCGCTGAACGCATCGGCGGCTTGTTCGCGCAGGGCGCCGCCGCCGATCGCGCGTCGGCGCGCGACGCGTTCTTCGAACTCCGCGGCTTGCTGAACGACGGCAAGGTCCGGGCGGCCGAACCTGACCCGGCGGCGGGATCGGGGTGGCGCGTCAACCTGTGGGTCAAACAGGGCATCCTGCTCGGCTTCCGCTTCGGCGACACCGTCGACATGTCGGCGGACCACGGCAAGTGGCCGTTCTACGACAAAGACACGATGATCCTGAAGAAGCCCGGCGTCGCCGCCGGTGTCCGCATCGTGCCCGGCGGATCGACGATTCGCGAGGGCGCCTACGTCGCCCGCAGCGTCGTCTGCATGCCGCCGATGTACGTGAACATCGGCGCGTTCATCGACGAAGGTTCGCTCGTCGACTCGCACGCCCTGGTCGGATCGTGCGCGCAGGTCGGGCGCAACGTCCACATCAGCGCGGCGGCGCAGATCGGCGGGGTGATCGAGCCGGTCGGCGCGATGCCGGTGATCGTCGAGGACGAAGTGCTGATCGGCGGCAACACCGGCATCTACGAAGGCGCGGTGATCAAGAAACGCGCGGTGATCGCGGCCGGGACCGTGCTGACCGGATCGACGCCGATCTACGATCTGGTCAACGGCGCGATCATCAAACCGGAGCCTGGCCAGCCGCTGGTCGTGCCCGAAGGCGCCGTCGTCGTGCCGGGCGCGCGGGCGGTGAGCGTGGGCGCCGGCAAGGAATGGGGATTGTCCCTGGCGACACCGGTGATCGTGAAGTACCGCGACGATCGCACCGACACGCGAACGGAGCTCGAGACGTGGATCCGCTAACCCAAATCCGCCTGACCCGCGAGCTCGTCGACATCGATTCGACCACCGGGCGCGAAGGCGACGCCGGCCGGTTCATCGCCACGACGCTGCGCGAACTCGGCTATCACGTGGTCGAACAACCGGTCGCACACGACCGCTTCAACATCGTGGCGACGCTGGCGGCGCCGACGGTCGTGTTCTCGACGCATTACGACACCGTGCCGCCGTTTTTTCGCAGCCGCGAAGAGCACGGCCGCCTGCACGGCCGGGGATCGTGCGACGCCAAAGGCACGCTGGTCGCGCAGATTGCCGCCGCGGAACGGCTGCGCCACGAGGGACTGACGCACGTCGGCCTGCTGTTCGTGGTCGCCGAGGAGCGGGGGAGTGAAGGCGCCAAGCTCGCCAACACGATCGCGCCCGGATCGAAGTTCCTGATCAACGGCGAACCGACCGACAACCGCCTCGCCCTGGCGACCCGCGGCGTTTATCGCGTCAAGCTCAATGCTGCCGGCCGCGCCGCTCACTCGAGCCGGCCCGAGCTCGGCGAATCCGCGATCGACAAGCTGATTGACGCGCTGATCGCGCTTCGCGCGATCGCCTGGCCGAGCGATCCCGATCTCGGCGAGACGTTCTATACGACCGGGCTGATCGCCGGCGGCATCGCGCCAAACGTGATTTCGCCGCACGCCGACGCTGAAATCATGTTCAGAGCCGTCGGCGAGCCCGGGGACTTGCGGGCGTTGATCGAATCGCACGTCGGATCGCTGGTCACCGTTGAGGACGTGCTGATCGTCCCGCCGGTCCGACTGAAGACCGTTCCGGGCTTCGAGACGGCGGTGTTCTCGTTCACCACTGACATTCCATTTCTCAATCACTGGGGCGCGCCGCTGTTGCTTGGACCTGGATCGGTCACGCTCGCGCATACCGCCGACGAATACTGCGAAATCGCCGAACTGCACCGCGCCGTCGACCTCTACGCCGAACTCGCGCGCAGTTTGATGTCGCATCCCGGATAGCGCGGATTCGGCCAAGCCGGCACGATGAAGGCATGAACGACATGACCTCGAGTTCGCGACCGGACGTGTTGTGGCAGGCAGTGGCTCACCGCAACCACGACGCTGACGGCCTGTTCGTCTACGCCGTGAAATCAACCGGCGTGTACTGCCGCCCGTCTTGTCCAAGCCGCCGGCCTCGCCGCGATCGCGTCGAGTTCTATCCGGCGCCGGCCATGGCCGAAGCCGGAGGGTTTCGCGCGTGCCGCCGTTGTCATCCCGATCGCGCGATTGCCGGGCCGCCGCCGCTCGCCCGGGTCCGGCGCGCTTGCGAGGCTGTCGCCGCCCGCCCCGACGCGCGCTGGACCAGCGCTTCGCTGGCCAAGGCTGGTGGTACCACGACCGTTCAGTTGCAACGCGCGTTTCGATCGGTGCTCGGGCTGTCGCCGCGTGATTACGTCGCGGCGTGCCGGCGCCGCCGATTCCTCTCACGGCTGCGCGCCGGCAGCGCCGTCACCGACGCGGTCTATGAGGCCGGTTACGGTTCGCCGAGCCGCGTCTACGGCGCGCTCGCGCTTCCTGGCATGACGCCCGCCACGTACGGACGCGGAGGCGCCGGCGCGCACATCGACTGGCTGACGGCCAGGGCTTCGATTGGTCGGATCCTCGTCGCCGCGACCGAGCGAGGCTTGTGTTTCGTCGAAGTCGGGAGCACGGACGACGCGCTGCGGGCGGAGTTGCGCCGCGAGTTTCCGCTCGCCGAGATCGCCGCGACGCCGGCGCGCGGCCTGCGCGCGCTCGTGGAGGCGGCGCGCGCCGCTGCCGACGGCGCGCCGCAGGCGCGCGTGCTGCCGCTCGACATTCGCGGCACCGCGTTTCAATGGCGCGTCTGGCGCGAGCTCACCGCCATCCCGCGCGGTCAGACGCGATCGTACGCCGACGTGGCGCGGGCCATCGGCCAGCCGCGCGCCGTGCGCGCCGTCGCCCGCGCCTGCGCCACCAATCCAATCGCGGTCGTCGTGCCCTGTCATCGCGTCATCGGCGCCGACGGCAGCGCCGGCGGATATCGCTGGGGCATCGACACGAAACGACGCCTGCTTCGCGCGGAGGGGGCGGAGTGAACTGGTCGGCTCGATGCTGGGTGCTGAATGCTTGGTGCTGAATGCTTGGTGCTCAGTGCCGGTGCTAGTTGCCTGGTGCGGCGGGCTCCGAGACACAACACGAGACCGAGATATCTCGATGCTGGATAGTGTCGAGATGCTCACCGCACGAAGCATGAAGCACCAGCACCCGGCACGAAGCATCAGCACTCAGCACTGAGCAGACGCCCTATGTCCTCTGACGACTACGTCCTGGGCACGAACGACGAGGAGATCGCGCGGCTGGGCGTTCAGCATCGGGTCTGGCGCACACGGGCGATCGATGCGTGGCGTCGCGCCGGCATCGCGGCCGGACAAACCGTCGTCGACGTCGGCTGCGGGCCCGGCTACGCCGCGCTTGATCTTGCGGACCTCGTCGGCGCATCCGGACGCGTGATTGCGATCGATCGGTCGCAGCGGTTTCTCGCGGCCCTGGAAGCGGCCGCGAATAGTCGCGGCGTCACAAACATCACGACGATGGAGGCCGACCTCGATGCGGTGATCCTGCCCGACGGTGCCGACCTGGTCTGGTGCCGCTGGGTCGCGGCGTTCGTCAGCGATCCGAAGCGGCTGCTGGCGAAAATTCACGCGGCGCTCGAGCCCGGCGGCGCTTTCGTTTCGCACGAGTACTTCGACTACGGACAGTGGCGCCTCGCTCCCGAGACCAGCGAGCTCGATGAGTTCGTTCGCGCCGTGATTGCCACCTGGCGCGACAGCGGTGGCGAGCCAAACGTCGGCGTCGAAATCCCGCAGTGGTGTGCCGGCCTCGGCTTCGCCGTCCGTGAGACGCGGCCGATCATGGACGTGCTCTCACCGCGCGAGGCTGCCTGGCAATGGCCGCGCGCATTCGTCGAATCAGGGCTCCATCGACTCACCGAGCTGGGCCACTTCACGCCGGCGCGGGCCGGCGAAATCTGGCGCGCGTTTCTCGCGCGCGAAGCGGCCCCGGAAACGCTGATGGTGACGCCCGCGGTGCTCGAGACGGTGGCGGTCAAGCCATGACCCTCGCTCGATGCTGGGTGCTGATGCTTTGTGCTTGGTGCATGTGCTTGGTTGCTTGGTGCTGCGAAAGTTTCCCCTCGGTCTGGACCGAGCTAGCTCGCGGCGTCATCCTTGCGGGGAGGTCTGCGACGTTTTGGTCGAGCTGATCTCGATGGTGGCGTTGGCGTTGTAGACACATGCCTGTGAAGGCTGGTCGTCGAGGCCAGCGCCGAGCTGACCAATTTGTTCAGCGATTCGTACTCGTCTGGCGTCACGTAGTTTCTCGCCAACGCTTCATCGATGGAGTCGAGCAGTTCGCCAAGCGATGCCTTCGCGATGTTCAAGTACTGAGCGAATTGCGGGTGTTGGTACCGCCAGAAGCCCTCTGCGATGTTCCGACACGCCGAGCGCGCCGCCGTCTCCGTCTGGTTGACGAAATCGAAATTGCGCGCGACCTGCGGCCGGCTGACCAGATCGATCATTCTCAGTCGAACCTGGTGGGAGAGTTGCCAGGCTTCAAGTTCTCGGTGATGGCGCGCGGACATGCTGGAGTCAGCATCACGATCCATGCCGGGCTGGTTTGGCGCCGAATCTCTGAATGTGCAGCCGGGGGCTGCAAGAACTGCAACATCCGAGACGCCCCGAGATAGCTAGATTTGCGTACGTCCCAAATCCCCACGGCACCCAGCACCAAGCACCCGCACCCAGCACCAAGCACCCGCACCCAGCACCAAGCACCCGCACCAAGCACCCAGCACGAGGCACCCAGCACTGAGCGGGTAGAATGAGCCCCCATGCCCGGTTACGGGGCCCGATTCTGGGCCGATCGCACTCCAAACAGCCGCCGCCGCACCCATTCGAAGTTCAAGGGCGTTCGCAGCGCCGACGTGGTCGTCATCGGCGGCGGTCTGACCGGATGCACGATTGCTCACGTCCTGGCGCACGGCGGGCTCGACGTCGTCCTGCTCGAGGCCGACCGGGTGGCCGCCGGCTCGACCTCGGGAAGCCTGGGCGGGGCGCTGCCGCAACCCGATGCGTGGTTTCGCGCCGTCGAGAAAGCCGCCGGCATCCGGGTCGCACGGACGGCGTGGAAGGAAGCGCGCAAGAGCTCGCGTGACTTCGCGCAGGCGCTGAAGAAGCTCGGCATCAAGTGCGACCTGCAGTCCACGTCGCTGACGATCAACGCCAGGGACGGCGACGCTGCCGCAGCGCTGAAGAAAGAACAAGTCCTGCGCCGGGCCGCCGGTGTCGAGACGCCATGGTTATCGAGCCAGGCGGCGCGTTCGGCGTTGTCCACCGACTCAGCCGGCGCAATCCGGCTGACGGACGCCTACACTTTCGATCCGGTCAAAGCCGCGCTCGGGCTGGCCGCCAGCGCCGAGGGCGGCGGCGCGAAGATCTTCGAACAGTCGTCAGTTCGCAAGACGACGTTCACGCGCAAGTATGCGGATGTCGTCCTGGCCAATGGACGGATTCGCACACGCGGGATCGTCGTCGCTACCGGCGAACCGGGATCACTGTTCGGCCAACTGCGGCGTCACGTCACCGAGATGGACGGCTACGTCGTCGTCACCGCGCCGATGCCCGCGGCGGTGCGCCGTGAAACCGGCGCGCGCAATACGGTCCTCACTGAGTTCGGCGCCGACGGGCGTTGGCTGCGGTGGATGCCAGACAACCGCGCGATGTTCGCGGGCGGACTGTCGAAGCGTGTGCCGGCGCGCCTGCGTGACAAGACGGTGATCCAGAAGACCGCGCAGCTCATGTACGAGTTGACGCTGCGTTATCCAGCGATCTCAGGAATGCCGGCCGAGTGGGGGTGGGCGGAGCCGGTGGTGTCGACGCCCGACTCGATTCCGTGGATCGGCCCGCACCGCAACTACCCGTTTCATTTCTTCGCGATGGCGTTCGGCTGGCACGGCGATGCCCTGGCCTGGATGGCGGGGAAGGCGGCGTTGCGGTATTTCAAGGGCGACGCCCGCCGCGAAGACGACGCCTTCAGTTTCGCGCGATACTTGTAAAGAAGCCGTCGGGGTCAAACACGGGTCAGACCCCTTGGGGTCTGACCCGT
>DASUGM010000352.1:0-24123 GCA_036274055.1 Vicinamibacterales bacterium | reverse complement strand
TGGTTGCGGGGGCGGGATTTGAACCCGCGACCTTTGGGTTATGAGCCCAACGAGCTACCGGACTGCTCCACCCCGCGACAAGACTTTTGATTCTATCACGGGTACCGTCGGAGCCGCTGATCCCAGCGCTCAGTCCGACGTCAACGCGGGATCTGCGTGTCTTCGCCGCAGCCAGGCGTCAATCGACCATGGACCGGCGCCGCCCATCACCAGAGCCGCCAAGCCCGCGAGATATAAGAGCGCGACCTCCGAGCCTGGCGGACCAAACTGCGGACCGGCGGGCGTGACCGCCACGAGCTTGACCGAACTGAAGCCGAACGGCAAATGCACGGTGGCGATCGCGACGATGAGCACGATCGCCATCGGAATACTGGCCAGCGCGACGAACGCGCCCAGCAGCACGACCAGTCCGCCAAAGAACTCGACGAGGATGGTGGCCCAGGCCATCAGCAACGGCGCCGGCACGCCGAGCCCGTGGAGCGTATTCGCGAACACGTCCGGCCCACGCAGCAGTTTCGCCTGCGCGTGAGCGATGAAGCCGTATCCGACGATCAAACGCACCGGCAACAGCGCCCAGCGGGCCAGCGCCGGCCGCGGCGGCCGCCCCATGAAGATGTCCATCAATCCGACCACGGCAGCACTATCCCCGTGACGGGCGAGAAAATTCCTCGCGATGCGCACGCAGCTGAATGCCCATCTTCTTGAGGCGCGACGCGAGCGTGGCCGGGTGAATCCCGAGCAGGTCCGCGGCGCCGCCCGCACCGTGCAGGCGAAACGAGGCGCGCCGCAGCGCCAGCAGCACGTTGCCGCGTTCCATCTCCCGCCAACGCCGCTCCGACACAATCTCGCCGCCGCCGATCTCGACCTCTGGCTGCGCCACGGCCGGACGGTGCGATCCCGCCGCGGCGGGCACCGCCAGACTCAACGGGCCACCCCGGGCCAGGATCACTGCCCGCTCGACGACGTTCTGAAGCTCGCGGATGTTGCCGGGCCAGTCGTAGGCCTGCGCCCGGTCGACCTCACGCTGCGGCAGCCGCGGCAAAGGAAGATGCAGCCGGGCGCAACACTGACGGACGAAGTGCGCCAGCAACTCAGGAATGTCGTCCCGCCGGTCGCGGAGCGGCGGCACGACGATCGGAATCACACCGAGGCGGTAGAACAGATCGAGACGGAATCGGCCGTCGGCGATTTCCTGCTGCAGATCGCGATTGGTGGCGGCGATCACGCGGACGTTGACGCGACGCGTCATATCGTCGCCGACGCGCTCGAATTCACCCTCCTGCAGGACGCGCAGCAGCTTCGCCTGCAGATCGAGCGGGATCTCGCCGACCTCGTCGAGAAACAGCGTGCCGCCGTCGGCCAACTGGAAGCGGCCGATGCGGTCGCGGACGGCGCCGGTGAACGATCCGCGGACATGGCCGAAGAACTCGCTCTCGAACAGCTCGCGCGGGATCGACCCGCAGTTGACCTTGACCAGCGGCTTCTGGGCGCGGACGCTCCGCGCGTGCAATGCGCGGGCGATCAGCTCCTTGCCGGTGCCGCTCTCGCCAAGAATCAGAACGTTGGTGCCGGTGGCGGCGACGACCTCGACGTCGCGGAGCACGGCGGCGAGCGCGCCGCTGCTCCCGAGGATGTCGCCGAAGGCCCCGGCCTCGCGCACCTCCTCGCGCAGGTAATCGCGTTCCCGCTCGAGCTCCCGCCGCAACCTCTCGGCGGCCTCGAAGGCGCGCGCGTTCGCCACCGCGACGGCTGCCGCGTCCGACAGCGTCTGCAGCCACGCCCAGCTCTCGTCGTCGAACTCAACGCGGCGGAAGGCGCCGAGGACGCCCAGCACTTCGCCTCGGAATACCAGCGGCCGGCCCGCGAACGCGACGAGACGCTCCTCGGCAACCCACTCGGGCGACTTCACCCACGGCGACGCCTCGCTCAGTCGATCGATGCGGATCGGCTCGCCCGACTGCGCGATGCGGGCGATCTTCAGCGCCGCATCGAGCGGGACGCGATGAAACACGCCGCCGATCTTGGACCACTCCGCGCCCGGCTGGAGCGGGGCGCCGGCGCTCGCGCGCAGGTGCAGCGCGCCCGCGTCGCCGCCGGCGGCGCGCACGCACACCGGACACGAGCGGTCGTCGTCGCGCAGCCAGACCCGCGCCAGCGCCAGGCCGGGCTGCTGCATCACCGCCGAGACGATCGTCGTCAGTACCGCGTCGAGCGAGCGCTGCTCGGCGAGCGCGAGCAGGATCGGCGGCAGCAGCGTCAGGTGCATACGTCGCCCCTGAGATCTCGCGACCGGACGATGGATCTTCGCGAAGCCTGAGATTTCACGACCGGCGTCGCGCGAAAACGCGCCGAATTCCGCGAACCGCCGCACCGCTTCGCCTGGCACGCCGCGTGCCTTCTCGGAGGATGCCAATCGTGGCCACTGACCAAGGAGAACAGATGCCGAGAATCACCCCCGTCGATCCGGAGACGGCGACCGGACGGACGAAACAGTTGCTCAACACCGTGCAGGCGCAGCTTGGCGCAACGCCGAATCTCATGCGTACGCTGGCCGCATCGCCATCGGCCCTCGACGGATTTCTGAAGTTGGCCGGCGCCCTCGCGGGCGGCAGGCTCGACCGTCGGTTCCAGGAGCAGATCGCGCTTGCCGTCGCTGAGACGAACAGTTGCGAATATTGTCTGGCCGCCCACAGCACCCTCGGGGCGCTGGCCGGCTTGAGCGCGGCCGACATTGCCGACGCGCGCGCGGCGCGATCGTCCGACAGCCGCCGCGATGCCGGTCTGAAATTCGTGCGCGCCGTTGTCGTGCATCGCGGCCAGATCACCGACGCGGCACTCGCCGACGCTCGAGCGGCCGGTCTGGTCGACGCGGAGATCGTCGAGATGATCGCCAACATCGCGTTGAACGTCCTGACCAACTACATCAATCATGTCGCGGCGACGGAGGTCGACTTCCCCGCCGTCGATCCCCTCATGGCGGCGTCGGCGTGAGACGGCGCTCACCGGCCGGAGCATCGACGCTCCGGCCGGCGTGGCGCGGAGGACGACATGCACGACATCATCAAACCGCCATTCACGCTGGCGACGGCATTGCTCAAGGTTCAGGCCGCCGAGGACGTGTGGAACAGCCGCGACCCCGATCGCGTGGCGCGCGCCTATTCGCCGGACTCGACGTGGCGCAACCGGACCGAGTTCCTGCGCGGCCGTCAGGAGATCGAGATGTTCCTGCGCCGTAAATGGGCCACCGAACTCGACTACCGGCTGAAGAAGACCTTGTGGGGCTTTCGAGAGAACCGCATCGCGGTCAGCTTCGAATACGAGTGGCATGACGCGTCGGGTCAGTGGTTTCGCTCGTACGGCACAGAGCTCTGGGAATTTGATCCCGACGGGCTGATGCGACGCCGCCTCGCCAGCATCAACGACGCGCCGATCGACGCGTCGGAGCGCAGAGTTCATCGGGATCTTCAGGATTACGTCCCCGACAGCGCGCGCGAGAGCGGCCCGGCGACGGCGTTCGCCAGCGCCTTCATCTCAGCGTCGGACACGTCGCCCGCGAAGAACACCGCATGACGGCCGGCACGCAGAGACACGACCGCCAGGTCGTCGGCACGGGTCGCTACCGGCGACGCTGTGCGCCATGACAGCAGCTGTCCCAGCGATCGGCCGACCGGCGTGGCGACCAGCGACACGCGGCGGCCTCGGTACTCGAAGACGATGTGCGCGAAGCGATGGCCGGCGTAGAGGCAGACGTGTCGTTCGAGCACGCGGGCCGGACCAACCGTCGTCGGAATCTCGGCTGGCGGCTCGTGTGCAAAGGCGCGGAAGCTCGGGTCGTACCGCAGCGCCGCGTCCTCGAGCGTGATTGGACGCTCCGCCAACCGGAAATGCACCGCGCAGTTCCGATGATCGCCCACCGCGGCCGCGGCCAGCTCGACCGACGCGCTCCAGCTGCGCCACCGCAGCGCGCCCGAGAGCGTCGCCACGATCAGGGCTGCGGCCGCCAGCGAGCGCCAGCCGCCGAACCGGCTCGTTCGCGGCACCGCCGGGCGCGCCGCACCGGCGTGCAGCCGCGCCCGCATGGCTGCCAGGAACGCCGGCTCGACCTGAAGATCCTGATCGCGGTCGAACGCCCCCTTGAGTTGCGCGCGCAGCGCGCGTCGCGCCGCGATCTCGGCCCGGCACCATGGACAGGTCTCGAGATGCCGCAGCATCTGATGAATCGTCTCGGTCTGTAATTCGCCGCTCAGGAAGGAGTCGGCGAACTCGCGGACATCAGCGCACTGCATGGTGACCCGCCTCTCTTGTCGTGAACATCTTCGACTTGCCGATTTCCGCGCGGAGCAGCGCGCGGCCGCGATGCAGGCGTGACATCACGGTGCCCAGCGGGATCATCAGGGCCGCCGCGATTTCCTTGTAGGTCAGCTCCTCGACATCAGACAACAGCACGACTGCCTGAAACGACTCCGGCAGCTTCCTGAGGGCCGCGAGCAGCTCCTCGTCGGTCAGGTGCTGGGTCGGCGCTGGCACGAACGGCGTCGCCGCGGCGATCCGATCGTCGACGTCATCGACAAGCAGCGACCGCCGCGCCGCGCGCCGGCGGTTGCTCAGCACGTGCTGGAGAATCGCCACCAGCCAGGCCCGGCAATTGGTGCCGGGCTGAAAACGGTGGAACGATTGGAGCGCCTTGAGCATCGTCTCCTGGACGGCGTCCTCGGCCGCCGCACGATTGCGCTCGAACCACATTGCGAGCCTGAACAATCGGTCCGCATGTGGCAGGGCCTCCGCCTCGAAGCGCGCCCAGACGTCGTGATCCCTGCTCTCGCCGCTCATCAGCAATCCGTGATTGAAACCGGTCGGGCCGCCATCGCCAGCGCGCGGAGCGCGCTGGACAGGACGGAAGCGAGGCCGGCATCGGCCAGGATCCCCGCTGGGTCGAGCTTCCGGCCGGCGACCGGCACAACGATCGACGCCTCGGCG
Organism: Vicinamibacterales bacterium; assembly: GCA_036274055.1. Classification (GTDB taxonomy): domain Bacteria; phylum Acidobacteriota; class Vicinamibacteria; order Vicinamibacterales; family SCN-69-37; genus DASUGM01. Next base: position 19,146 of record DASUGM010000352.1, on the reverse strand, counting down.
ACGACGCGCGCGGACATCACCGACACAGTCTCAATCAGCTGCGGGTGCGCAAACAGCGAGTGCGGCGACGGATTGAGGCAGCCGACCGCCCGGTCCATCAACTCGCCGCTGCCGACAATCCAGTCGAGCGCGTTCTTCAGCGCCCCGGGCACGCCGTGCGCGTATTCCGGCGTCGCGATCAACAGCGCATTGCTGGCCATAATCGCCGCGCGGAACGCGGCCACCGGCGCCGGCGCCGGCTCGCGATCGTGATCCGGATTGAACGCCGGCAGGCTCCCGAGGCCTTCGTAGACAGATACCGAGAGCCCGTCGAGCGACAGCGCCGCCGCGGCCCGCACGAGCGCCGTGCTGGCCGATGCCCCCCGCAGACTGCCCGACATCGCCAGAATCCGAATCACCCGAGCCTAATACCGCGAAGCCGCCGGAATATTCCCGGCCCGTTGCAGTGCGCACCGCATCACCACGCGCCGGGCCGGGTCGAGGCCCCGGCGCGCTTCGTCCTGCATCCCCTCGCGAAACACCGGGGTGAGGTCAGCCGTCGCCACGTCCGTGAATCCCAGCCCCGCATAGAAGGGCTGGTTGAACGGGACGTCGCGAAAGGTCGTCAGCGTCACTGACTCGAAGCCCTCTCGACTCGCCCAGGCGCATACCGCTCGCACCAGGGCCGAGCCGAGCCCGCGCCGGCCATGCGCGGGGTGCACGTCGAGTTCCTCGAGGTGCGCGACGCCCGGCTCGAGCACTTTCACGTGCGCGAAGCCGACGGGCTCGTCGCCCGCCAACGCCACCCACAGTCGGCCTCGCGCCTGCGCCTCGCGCAGGTCGTCCAGATTACTGGTCTCGAGCAGCACGGACGCGGGCGCGTGAGCGGCAAGCAACTGCGCCGCAGCCAGTTCAATGGCGGCCAACTGCGGCAGATCCTGCGGACGCGCCAGAGCGATCGAGTAGGGCTTCATCACGGCCTGCTCAGTTCAGGTCACGATCCTGCGGCGGCGGGATCACGGCGACGCCGTTCGCATCCGGCACGTCCAGGTCGATGACCGCTGCGCCCGAAACCAGTTCGCCAAGCTCGTTGTAGGTGAACAACGACAGGTGCGAACGGCCGCCGCCATGATCGATCGCCGCCAGAATGCCCCCAGCGGCATCCAGATCGGTCGGATTCCCAGTGGGAATCGCGGCCGCGACGGCACTGTCGGTGAAGACGTGGCTGCCGCTGCCGACGAGCCGGCTCAGCGTCCGGCTGGCGGTGTTGGCGACGAACACGTACTTGCCGGCGCGTGTCATCCAGCATGGCGCCGTCTGACTCGAGTCGACGACGTCGACAAACGCGCCGTCGCGGAACAGGCTGTTCTCGCTCGAGTGCGCCAGCGTGATCAGCGCCGTGCGATCCGGATAGACGACGAAGCCGAACGGCGCCAGCGACCCCGCTGGACCCGAGACCGCGGCTGGCGCCGTGTTGGCGATCGCTCCATCGTTGAGCGACACGACGTCAACCGTGCCCGGATCGGGATCCGCTTTGAGGGTCACCAGCAGATGCCGAGCGTCGACAACGCCGACCTGCGACGTCGCACCTTCCGGCGGCGGGGCGCCACCGCTCAACGATAGGTTGGCGCTGCCGTCGAGCCACGCAACGTTCCGGCCCTGCATGACGAACGAGTCGACCGACGTGCTGCCGGCCACGTACATGTGCTCGTTGCCGAAATCGATGCTCACCGGCGAACTGGTGGTGTTGACGACACGCTCGAAGCGGAGGCGATCGCCGTCACGACGGAACAGGGCCACGCTCCGCGACCCGTAGTTCACGGCGGCAAAGACCTCGCCCTCGAACTGCCGCACGCCGTAGGCGTTGTTGCCGGCGCCGCCGGTGCCGTTGGTCTCGAGCGTCTGCAACAGCGCCCCATCCTGCGCGTTGTAGACCTTGATCTTGTTGCCGGCCGGGTCGTTGGTCATCACCACCGCCAGGGTCAGCCGCTGCGGCTGCGCCCACAGGTGCACCACGCCGGCTGCTGATGCCATGAGCGCGACGACGGTCGCCGCCCGGAGAGTCGCCGCAGGCACGGTTCTCATCGCGCCACCTCGGCCGAGGTGCAGGACCCGGCGATCATCTTGAGCGACGTCACCTTGAATGTCGCCACGCCGTTCATCTCGTCGCCGGCCGATCCGGTGATCGTGACCTTGTGCCCGGCATGTTTGGCGAAGTCGGCCGATGCGCTGGCCAGATGCAGCGGCGCGGTCATCATCATCGCGTCGTCCTTCATCATCGCGTCGCCTTTCATCGTCGCGTCGCCCTTCATCGCCGGCTTCTTGTCTTTCGACTTCGCCTCGACGGCGACTGCGTGAGTCAGCACGTAGCTGTTCGCCTCGCCGCGCTCGATGCATCCCGAATACGACTTCTCCATCGCCATGTGATCCTTCTGGCTCATCGGCATGGTCTTGTCTTGTGCGAGGACCGACGCGGTCAGCCCGGCCGCGACGCACACACCCAATAACGTCTTGCGCATGAACAGCTCCTTTTGGTCCGGATCAAGTGCCGGAACGTGGGCTGTATCTCCGCAGCCGGCGGGAATATTTCCGGCGGTTTCGGACATCCGGCTCGCGATGCACCTCGATCGGCGGGCATTCTTCGAACTGGCGGCCGCGGCCGTCATCACGTCACCTGCGGTGCGAGCGGCGAGGTCCGCGCCGCGCTATCGCGCCGTCGCCTTCGACGCGTTTCCGATTCTCGATGCCCGGCCGATTGGGGCGCTTGCCGAGCGTCTGTTCCCCGGCCGGGGACAGGCCCTCACCGATCTGTGGCGGATTCGCCAATTCGAGTATCAGTGGCTCCGCGCGCTGTCGGGCCAGTACGCCGACTTCTGGCGCGCCACCGATGACGCGCTCACATTCGCGACCCGGACACTCGGACTCACGCTGACCCCGACTGAACGGACGGCACTCATGAACGGGTATCTCGAGTTGCCGGTCTGGCCCGATGCCGCGGGAGCGCTGAACACGCTCAAGGACGCCGGCGTGAGATTGGTGCTCCTGACCAACATGACGGTGCCGCTGGTCGAGGGAGCCATCGGTCGCGGCGGGCTCGAGGGCGTTTTCGAACGCGTGATCAGCACCGACGCGATCAGAACCTACAAGCCCGACCCACGCGCGTACCAACTTGGCGTGCGCGCACTCCGGTTACCGAAGGGCGACATCCTCTTCGCGGCGTTCGCCGGCTGGGACGCCGCCGGGGCCAAGGCGTTCGGCTACCCGACCTTTTGGGTCAACCGCCTCGGGAGCGAAGCTGAGGAACTCGATGCGACGCCGGACCGCGTCGGTCGAACGCTCGACGACCTCGTGCATTTCGTCCTGCCGTCGGGACGCTGAGACGGCGCCTCACCCGACGACCACCTGGCCCGTCATCTTCGGATGCAGCGAGCAGAAGTACTTGAACGTCCCGGGCACGTCGAAGCGGTGCGAGAAACGCTCATCGGTATCGAGCGCCTTCGACCTGAACGCCTGTTCCGTGCTGACGACGGTGTGCGGGACATCGTCGCGATTGGTCCACGTGACAGTCGAGCCGGCCGCCACCTTCACCGTCGCCGGCGCGAAGCTGAAGTTGTCGACGACGACGTCGTTGGGCGGCGGCGCGGCGAGGGCACCGGCGTCGAGCGGCACATCGGTGATCGCGATTGGATGATCCACGCCGTGAAACGACATCCGGGACAGGCCGAGCAGCTGACGCAGCCGGTCGTCGGCGACTTTCATCGGGCCCGGCGACGGCGCGGCGCCCGGCGCCGGCTGCACGAATGCCGTGGACATCGCAGTGTGGAAGGTCACGTGGCCTTCGACCTTCTGCATCACCTGATGGATGTGGCCGTTCAACACCGACACGGATCCGAATCGCTTTAGATACGACAGCGCGCGGGCTGCGTCGTCCGTGCCCCAGCCCCAGTCTGGATACACCGACCACAGCGGAATGTGGGCGAACACGACGATCGGCGTGCTGCTTTTCAACCGCCTGACGTCTTTCTCGAGCCACTCGAGCTGCGCCTCGCCGAGGGTCCCGAGGCCGCCCGCCTTGAGATTGACGACATTCACGAGCCCGACGAAGTGGACGCCGCCGTGGTCGAAGCTCTGCCAGCCGGCGCCCTGGGTGCCCTTCCCGAAGCGCTGCAGATAACTCTTGCCGTCGTCTTCGAGGACATCGTGCTCGCCGGGAACATAGAACACGGGAACGGTCAGATCTGAAAGCACTTGCTGCAGTGTGTCGAACTCCGCCGGCTTCGACAGATGGGTCAGGTCCCCGGTGTGCAGTACGAATGCCGGCGGTTCGGGATCGGCCTTGATCTTCGCGACCGCGGCGCGCAGCGTCGCGGTGACGTCTGTGTTCGCGGGTTTGTCGAAGCCGATGTGACTGTCGCTGATCTGGACGAAGCGAAGCGCGCGCTCGCTTCGCGGCATTGCCATCGTTGAGCCGAGGCTGTGCCCCAGCGGCGCCGCCCTGAGTACGCCGCTCGCCATCGTCCACACCGCCCCGGTGCCCGCCCAGGCCATGCATTTCAGAAAGTGCCGCCGATCGAGATCTCGTTCGTCTTCCGTACGCGCCATTACGTTCTCTCCTTCACGGGTGTAGAAAATCGGTGCCCCACACGAGCAGGCCGCCGAGGTGGCCGCCGGCCGCGACGAGCGCGCCGGCAACAAGCAAAGTGATCCGGTACGCCGCGACGCGGCGCGGCGAAGACGAGGCGAGTCCGATCGAGGTCATCGCCGCCACCAGGGCAACGAGCGCCGCCGAGGTGCCCACCCATCGATGCCACTCCAGCAGGGACGCGGCCTCCCAGCGCACCGGCCGTGCCAGCCACCAGCCGGCCAGCGCGGCCGCAAGCGCCAGCACCGCGCCGATTCGGAGATTGAGGACCGCGGCGTCGCGGAATCGTGGACGGCCGGTGACCGTCGCGGCCGCTTCGGCGGCCACCGCGACCAGGACGAGCGCAATCGGAAAGTGCACGAGCAGTGGATGCAGGCGGCCGACGAGTGCCATTCATCTGTGCAGACCGCGGCCCGGGCGGATGTATTCCAAAGGAACGGCGGCGATCGGGATCAGGAATAAAGGCGGCCGGCCTCGGGTCTTCCATAGGAGCGATGCCGCGCCGATTTGACGAGACGGTCCTCCCCCATCTCGACGCCGCGTTCAACTATGCGCGCTGGTTGACGCGTGACGCGGCCGAGGCCGAGGACGTGGTCCAGGAGGCGTGCGTCCGCGCGATGCGCTACTTCGCGTCGCTACGCGGGGACGATGCCCGGGGGTGGCTGTTCGCAATCGTCCGCAACACTTGGTACAGCCGCGTCGGTCGACGCAAGAGCGTATCGACCGCGCCGCTCGACCATGACGTCCACGACCGGCCGGACAGCGGCCTCGATCCGGAAGCGCTGCTGCTGCGGCAAGGCAGCGTGGAGCGGGTCCATGCCGCGGTCGCGCGGCTACCGGCCGATTTTCGCGAGGTGATCGTGCTGCGCGAGATCGAGGGCCTGAGCTACAAGGAAATTGCGGCGATCGTGCAGGTGCCGATTGGCACCGTCATGTCGCGGCTCGCGCGCGCCCGAGAGCGGCTGGCCGCGGGGTTGAGACCGGCGGTTCGCCTGATGGAGCGTGTGCCGTGACCTGTGATGACATCGAGCGGAATCTCGACGCCTACGTCGATCGCGAAATCGAGCCGGCCACTGCCGCCGCGCTCCGCGAGCACCTGCGCGGCTGTCCGGCCTGCCGGGGTCAGGTCACGGCACGCGAAGCGTTGAGCCGTGAGATCCAGTCGGCGCCGTACTACCTGGCGCCCGATCGCCTGCGGGCGCGGGTCGGCGCACAGGTGACGCGCCGTGCCGCGGCCCGGCGCTGGCTGGCGTGGAGCGCCGCCGCGATACTGACGCTGGCCGCAGGCAGCGGCCTGACGTTTCTGCGCGCCGCGCGGGGGGCCGTCACCTTTCCAGGCGACGCCATCATCGACGAGGTAATCGACGGACACGTCCGGTCGCTGATGGCCGAGCATCTGCTGGATGTTCGCTCTTCGGATCGCCACACGGTCAAGCCGTGGTTTCTCGGCAGGCTCAGCTTTTCGCCGCCGGTTGCCGATCTCGCCGACGCCGGCTTTCCGCTCATCGGCGGCAGGCTCGACTATCTCTCGGGGCAACCGATGGCGGCGCTGGTCTACGAGCGGCGAAAGCACACGATCAATCTCTTCATCGCGGCGGATGCCGCCGCAACCACCGAGCTCAAGGCGCGTTCGGCGCGTGGTTTCCACGTGCATCATTGGTGGCGCGACGGGATGTCGTTCTGGGCGGTGTCGGATCTGAACGACGCTGAGCTGACGCAGTTCACGCTGGCGCTTCGAGGCGCGCGATAATCGCGGCGTCATGCAGAACCTGACCGTTCTTGCGGCGCGCCTGCGCGATGCGGCACGGATCACCGTCCTCACCGGCGCCGGCGTCTCTGCGGCTTCTGGTGTGCCGACCTTCCGCGGCGAGAACGGGCTGTGGCGAAAAGTACGTGCCGAGACCCTCGCGACGGCCGAGGCCTTCGAGAACGATCCGACGCTCGTGTGGGAATGGTACGACTGGCGCCGCGGCATGATTCGTGGCGCGCAGCCGAACGCCGCGCATCATGCCCTCGCGGCGTGGACGCGCGCGCGGCCGGGCGTCACCGTGATCACCCAGAACGTCGACGGCCTGCACGAACGCGCCGGCACCGAGCGGCTGGTCCGGTTGCACGGCTCGATTTGGCGTCTCCAGTGCTGGAGTCGCTGCGCCGGCGCGCCGTCGAGCTGGGAAAATCTCGCCACGCCCCTGGGGACGCTGCCGCCGCGCTGTCCGCACTGCGGCGGGCTGGCGCGCCCGGCCGTCGTCTGGTTCGGCGAGTCGCTCGATGCGGCCGACGTGCGCGCGGCCACCGACGCATGCGTCTGCGACGTCTTCCTCACCGTCGGAACGTCGGCGATAGTCCATCCCGCCGCGAGTCTCGTCCACTACGCGCGCCGGAACCACGCGCTGACCGCGGAAATCAACCTCGAGCCGACACCGGCGTCGGCAGCGGTCGACATCGCGATCCAGGGTAAAGCTGAGGAGATCCTTGGCGCGCTCTTGCCCACTTAGCCCGGCGGCCGGTCATCACGACTGCTGAGAGTTCCCACCCGGTTGACGGTCGCCGTGGCCTGCACATTGCACGGAGTTCTGCGATCGTCCCTGCATGTTCCATCGGAGGCCATCGTGAAAGTTCGCAATGTGATGACACAAGACGTCGTAACCTGCCGCCCCGAAGAAACCCTGGGCGCGCTCGCCGGAAAGATGTGGGATGGCGACTGCGGCGTCGTCCCGGTCGTCGACGACCAGAACCGGCCCATCGGCCTGATCACTGACCGTGACGCCTTCATCGCGGCGGCGACGCGCAATCAGCGTCCCAGCGAGATTCGCGTCCAGGATGCGATGCACCCGGCGTCGCTCGTCACCGTCAGCCCGGACGACGACGTCCGGACCGCGCTGCAGCGGATGGCGTCGAGCCAGGTCCGGCGGCTGCCGGTCGTCGACGAGCGCGGCACGCTCGTCGGGATCGTGACCTTGAGCGATCCGATTCTGCACGCCCCGCGGCTCGGCACCAGCGAGCACCAGACCGAGATCGTCCGCACGCTCGAGGCGATCTGCGTGCCGCGCCAGCAGAACGGACGGGCGCAAGCGAGCGCGTAGAGCAGTGCCCGGTGCCCAGTGCCCGGTGCCCAGTGCCCGTGCGCCGTGCGCCGTGCGCCGTGCGCCGTGCGCCGTGCGCCGTGCGCCGTGCGCCGTGCGCCGTGCGCCGTGCGCCGTGCGCCCGCACGTGGCACGTGGCACGAGGCATGGGGCACGGGTTGTCAGATCTTCGGCAGCGTGACGCCCGTCTGTTTCTGGTACTTGCCCTTCTTATCCGCGTACGACCGCTCGCACGGCTCGTCGCTCTGGAAGAACAGCACCTGGGCGAGGCCCTCGTTCGCGTAGATCCGCGCGGGCAGCGGCGTGGTGTTGGAGATTTCCAGGGTGACGTAGCCTTCCCACTCCGGCTCGAACGGCGTGACGTTGACGATGATGCCGCAGCGCGCGTAGGTGGACTTGCCGAGGCAGACCGTCAGCACGTCGCGCGGAATCCGGAAGTACTCGATCGTCCGGGCCAGCGCGAACGAGTTCGGCGGCACGATGCACACGTCCTTCTTGATGTCGACGAACGACTGCGGGTCGAAATTCTTCGGGTCGATCACCGTGTTGTTGATGTTGGTGAAGACCTTGAACTCGTCGGCGACGCGGATGTCGTAGCCGTATGACGACAGTCCGTAGGAGACGACGCCCTCACGCACCTGCGAGTCGACGAACGGCTCGATCATGCCGTGCTCGAGCGCCATCTTCCGGATCCACCGATCAGCCTTAATCGCCATTCATATCCCCTGCGCCGTGCGCCGCTGCGCGGTGCGCCGTGCGAACTCACTTCCGCAACATCCAGCCGATCAGCGTCAGCACGACGCTCACCACGACGCAGGTCACGATCGGAAAGTAGAACGACGACCGTTCGCCGCGGATCACGACGTCGCCCGGCAACCGGCCGAGCGGCACGCCAAGCTTGATCAGCACGCCGCCGGCCACGAGCAGGACGCCGACGACGATCAACAGACGGCCAACGTCCATCTCAGCCCTCAGCCCTCAGCTCGCCCCAGGGCCCAGGGCCTAGTGCCGGGCCTAGTGCCCAGGGCCTAGTGCCCAGGGCCTGATTTTAGAGCTCCATCCCCCGAAAAAAGTACCCGAGCTCGAACGCCGCGGTCTCCGGCGCGTCCGATCCGTGCGTCGCGTTGTTGCCGATCGACGTGCCGAAGTCACGCCGCAGCGTGCCCGGATCCGCCTTCGCCGGGTCGGTCGGGCCCATCCTGTCGCGCCACTTCTTGATCGCATCCGGCGCCTCGAGGCACAGGAGCACGCACGGCCCCGACGACATGAACGCCGTCAGTTCGCCGAAAAACGGGCGCGCTCTGTGGACCGCATAGAAGCCTTCGGCTTCCTTCTGGCTGAGGTGCTGCAGGCGCATGCCGCGGACGTGGAACCCGGCGGCTTCGATGCGCGCGAGGATCTTGCCGGCGTTTCCGGCCTTGACGGCGTCGGGCTTGATGATGGCGAACGTGCGTTCGGTGGTCATATCCCCGCGATCTTACCGTGGGGCGGGCAATCGCGCTACTTCGCGCGGAATACCAGCGTCACCGACACCGCAACCGGCACGGCCTCGCCGCTCTGCCGAGCCGGCTTGAACTTCCACTTCTTCACCGCAGCGATGGCGCGTTCGTCGAGACCGTAGAGGGGATCGAGCGACCGCGCCACGCGCGCGCGCGCCACCGTGCCGTCGGTACCGATGACGAAGTCGATATCCACGCTGCCCTGGATCTTCATCATCGTCGCCATGTCCGTGGGCTCGGCCTGGACGACGGAGAGCAGCTCCGGTGGAATCATGCCTGGCGCGCCGAACAGGCGCGCGTCTTGGAGAAAGTCGCGGGTCAGACTCGCTGGCAGTGGGGTCCGCAACTCGACCTTGGGCGGCTCGTCGGCCAGACGAAAGTCGAGGATGATCGTCACCAGCACCGGCACCGGCGTGCCAGTGGCGTCGTGCCCGGGACGGAATCGCCACAACTTCGCGGCGGCGATCGCTTCCCGATCGAGCCCGGGATCGAGCGCTTTGGTCACGCGCACGTCGCCGACGGTGCCGTCCACACGCACGACGACTTCCAGTTCGACGGAGCCCTGGATGTGCGCGGCCATCGCCGCGCTGGTGTATTTCGGCGCTTCGTTGTGAAGCAGGCGGGGCTCGGTAATTCCGGGCCCCGGCTTGACGGGCGCGGGCGGCGGCGGCGCGGTCTGCGTCGCGAACGCGATCATGGCGACGCCGATCCATCCGGCGCGCACGACGACCTCAGTGCAAGCGGAAGTTGAGCGTGAGCCGCGCGAGCACGGGCACCGGCTGGCCGCCTTCGAGCCCGGGCGTGAACGTCCACTCCTTCGCCGCCGCGAGCGCGTTCACGTCGAGGCCGTTGATGGCGTCAAGCGATCGGGCGACGCGGGCCCGCGCGACGCGGCCGTCAGGGCCGATCACGACGTCGACGTCCACCGACCCCTGGATTTTGGCCAGCATCGCGGCAGAGGTGTACTTCGGCTCGACGGAGGCGGTCAGCGCGGGCGACTGCAGTCCAAGCGTGCCGAACACGCGCGCGTCCAGCCGGAAGTCCTGCGGCACCTCGCTCAGAATCGGCGCGCGCACCGGCAGCGTCGGCAGCTGATCGGCGCGGTCTGTCAGCCTGAACTCCAGCTTCAGCGTGACGATGACCTTCACCGGGTTGCCGTTCGGATCGACGCCAGGCCGGAACGTCCACTGCTTCGCCGCGGCAATCGCCGCCTGATCGAGCCCGAGATCCTTGTCCAGGGACTTCGTAATCGTGACGTCGCCGACCGTGCCGTCGGTCAGGACCACAGCCTCGAGTTCGACGGTTCCAGAAATCTTCGCCTTGATCGCCTCGAGCGTGTATTTCGGCTGCACGCTCCGCACCAGCTTGGGATCCGTGATGCCGTTGCCCGGCCGCACCGGGACCGGCGCAGGTTGCTGGGGGACGAGCGAGACGAGCATGGCGCCAAGCAGTAACGCACGCATATCGCAGCCTCCAGGCCTTAGGACGCCGTACTCAGGTCCCAGGTCTTAGTTGAAATTCAGAGTTCACAGTTCAGAGTTCCAAGTTCAAAGTTCACCGGAGTGACTCCATGATTTCGTCGAGCACCGCTTTCCCCGGCCGCGTCCGCTCGGTCGGCAGGAAGGCCAGGGGCTCGTCGACCAGGTTCAGCGAGCCGACGAAGTCGTCCTTGTCCGGCTCGATATAGATGATGCCGGTGGCGAACTCGCCGCGGCGGTTGGTCTCGTGGAGCATGCGCATCGCCGTGATCTTGTCTGACGGGTTGTAGTCCTCGGCGAGCTTGCGCAGGAACAGGTGCGATCCGTCGTGCATCTTCACCTGCGTCGTCGACCCGGCTTCATACTCGACGCTGATGTCTTCGAAGTAGGGCACGAAGCTGATTTCGCCGAGCGGCTCGTCGTGGTCTTTTACGTACGAATAGCTCTTGGTCGACCCTTCGTGGTCGTTGAACGTGACGCACGGCGAGATGACGTCGATCATCGAGGTGCCGCGGTGCGCGATCGCCGCCTTGAGCACCGCGGAGAGCTGTTTCTTGTCGCCCGAGAACGACCGCGCCACCAGCGACGCGCCGAGCTCGATCGCCAGCGCGCAGGTATCGATCGGCGGCAGGTCGTTGACGACGCCGTTCTTGGCCTTCGAGCCGAGGTCGGCGGTCGGCGAGAACTGCCCCTTGGTCAGGCCGTAGCAGCCGTTGTCCTCGATGATGTAGATCAGCGGCAGGTTGCGGCGCATCAGATGCACGAACTGGCCGATGCCGATCGCGCCGGTATCGCCGTCGCCGCTGACGCCGATCGCCAGCATGTTCTTGTTGGCGAGGATCGCGCCGGTAGCGACCGACGGCATCCGCCCGTGCACCGAGTTGAAGCCGTGCGACGGATTGAGGAAGTAGGCCGGGCTCTTGCTCGAGCAGCCGATGCCGGACAGCTTCAAGACGCGCTTCGGATCGACGCCCATCTCGAAGAACGCATCGATGATGCGCTCGGTGATCGCGTTGTGCCCGCAGCCCGCGCAGAGCGTCGTCTTGCTGCCGCGATACTGCGTGATCTCGAGGTTGATGCGGTTGGTGCGTTTCGCCGGTGCTGGAGCGTCGCTCATCTCTGATCCTTCTCCTGCTCGAGTATCCCGTCGGTGATGCTGCGGGCGTCGATCGGCAGGCCGTTGTAGTGGAGCACGCTGCGCAGCTTGACGGCGTGCCGCGCCTCGCCGTCGATCAGCAGCAGCTTGAGCATCTGCGCGTCGCGGTTCTGCTCGACGACGTAGATGCGGTCGTGCTGGCGGATGAACTCGTCGACGTTGGCGGTGAACGGATAGGCGCGAATCCGCAGATATGACGTCTTGATCCCGGCCTCTTCCCGCAGTTGATCGCGCGATTCGCCGACCGCGAAGTCGCTCGAGCCGAAGGCGATGATGCCGACCTTCGCCGCTGGGTCACGATCGACGATCGGCTGCGGAATGATCGACTTCGCCGTCTCGAATTTCCGGTTCAGCCGGTTGAGATTCTTGACGTAGTCGTCCGGGCGCTCGGTGTACTGCGCCATCTCGTTGTGGCCGGAGCCGCGGGTGAAGAACGCCGGCGTGTTCGTGCCCGGCACCGACCGCCACGGGATGCCGTCGCCGTCAACGTCCTTGTAACGGCCCCAGGACGCGCCGAGCTCGCGGACCTTGGCTTCGTCCAGCACCTTGCCGCGATCGAGCGGCTTTTCCGGGTACTTGAACGGCTGCGACATCCACGTGTTCATGCCGAGGTCGAGGTCGCTCATCACGTAGATGATCGTCTGCAGACGCTCGGCGAGATCGAACGCGTCCATCGACATCTGGTAGCACTCTTCCACCGACGCCGGCAGCAGCATCACCTGCTTGGTGTCGCCATGCGAGTTATGCGCGACGAAGAGCAAATCGGCCTGCGCGGTGCGTGTCGGCAACCCGGTGGACGGCCCAACCCGCTGGATATCGAACACCACGGCGGGAACTTCGGCGTAGTACGCCAAACCTGAGAACTCCGACATCAGCGAGATGCCCGGGCCGGACGTTGACGTCATCGACCGCGCTCCCGCCCAGCTGGCGCCGACGACCATGCCCAGCGCGGCGATCTCGTCCTCCGCCTGCACGATCGCGAACGTCGCCTTGCCGTCCTTGTCCATGCGGTACTTCCGCATGTAGCCGATCAGCGTCTCCGGCAGGGAGGACGACGGCGTGATCGGATACCAGCCGACGACGGTGACGCCGGCGAACATGCAGCCCATCGCCGCCGCGGCATTGCCTTCGACGAGGATCTGCCCCGTCGTCTTGTCCAGCCGTCCGACTTTGTAGGGATCGCGCTTGGTCAGGTGCTCGGCCGCGTACTTCTTTCCGCCTTCGAGCGCGCCCATGTTGAGCGCCATCGCCTTCGGCTTCCTGCCGAGCTGCTTCGACAGCGCCTTCTCCATCTCGGCGAGCTCGATCGACAGCAACTCCGCGAGAATCCCGTCGTAGATCATGTTCTTGACGAGGCGGCGCAGCTTCGCGTCCGGACAGACCTCGGCGACGATCTTGTCGAACGGCACCGGGTAGAAAATCAGATCGCTCCGCAGCTCGTCGAGCTTCAGCGGCGCGTCGTAGACCACCGCGCGGCCCGGCTCGAGCGACATCACGTCGTCTTTCGCCGTCTCCGCGTTCATCGCAACGAGGAAGTCGATTTCCTTCTTGCGCGCGACGTAGCCGCGATGGCTGGCGCGAATCGTGAACCAGGTCGGCAGACCGGCGATGTTCGACGGAAACAGGTTCTTGCCCGACACCGGAATCCCCATCTGAAACAGGGATCGCAGCAGGACGAGGTTGGCCGTCTGGCTGCCCGACCCGTTGACGGTCGCGATCTGGATGCTGAAGTCGTTGAGGACGACGGACTGCGCCCCTGCGGACGCGGGCTCGGTAGCGGTAACGGGAACGCTCATTATGAATGTAAGGCGGCCGAAAACGGGCCAGCCGCTTACATTCTATGCGGACTTACGCGGATTTTAGAGCGTCGGCGACCGCCCGGCCGATGTCGGCGGGGCTCTTCACCACGCGGACGCCGGCGTCGGTGAGCGCGGCCATTTTCTCGCCGGCCGTGCCTTTGCCGCCGGCGATGATGGCGCCGGCGTGGCCCATCCGGCGCCCGGGAGGCGCCGTCTGCCCGGCAATGAAGCCGACCACGGGCTTCTTGAACGACATCTTGATGAATGCCGCCGCGTCCTCTTCGGCGTTCCCGCCGATTTCACCGATCAGGACGACGGCTTCGGTTTCCGGATCGGCAGCAAACAGCGTCAGCGCGTCGATGAACGACGTGCCAATCAGCGGATCGCCACCGATGCCGATGCAGGTGGTCTGGCCGAGGCCGAGGCCGGTGAGCTGGTGAATGGCCTCATAAGTCAGCGTGCCGCTCTTCGAGACGATGCCGACCCGACCTTCCTTGCAGATGTGACCGGGAATGATGCCCGCCTTGGCGCGGCCCGCGGAAATCAGGCCCGGGCAGTTCGGCCCGATCAGGCGCATCGGCTTCCCGTCCAGGAACGCGAACGCTTTGAGCATGTCGACGACCGGAATGCCTTCGGTGATGCACACCGCCAGGGCGATACCGGCGTCGGCCGCTTCCATCACCGCATCGGCGGCGCCCGGCGGCGGGACGAAGATCACCGACGCGTTGGCGCCGGTCTCCTTCACCGCGTCGGCGACGGTGTTGAACACCGGCCAGCCCTCGTGGGTGGTGCCGCCCTTGCCCGGGGTCACGCCGCCGACGACGTTGGTGCCGTAAGCCTGCGCGGCCTTGGCGTGGAACGTGCCCTCGCGGCCGGTAATGCCCTGGACGATCAGTCGGGTGGAGCGATCAATCAATACAGCCATGAAATTAGTGCCCTGTGCGCAATGCGTCGTGCGTTGTGCGGGGTTCTCACGTTCTTGATGCCGAGCCCTGAGCCGTGAGCCCTGAGCCGTGAGCCCTGAGCCTAGCCCGCGAGCTCTACCACTCGCTTGGCGCCTTCGCCCATCGTGTCCGCGGTCGCGAAGTTCAAGCCGCTCTCGCGCAGCATCTGCTTGCCGAGCTCGACGTTGGTGCCTTCCATGCGGATGACGATCGGCACGCGGACGCCGAGGTCCTTCACCGCGGCGATGACGCCCTGGGCGAGCACGTCGCAGCGCAGGATGCCGCCGAAGATGTTGATGAACACCGCCTTGACGTTCTTGTCGGACATCAGGATGCGGAACGCGTTCTTGATTTGCTCGGCGTTGGCGCCGCCGCCGACGTCGAGGAAGTTTGCCGGTTCGCCGCCCGCCAGCTTGATGATGTCCATGGTCGCCATCGCCAGGCCGGCGCCATTGACCATGCAGCCGATGTTGCCGTCGAGCTTGATGTAGTTGAGCGAGAACTTCGACGCCTCGACCTCGAGCGGATCTTCCTCGCCCAGATCGCGAAACTCCTTGAGGTCCGGGTGGCGATAGAGCGCGTTGTCGTCGAAGTTCATCTTCGCGTCGAGCGCCAGCAGGTCGCCGGATGACGTGACGATCAGCGGGTTGATCTCGAGCAGCGACGCGTCGGTGGCGATGAACGCCTGATAGAGGGCCATCATCATCGCGACCGCCTTCTTGATCTGATCGCCGCTGAGGCCGAGGCCGAACGCCAGTTGGCGCGCCTGAAACGGCTGCAGGCCAATCGCCGGATCGATCACCGCCTTGAGGATCTTGTCGGGCGTTTCTTCGGCAACCTTCTCGATCTCGACGCCGCCCTCCTGGCTGACCATCAGCACCGGCGACTTCGAAGAGCGGTCGATGACCAGGCCGAGATACAGCTCGCGCGAGATCTGCAGCCCCTCCTCGATCAGGACCCGTCCGACCTTCTGGCCCGCGGGCCCGGTCTGATAGGTGACGAGCGTCATGCCGAGCAGCTGCCTGGCGGCGTCGGCCGCGGCGTCCGGGCCTTTGACGACCTTGACGCCGCCGCCTTTGCCGCGGCCTCCGGCGTGAATCTGCGCCTTGACGACGACGGTGCCGCCGCCGAGCGAGGTCGCGACGTTCTTCGCTTCACCGGCGTCGAAAATCACCTGGCCCTTCGGCACCGGGACGCCGAACTTCGCGAGCACGGACTTGCCCTGGTATTCGTGAATCTTCATCGCGCGCGGATCTTAGCAAATCGCCTTCACCGGGCGGTCGCGATACAATCTAGGGTTCGCGCGATCGCCTGATGCTCTGCCGTGGCTCATCGCCCGATCTGCGATCGCCGATGGGTTATCTGTCGCTCACGATCCGGAACCCAATGTGATGGTCCGCATAGTCGGGCGGATCTTCGAAGTGCCGATAGGCGGAGCGCGCGACGAACGAGTTGCTCCCCCACCAACCGCCCTTCTCGATCTTGATATTCCCGACTGCCGGCCCGGCCGGGTTCTCGGCCGGACTCGACGCGTAGTAGTTCACATCGAGCCAGTCGGCGACCCACTCCATCGCGTTGCCCGCCATGTCGTGGGCGCCGAACGGACTGACCCCAGCCGGAAGCGAGCCGACGGCCGTCAGTTCCTTGCTGCCAATGACGTTGGCCCGTGCCGTGTCGAACGCATTCCCCCACGGATAGATCAGCGACTGCGGGCCTCGTGCGGCGTACTCCCATTCAGCCTCCGTCGGCAGGCGTCCGCCGCGCCACTTCGCGTAGGCCTCGGCTTCGAACCAGGTGACGTTGACGCACGGCAACTTCGGCGCCGCCCTGGCCGCGGCATCCGCGCAGGCGCGGTGCTCCGGCTTCTTGACGAGCCAGGTCCACCCCGCACCGGACCACTGCGAACGCGTCAGGTAGCCGTTGCTCTCTGCGAACTGTTGAAACGCGGCATTGGTGACCTCGTAAGTGTCGATCCAATAGCCGCGGGTCAGTCTCACCGCGTGGTCCGGCTGCTCGCTCGGTAGTTCCTTCAAGGCCCACGCGGGGACTGTCGCCGTCTTCGCCGCCTCGGCCTGCGCAGGGCTCGTGCCCATCCGAAACGAACCGGCCGGCACCCAGACCTGATCGATCCGTTTGCCGTCTTTCCGCGCTTTGACGGGTCCAGCCTGTGACACGCGGGCTGGCGCCGATTCGTCGATATCGCCGCCGCCACCGCCTCCCGCGCGGCCCGGGGTCGCGCCGATCCCGAGCTTCTCGATCCGCCGCGCCTTCATGTTGTAAACGTCGCCGGCGGAGAGCACGAAATACGGCTTCTCCCAGGGCTGATAGAGACGGGTGTTGTCGTGCACGGCGACCTTCCACTTCCCCATCACCTCGAACTTGTCGCCGGTGACAATGATCGCCGTGCCCTCCGAGAGCCCAATCCCCAGCAGGTCGGGATATTTTTTGATCACCGGGATCAGATCGTCCCAGCGGTTGCGCGTATTGATGTGCTGGTCGATCGCCGATTTCTTGAGGAACGCGAAGCCGCTCTGATGATTCGGTTCTTCCGTCATCATCACGTTCGGGCCCGATGTGTCGCCGCGCACCAGGTAGGCACCCTGGATCGTCGCGCCGGCCGAGCTGCCGGCGATGACGCCGCCGCGCGCCAGCACGTCATGAAACGCCTTGTAGGTCCGGGTGTTCGCGTACGAGTCGACGATATTCCACTGCCGGCCGCCGTCGAACCACACCGCATCGGCATCGAGCAGCGGTTTGACGAATTCGTCCGTGTCGGCGACCTTCGGGTCGTGCGTGTGGAGCATCACGACGTTCTTCAGTCCGCGCGCCTTCCAGGTGCGCAACGAGCGTTCTTCCTCGTAGACCCGCACGTTGCCCTGCGCATCGCGGTTGCCGCCGGCGGTCGGCACAATGACGAACTTCTTCTCCGGGCCGCCGGCAATCTGGATGAACTTCTCGATGATGCCGGTCCCGTCCGTCGAGCCGCCGCCAATGATGATGAGCGTGCCCCTGGGAGGCCCGTACTCCGGGATCTCCTGCGCCGCGGCGCGGACCGACACGAAACCGGCCGTGCCAACCGCCAGCGCGATCGCCGCCAGCAACAAACGTCTACGCATGTGGCCTCCGTGACTCGCTATCTGGTCAATAGCCGCATGGCGGCGATGCTAGCACGACAGATCTGTAAAGGCGGGATCGGAAACGAACGAGGTTTTGGCTGATTTCGGTCGGAAAACCCACGCCGGCTGGTCACTCTCGTGCGCGCCGCGGCGCGCGATCGCAAAAGCCGCGGGCATGCGTCTTGCTCTAGGAGAATCGGGCAGAAAAAAGAGAAATCACGATGGTCCCTCTTGTCAGCGTCGTCGGGTGCCTGCTCATTGCTTACGGACTGTGGGGTTCAGCCGTGAACCTGTCCGGCAAAGGCATGCGCTAGAAGAAGCAACGCCCCGTGGCCAGCGCACTCACGAGTGCACCGGCCACAGGGCGTCGAAAAGCCTCGGTGTGTACGGACCCGTCGCGGGCCTAGACGCCGATCACCGCCGTCAATTCCTTCACCGCCGCCGCCGACTTCTGCAGCGCGGCGTTTTCTTCCGCCGTCAGCTTGATCTCAATGATTTTTTCCGCGCCGCCCCTGCCCAGCTTCACGGGCACGCCGAGGAACTGATCGCGCACGCCGTACTCGCCGTTCAGGTAGACCGAGCACGGCATGATCGATTTCTTGTCCTTGAGAATCGCCTCGACCATCTCCGCGGCCGCCGCACCGGGCGCGTACCACGCGCTCGTGCCGACCAGTTTCGTGATTTCCGCGCCGCCGTTTGCCGTGCGCGTGCAGATCTCGTCCAGCTTCGCCTGGGTCAGGTACCCCATCGACACGAGTTCCGTCAGGGGGATGCCGGCGACCGTCGAGAAACGCGGCAGCGGCACCATCGTGTCGCCGTGTCCGCCGAGGACGAACGCGTGGATATTCTCAACCGAGACGCCGAGTTCCATGGCAATGAACGTGCGCATGCGCGCCGAGTCGAGCACACCGGCCATGCCGACGACGCGTTCGCGTGGGAACTTGCTCAAGCGGTAGACCGCCTGGCACATCGCGTCGAGCGGGTTGGCGACCGGCACGATGATGCAGTTGGGCGAGTACTTGACGACCTGTTCGGTGACCGCCTGCATGATCTTGTAGTTGACCTGGAGCAGGTCGTCGCGGCTCATGCCGGGCTTGCGCGGGACGCCGGAGGTCACGACAACCACGTCCGAGTTCGCCGTGGCGGCATAGTCGGACGAGCCGATCAATCGGGTATCTGACCCATCGATCGGGCAGGCCTGGAAAATATCAAGGGCAATGCCCGCGGCCTTCTCGTTGGCGATGTCGACGATAACGACGTCGGCCAGTTCCTTGACGGCGATGGCGCGCGCCACTGTTGCGCCGACGTTGCCGGCGCCCCCTACCACGGTCACTTTGCGGTTCATTGCTCGTTGGCTCCTATTGAGGACAGTTCGTTGGGGTCGCGTCTTGAATTGACAGGGGCGGGGGTGCTTGCGCAAGCACCCCCGTCCCCGTCAATTCAAGACGCG
>DASUGM010000351.1:0-27377 GCA_036274055.1 Vicinamibacterales bacterium | reverse complement strand
TCGCTGACTCCATCCCGGACCGTGGTGTTCTTCCGGACCGCCGCCTTCCGGCTCGCGCCAGAGCGTGTCCACGAAGATGCGCACCGAACCACCCGCGGTTCGAACGTACTGAATCTTGCCGCTCGCGATCCAGTTGTAGATCGTGCGCCGACTCACGCCCACCAACTCGCAGGCGCGCGGAATAGAAACGGTCTTTCTGTCCAGCAGCATCTTGCCCGTTTGTATCGGCGTGCAAGAGCGCGGCGTTAGGGCACGTTTCGGGGACGGGGGTGTTTTCCACAGAAACGGCGATTTTGGGGACAGGGGTCGGCAGCCGTGTCAAAATGTCGTCGCCCCCTCCATGGCTGAAGCCGGTCTCCAGCATCTGCTGCTAGTCGACGACGAGAAAGGGTTCCGCGAGGCAATGGCGGAACGCCTCTCCGATCATGGATTCCGCGTCGAAGAGGCCGGATCCGGCGAAGAAGCGCTCGAGCGCCTCGCCGATTTCGCCTTCGACGTCCTGATCACCGACCTCCGTTTGCCGGGGGTGGATGGCCGGCAGGTGCTGGACGAAGCGTTCGCGCGCTACCCGGAAATCCTGGCGATCGTAATCACCGGCTTCGGCACGGTCCGCGAGGCGGTCGAAGTCACCAGGCTGGGCGTCGAGGGCTTCATCACCAAGCCGTTTCAATTCGAGGAGTTGCTCCACGAGCTGAACGCGGCGATTGAAAAGCGCCGCCTCAAGGCTGAAAACGCCTACCTGCGAGCCCAGCTCCACGATCGCTTCCGGATCGACGGCATCATCGGGCGCACACCGGTGATGATGCACCTCTACGAATTGTTGCGGACCGTCGCCGCGACGGCCAGCACCGTGCTGGTCACTGGCGAGACCGGCACCGGCAAGGAACTGGCGGCGCGCGCGATTCATGACGCCAGTCCGCGACGATCGAATCGGTTCGTCGCGATCAACTGCAGCGCGATTCCCGAGACGCTGCTCGAAGCCGAGCTGTTTGGCCACGTCCGCGGCGCGTTCACCGGCGCGGTCGCCAACCGCCAGGGCCGCGTCGAGCAGGCCAATCGCGGCACCCTGTTTCTCGACGAAGTCGGAACGATGAGCGCGGCGCTCCAATCCAAGCTGCTGCGCGTGCTGCAAGCGCGCGAGTTCGAGCGGGTTGGCGACTCGCAGACCGTGAAGGTCGACGTGCGCGTCATTGCCGCCACCAACTCCGACCTCAAGAAGATGGTCGAGGACGGAACGTTCCGCGAGGATCTGTTCTACCGCCTCAACGTGATTCCGGTCCGCGTGCCGCCGTTGCGCGAGCGCCGTGCCGACATCCCGCTGCTCGCCCAGCATTTTCTCGACAAGCTGGCGTCGGAAGCCAATCCATCGCGCGGCCGCGTGACGCTGTCGCAGGACGCGCAGCAGGCGTTGATGGCGTTCGGGTGGCCGGGCAACGTTCGCCAGCTCGAGAACGTCATGGAACGCACGTTCGCGCTGTCGCCGGGCCGTGCGCAGATCATGCTCTCCGATCTGCCCGACGACGTGCGCGAAGCCGGCGCGCCGGTCGAAGCGAGCGAAGTGATCTTCCCCACCGACGGCGTCGAAATGGAGCGGCTCGTTTCCGACTTCGAGCACGCTTTGATCCGCCGCGCGCTCGAACGCACGCGCGGCAACAAACGCCAGGCGGCTGATTTGTTGCACGTCAAGCGCACGACGCTGATCGAAAAACTGAAGCGGCTGGAGCGAGGCTGAACGATGGCGAAACGTTCTTCTTACTGGGTGATCGTCAGCGGCCAGCAGCCGACGTCGTTCCGCGCCCGCGAGCGTGAGGAACTGGTCCCGACGCTCACGCAACTGCTCCGCACCCAGCCCGACACCAAGCTGATGTACTTCGATCAGGGCCAGTTGTGGGACACGCGAGAAGCCGCGGACGAGGCGTTCGCGGCGGCACGGGGTCTGCGCCGCGGCCGCGATTGGCGACCGGGCGGCGATCACAAGGATCCGCGCGCGAAGTACGACATCCCGCGCGACGTCCGACGAGCGCGTTTCAAGGAGCGCCAATCACGCGATCGAGGAGAGCCACGACCGGGCGGCGATCGGCCGCCAGATGATCGACCGAAGGACGAGGGACCGCGCGACGACCGGCCCAGCCACGATCGGCCCCGCGACGATCGGCCGCGCGAGAAACGCCCATGGTCCGAGCGCCCGCCGCGCGGCGACCGTGCGTGGGGTCCACCGCGAGACCGGCGTGACGATCGCCCGCAAGGCGATCGGCCGCAAGGCAAGCGGCCATGGAGCGACCGGCCGCCACGCGACGACAGGCCGCGAGGAGATCGTCCCTGGACGGACCGTCCGCCGCGTGACAATCGGCCCCGCGATGATCGGCCCCAAGGCAAACGGCCGTGGACGGAGCGCCCACCGCGTGATGATCGGCCCCGCGACGACCGCCCGCGCGAAAAACGCCCGTGGTCCGATCGGCCGCCGCGCAGCGACCGGCCGTGGGGCCCGCCCCGGGATCGGCGGGACGACCGCCCGCGAGGCGATCGACCAGAGGGAAAGCGACCGTGGACGGATCGCCCGCCCCGCGACAATCGGCCCGGCGGCGATCGTCCACAGGGCAAACGGCCGTGGACCGACCGCCCGCCGCGGGATGACCGGCCCCGGGATGATCGCCCCCGCGAAAAGCGGCCGTGGTCAGATCGGCCGCCGCGCGGCGATCGCCCGTGGAGTCCGCCGCGAGATCGCCGTGACGATCGTCCCCGTGACGATCGGCCGCACGGCAAGCGCCCCTGGTCGGACCGCCCGCCGCGAGACAACCGCAGTCGCGACGATCGGCCGCGAAGCGACCGGCCGCGGGATGATCGTCCGCGCGACGATCGGCCGCGCGACGACCGGCCGCGCGAGAAGAGGCCGTGGTCCGATCGGCCGCCGCGCGGTGGCGATCGACCGTGGACGCCGGGCGGCGGTCGTTCGCGCAAGCCGTGGGGCCCCGGGGGATCGAAAGGCTCACGTGGACCGCACGGTGGAGGGTCGCCGCAGCATCGCGGACCGCGGGGAGGTCACGGGCCGAAGGGTCCAAAGAAGGGCCGCCCGTGATCTGTCATATCGTGTTGTTCACGCCGAAGGCAGACCTCAGCGCGGTTGTTTTGCGGTCATTTGCCCAATCTATTGTCGCGACTTTTCGTCATATAAGCTCGCTCAAGAAGGCCACGGTCGGGCGCGCCATCGACATCGATGCCGGGTATGAACGAAGTTTTGGTGATAAGACCTATGAATTTGCAGCGGTCTTAGAGTTCACCGATCGCGCGGCGCTGCTTGGCTATCTCAACCACCCGCTCCACAAGGAGCTGGGAGCGCTCTTCTGGCGGCATTGCGAAGCCACAGTGATCCTCGAGATCGAGGCCACGGACGCCAAGTCGGATGATGCCGTCGAGCTGTTATTGAGCGCGCGGCCGCCAGCGCCCTAGATCCGTTTTCTAGTCTTCGCGACCAGCAAGCGCAAGATCAGCAGGCCGATCGTCGCGCGCGGTCTCGCGTTCATTCAAGAAAAAATCTTCGACGATCGCGCGCAGCGAGGGAATCGAATCAGCGTGATTGATCGCGACGCGCAGCTGCGATCCGCCGTCGAGGCCTTTCGTGTACCAGGAATTCAGCGCGCGCAGCTTGTTGACTACCCAGCGGGCGCGCCCGCGCGCCGCCGGCGGTGGCGCGGCGTCGTGGCCGGGCGCGAAGTGCCGAAAGCCGTCAGCTTCACCGACGCGCTCGTTGAGCAGCAGCTCGATGTACTCGAGCAGGAACGCGCCGCGTTCCGCCAACGTCACCGCGCGCGGCTGCGATCCGCTCAGCGCATCGGCCGCCTGCCGGAAGATCCACGGATTTCTCAGCGCACCTCGGCCGACGAGCACGCCGCCGACGCCGGCGTCGCGCAAGCGCGTGACGACGTGATCGGCCTCGACGCAGTCGCCTGAACCAAACACCGGAATGCGCACGCCTTCAGCGACGCGCGCGATCAGCGACCAGTCAGACTCGCCGGTGTACGACTGCGCGGCGGTGCGTCCGTGCACGGCAATAGCCGCGGCGCCAGCGTCCTCAGCCATCTTCGCCAGCGTCGGCGCGTTGATTGAATGTTCGTTCCATCCGGCGCGCATTTTGACGGTCACCGGGATCTTGACCGCCCGGGCCATCGCGCGAATCACGCTGGCCGCGTGCTCCGGCTCACGCATCAGGCTGCAGCCGGCGTTGTGCTTCGCGATCTTCGGCACCGGGCAGCCCATGTTGATGTCGACGATGTCGGCGCCCATGCCTTCGACGATCTGCGCCGCATCAGCCATCACCTGCGGATCGCCGCCGAAGACCTGAATCGATACCGGCCGCTCTTCCTCGGTGTATTCGGCGTACTCGAGGGTGCGATCGATGCCGCGGACGAGCCCCTCGGAACTGACCATCTCGGTCACGACCAGCCCGCATCCGCCCTTGCGCTTGACGAGACGGCGGAAGGCGGTGTCGGTCATGCCCGCCATCGGCGCGAGCGCGACCGGCTGATCGAGGGAAACAGCGCCGATTTTCATGGGAACACGCGACTACAGGCCGGCGCTGGCGCCAGCTCTGGTCGACAGGCGCGTCTCGTACATCTTCTTCAGCGACTCGTCTTTCCATTCGATCAGCGCCTGGGCGCGCAGCCGCTCGATCAGTTTTTTTGTCTCGCCGCCGAGCCGGTCTTCGTAGATGCGCTGCGAGATTTCCTGCCGCACCTTGTCGAAAGGCTGGATCTCGGGCGCCGAGCGCGACTCGAGCTTGAAGACTGAAAAGCCGGCGGCCGTGCGGATCGCTTCGGTGATTTCACCGGGCTTGAGTTTGTCGATCAATTCCTTCAGCGCCGGATTCAAGTTCTCCACATGGATCGGACCGATCAGGCCACCGTTGGCTTTGGTGCCGGATTCCGACAGCTCGGTGACGAGCTTGGTGTAGTCCTCGCCCTTCACCGCCCGCTCGCGCGCGGCCTTGAGCTTCTCCTGAGCCTCTTCAAGGCTGGCGGCGCTCGCCACCGGCTGGCCGCCCACCGACTGAGTCGCGACGTTGAAACCGATCTCGCGCAACGTAATCGTCGACGGCGTCATGAACTGATCGGGGTGGGCCTTGTAGTACTGCCGCGATTCCTCTTCGGTGATGTTCATCCGCTGGCCGATTTCCTGGCGCTGCACTTCCTGCTTCAGATAGGCGCGCTCGAAGTCGGAGCGCAGCCGCTCCATCGTCATGCCGGCCTGCTCCATCGCCACCTTGAGCTGGGCGTCGTCGAGCTTGTTCTGGCGTTTGACGTTTTCGAGGCCGGACCTGAACATCTCTTCGGTAAAACGGAGGTTGAGCTCGCGGCCGCGCTGAACCAGCAGCAGATCGTCGACAGCGTCGACCAGAAGGTCGGGGGTCACCTCGCGCAGGAGCGACTGCAGCGAGGCGTCGTCCTGCAGGGCCTTGGCATTGGGCACGTCGCGGTTCTTCTCGCGAAGCGCGTCAATTTGCAGCCGCTCGAGCTCGCTCTGGGTAAGGATCTCGCCGTTGACGCGAACCAGGACCCGCTCGACGATCGTGCTCTTGGCCTGCGCGCGAAGGGCGGCCGTGGCCGGCACAAAGCACAACGCCGTGAGCAGGACGGCGACCTTTTTCATAACCATATTGTAGTGGTTAGCCCGTAATCAGGGCCTGACTGAGCTGTTCCAACAGACCGCCCAGACGTTCGAACAATCCGCCCGCGACACCAGGATCCGGGGCGGGTTCAGCCGTCATTTCGGCCCGCGTAAAGCCAGGGGCGACCTGCGAGGTCGCCCGCGCCGTCCACCAGCTCGACCGGTTTGCCGGGCTGGATTCGAGGTCGAGGTCGAGTTTCAGGACCGCTGGCGGCAGTAACGTCAGGTCTTTCCGGCTCTTCATCAACTTCAAGAGAAGCACCGGGTCGATCTTTGCGTCCTGCCTGAACTTTAAGACCACGATCTCGCCTTCACGGTCGAGGGTTTCCACCCCCAGTCGATCGGCCATCAGCCGAATTCTTGCGAACTGGGCTAAATGACCAAGAGATTCTGGTGGTTGACCATATCGATCGCGGCACTCTTCCAGGAACTGATCGATCTCCGAGAGCACCCGGGCGCTCGCCAGCCGTCGATAGGCGGTGAGACGCTGGTTCATGTCGGGGATATAGCTCTCGTCAATGCGCAGGTCGATTCGCAGATTGACGACGGCGCGGCGCTCGTCCTCGATGTCTTCGCCCTTGAGCTCGCGAATCGTCGACTCGAGCAGCTTCATGTACATGTCGAAGCCCACGGCCTCGATGTGCCCGCTCTGCTGGCCGCCGAGCAGATTGCCGGCGCCTCGAATCTCCAGGTCGAGCGCGGCGATGCGAAATCCACTGCCGAGGTCGCTGAACTCGCGGATTGCCGCCAGCCGTCGACGCGCGATCGGCGAGAGCGTCTGCTCGGCGGGAATCAGCAGATACGCATAGGCGCGGCGGTCCGATCGCCCGACGCGGCCGCGCAGCTGGTAGAGCTGCGCCAGTCCGTAGCGGTCGGCGCGGTTGATGACGATGGTGTTGGCGTTGGGAATGTCGAGCCCGTTCTCGACGATGGTGGTCGCCAGCAGCACGTCGAACTTGTGCGCGACGAAGTCGACCATCACTTTTTCGAGCTCGTCCTCGGGCATCTGTCCGTGTCCGATGCCGATCTTAACGTCGGGGACGAGCTTGGTAATCAGGTTGCCCATCGAGTAAATCGACTCGACGCGGTTGTGGACGAAGTACACCTGGCCGCCGCGCTCGATCTCGGTGCGAATCGCCCGCGAGATCACGTCGGCGTCGAATTTCACGACCTGGGTCTGGATCGACAACCGATCCCGCGGCGGCGTCTCGATCACCGACATGTCGCGGATGCCGACGAGCGACATGTTCAGCGTCCGCGGAATTGGCGTCGCCGTCATCGTCAACACGTCGACCTTCTTGCGCAGCTGCTTGATCTTTTCCTTGTGCGCGACGCCGAAGCGCTGCTCTTCGTCGACCACGAGCAAGCCGAGGTCGCGGAACTGAACGTCCTTCGACAGCAGCCGGTGCGTGCCGACGATGATGTCGACCTGACCGGCGGCGAGCTGGCTGAGCAGATCTTTCTGTTCCTGTTTGGTGCGGAACCGGCTGATCATGTCGATCTTCACCGGGAAGCCGGCGAAGCGTTCTTTCAGCGTCCGCGCGTGCTGAAACGCGAGGATCGTCGTCGGCGCGAGGAACGCGACCTGCTTGCCTTCGATCACCGCCTTGAACGCCGCCCGCATCGCGACTTCGGTCTTGCCGTAGCCGACGTCGCCGCAAAGCAGGCGATCCATCGGCGTCGTCGACTCCATGTCATTGCGGATGTCGGCAATCGCGGTCTGCTGATCGGCGGTCAGGTCGTACTCGAAGGCGTCGCCGAATTCCTCCTGCCAGTGCGAGTCCGGACTGAAGGCGTGACCGACGACGGCCTTGCGCGCGGCGTAGAGCTTGAGCAGCTCCTCGGCCATGTCGCGCATCGCCTTCTTGACCCGGGTTTTGGCCTTCTCCCAGGTGGTGCCGCCGAGTTTGTCGAGCGCCGGCGCGGCGCCGCCGGTGTACTTCTGGACGAGGTCGAGCCGCTCGAGCGGAACGAACAGCTTGTCGTCGCCGGCATAGCGGAGTTCCATGAACTCCTGCGGGTCGAGACCCGGCGCGAGTCCCAGCCGCTTGAGGCCGACGAACCGGCCGATGCCGTTGTCGACGTGCACGACCAGGTCGCCGATTTTCAAATCGCGGAAGTCGGAGATGAACGTGCGGGTCGCCGACTTGCGCCGTTCGTGAACGCGGCGTTCTTCTTCGAAGAGATCCGTCTCGGCGAACACCAGGAGCTGCGCCGACGGCAGATGAAAGCCGCGTGAAAGCTGCCCGGTCGTGACGAGGACGGCCGCGCTCGCGAGATCGTCGGCGGATTCGACCGGCCGGGCGCGGACCTCGTAGTCGGCGAGCAGCTCGATCGTGCGTTCGGCGCGGCCGCCGGTCGCGGCGACGAAGACGACCGCCTCGTCGCGGGCGCGGGCGTCACGAATCGCCTGCGCCCAGTCGCCAATCCGGCCGTGATACTCGACCGAGGGCACGGCCGACACGTGCGTCGAGGGCTCAGCCGCGTCTTCGATCTCGAGCTGCGTGATCCGTCGTGCGGTGTGGAGCCACGCCCGAACCGTCTGCCAGTCGCTGGCGATCGCTTCGTACGCGGGCACGATCCGCCCGCGCGCGGTCATGTCGATCGCCGACGCGCGCCACTGCTCTTCCAGCGTCCGCCCGCGCTCCTCGACGTCGTCGATCTCGAAAACGATCACCGCGGCGCCGGCCCGGCGCGCGTAGTCGACGATCGTCGCGGTGCGATCGAACGCCGCGGGATCGTCCGGGTGCGCCGGATCCGGCAGCAGCTCGCGCTGCGGGCTGACGACGATCTGGTCGAGCGCGGCCTGCGATCGCTGCGTCGCCGCGTCGTAGCGCCGCACCGATTCGACGATGTCGCCGATGAATTCGAGGCGAACTGGATCGTTTTCCGATGCCGGATACAGATCGACGACCCCGCCGCGCACGCAGAACTCACCGTGCTCGTCGACCGGATCTTCCGGCGCGAAGCCGGCGAGCGCGAGACGGTCGCCGAGTTCCTGCGGCGAGATCTCGGTGCCGGGCGCGATGACGAGGCCGGCGGCGGCGAGGCGGTCCGGCGCGCTCAGTCGCGGCACCAGCGCGCGGGCGGAGGCCACGACCAGGCGCGCGTTGCCCGCAGCCATCGCGTGCAGGGCGCGTGCGCGCGCGGACGCGATTTCGAGGTGCGGCGTCAGCCCGCGGTACGGATCGACTTCCTGCGACGGCAACGGCAGCACGCGGGTGATGACGTCGCGTTCGGCCAGGCCCTGGAGCGCGCCGATGAACATCCGCGCGTCGGAGGTCATCTGCTCGACGTCGGCGTCGGTCGGGACCACGAGCAGCACCGGCGCGTCCTGCGCGAGCACGGCGGCGTGGTACGCGGCGGCCGCCGGCGTCAGGCCGGTGAGCCGGTCGATCGGCTTGTGCAGCCCGGCTTTGGCCGCGGCCGACTTCAGAAGCGATCGAAACGCGAGGGAGGACGAGGACTTGACCACGATCTAGAGGGGCTCAGCGCGGTGGGGCGTCGCCGGCGACCTTTTCGATAATGGCAGATGTCGACCACCCCTGCTCGATCGGGATGCGCACGACCTTGCCGCCGAGCGCTTCAACCGTGTCGCGGCCGACAATCGCATCGGCCGCCCAATCCGCGCCTTTCACCAGCACGTGTGGGCGAATCAGCCGGATGATGTCGGCCGGCGTCGGGTCGTCGAAGATCACCACCGCGTTGACGCAGTCGAGCGCGGCGAGCAGCTCGGCCCGCTCCGCCTGCGGCACGAGCGGGCGTCCCGACCCCTTGTTGCCACGGACCGATCGGTCGGAGTTGATGGCGACGATCAGCGCGTCACCTTGATCGCGCGCCGTCTGCAGATAACGCACGTGGCCGGGATGCAGCAGATCGAACACGCCGTTGGTAAAGACGAGGCGGCCGCCCGCCTCGCGAAGATCGGCGGCCCAGGCGGCGGCTTCGGGTTGGCTGAGTACTCGTGACATAGATTTCAGTCTTCAGCCGGCAGGCGGCCGGCTAGGTCTTCAAACGAAACTTCACGCCGCCGTCGAACTTCCAGGAATGCTTCGGCCGATAGATGCCGACGTCCTTGACGCGCGACTTCATGCGAAAGGTGTAAAGCAGCCGGTGATAGTCGTAGGGCGCGCCGTCGAGCTTGTGCGCGGCGACGTCGAGCTTGTAGGTGCCTTCGACGAGGTCGAGCGCGTCGATGACCAGCGCGATCTCCGCGGCGCCGTCGAGGTTGTCCGACTGATGATCCTCGATGTCGGTGTTGGTGCCGTAGACGCAGACGCCTTCGGCGTTGAAAATCGCGACGCCGAACACGAAATCTTTTACCGGCTTCGCGGCGCGGACGCTCAACCGGACGACCACTGGCTCGCCGGTGTGAAAGATGTGGGTGGTCTCGCCGTGATCGTTCTGCAGCGTGACCTGGCTGATCTCGACGCCGCCGCTGCCCCACCGGCCCTCGGTCGCGCGCGACATGTCCGCGGCGATCTCGCCGGCATCGACCGGCCCGGTCGGCGTGGCCGGGGCCGTCGATTCGCCGACCTCGACCTTCGCCTTGGCGTCGCCGGCGGCGAGCAACTGCTCTTCCTGACGCTCGACGTCGGTCATGTAGGCGCCGACGACACGCGTCGGATCGCCCTGCGCGCGTTTCTCGCCGTGGTCGAGCCACACCGCTTCGTCGCAGAAGCGCTCGACCAGGCCGAGCGAGTGCGTCACCAGCAGGATGGTCTTGTTGCGGCGCTTGAACTCGCCGAACTTGTCGAGGCACTTGTGGGTGAAGCCCTCGTCGCCGACCGCCAGCACTTCGTCGACGAGCAGGATGTCGGGATCGACGTGGATCGCGACGGCGAAGCCGAGCCGCATGTACATGCCGGACGAATACGTCTTCACCGGCGCGTCGATGAACTCCGTCAGCTCGGCGAACTCGACGATTTCGTCGAAGCGCTGCTGAATCTCGCGCTTGCTCATGCCGAGCATGATGCCGTTGATGAAGACGTTCTCGCGGCCGGAAATCTCCGGATGAAAACCCGCGCCGAGCTCGATCAACGCCGAAATCCGGCCCTTGACCGCGACCACGCCCGCCGTCGGCTTGGTGATGCCGGCGATCAGTTTCAGCGCCGTGCTCTTGCCCGATCCGTTGCGGCCGATGACGCCCATCGTCTGCCCTTTGACGACATCGAACGAGACATCCTTGAGCGCCTGAAACGTTTCTTCCGGCCGCAGCTTCTTGACGAGATCGCCGGAGAGCAGCGCGCTCTTCAACGTCGCGAACTGGCGGCCGCCGTAGCGTTTGTAGAGTTTGCTGACGTTGGTGAGCGAGATCGCCGGCGCCGCCACGTCAGACCGCCTCGGCGAATGAATCGCGCAGTCGATCGAAGAGCCAGTAGCCGGCCAGGAAGACGGCAATCGAGCCGAGCCCGACGGCGGCCAGCCCTTTCCACGCTCCGAACGGCCCATCAAAGAACAGCACTTCCTGGTAGGCCGCGGCGATGTGGAAGAACGGATTGAGATTGAAGTAACGCTTGAACGGCTTCATCGTCTCGGAGCCGTAGAAATAGATGATCGGCGTCGCGAAAAACCAGAACGTCAACAGGTTCGCGAGCAGGTCGCGGAGATCGCGGAAGTGCACGGTCAGCGCCGAGACCAGGAACGCGAGGCCGAGCGAGAGCACCAGCTGCACCAGCACGATGACCGGAAACCAGCCGAGCTGCGCCCAGTCGGGAGCGTGCTGGTGGTAGACCATGAACGCGGCCAGGATGATCAGGCCGAGCAGGAAATGCACCATGTTCGTCAGCACGCTGACGATCGGCAGAATCTCGGCGGGAAACAGGACTTTCTTGATCAAGTTGCCGCCGACAATCAGCGAACCCGAGGCGTCGACCAGCGACGTCGCGAACCACGTCCACGGCAGCAGGCCACAGAACATGAACACGGCGTACGGCTGGGTCTTCGCCTCGGTGTTCCTCATGATCACCGCGAAGACGAACGAGTAGATCGAGAGCAGCAGCAGCGGATTGACGAACGACCAGAAGAACCCGAGGACCGATCCGCGATACCGCGCTTTCAGCTCGCGAGCGACAAGACTTTGTATCAGCCCGCGATAGCGCAGGAGCGTCGCGAGGTTATGCCACATCGACCTTCAACATCGCGACGGTGATGTTGTCGGGTCCGCCGGCGGCGTTGGCGGCGTCAATCATCGCCTGGCAGGTGGCGTCGAGCGACGCGGTCTGATTGACGATTTCCTCGAGACGCTCGAGCGAAACAACGCCCGAGAGCCCGTCGGAGCAGATCAGGAATCGATCGTTCTGCTGGACGTCGATCTCGGTGATGTCGACTTCGGGATCGTCGCCGCCGGCGAGCGCCCGGGTAACCACGTTGCGCCACGGATGGCGGCGCGCGTCTTTCTCGCTGAGCACGCCGGCGCGGACCTGCTCGCTGACCCAGGAGTGGTCCTGCGTGACCTGCTTGAGCTTGCCGGCGCGCCACATGTAAATCCGGCTGTCGCCGACGTGCGCCAGCACCGGCATCTTGTTGGCGTTGAACAGCAGCGCGGCGGCGGTCGTCGCCATCCCGCGCAGCGTGTCGTTGTTCTCCATCTCGGTGGCGAGACGACGGTTGGCGAGACGGAACGCGGCCTTGAGCCGGTTGCCGTCGAGGCTGAGGCTGCTGTCGTACGGAAACGGCCAGGTGCGATTGGCGTCGGCGTCCTGGGTGTCGCGGACGAACGCTTCGATGACTTCGACGGCGGTGCGCGAGGCGACTTCGCCGGCCGCGTGCCCGCCCATCCCGTCGGCAACCATGAACAGGCCGAGGTCCGGGCGCGCGCAGTAGGAGTCTTCGTTGTCCTCCCGGCGCAAACCCGGATGGGAAGCGACCGAGGAGGTGATCTTGTACATCGGCCTAGGCGCGCGGGCGGGAGTGCTTGGTGATCTCGAGCCGCGTAATCGCGCGCAGTAACGCAATCCGGGCGCGTTCGGCATCGAAATCGGTGACGACCGACGCCTTGGCGAGTTTTTCTTCGGCGCGGCGCTTGGACGCTTCGGCTCGCTGCACGTCGATATCCTCGGCTCGTTCGGCCACCTGCGCCAGGATCGAGACCCGATTCGGCAGGATTTCGGCGAAGCCGCCGGCGATGAAGGCGAACTTCCGCTCGCCACCCTTGCGGTACCACATCTGCCCGGTCTGCAGCGCGGCGAGCAATGGCGCGTGGCCCGGCAGGACGCCGAAATAGCCGTCCTCGCCCGGCAGCTCGACCTCATCCACCTGTTCGTGGACGATGGCCCGCTCGGGGGTCACGAACTCGAGACTCAGCGCCGTCGGAATAGCCATAGCTTACTTGTTTGCCCGCTCGATGACTTCTTCGATCGTGCCGGCCAGGTAGAACGCCTGCTCCGGGATTTCGTCGTGCTTGCCCTCGACGATTTCCTTGAACCCGCGCACCGTGTCGCCGATCGCGACGTACTTGCCCTTGTAGCCGGTGAACTGCTCGGCGACGAAAA
The DNA here is from genome assembly GCA_036274055.1 of Vicinamibacterales bacterium. Taxonomy (GTDB): domain Bacteria; phylum Acidobacteriota; class Vicinamibacteria; order Vicinamibacterales; family SCN-69-37; genus DASUGM01. Next base: position 14,223 of record DASUGM010000351.1, on the reverse strand, counting down.
ACGGCTGCGACAGGAACTTTTGAATCTTACGCGCGCGCGAGACCGTCAGTTTGTCGTCTTCGGACAGCTCGTCGATGCCGAGAATCGCGATGATGTCCTGCAGGTCCTTGTAGCGCTGCAGAATCTGCTTCACCGACCGGGCGACGTTGTAGTGCTCGTTGCCGATGATGCGCGGGTCGAGAATCCGCGACGTCGACGCCAGCGGATCGACCGCCGGGTAGATGCCGAGCTCGGCGATCGCGCGCGACAGGTTGGTGGTCGCGTCAAGATGCGCGAACGCGGTCGCCGGCGCCGGGTCGGTGTAGTCGTCGGCCGGAACGTAAATCGCCTGCACCGAGGTGATCGACCCTTTGCGGGTCGACGTGATCCGCTCCTGCAGCTCGCCCATCTCGGTCAGCAGCGTCGGCTGGTAGCCGACCGCCGAGGGCATGCGGCCAAGCAGCGCCGAGACTTCCGAGCCCGCCTGCGTGAAGCGGAAGATGTTGTCGATGAACAGCAGCACGTCCTTGTTCTCGGCGTCGCGGAAGTACTCCGCGACCGTCAGCGCCGACAGCGCGACGCGCAGCCGCGCGCCCGGCGGCTCCGTCATCTGGCCGTAGACCAGCGCCGCACGCGACTTGGACGCGTCGTTCGGATCGATGACGCCAGACTCCTGAAATTCGAGCCACAGGTCGTTGCCCTCGCGCGTGCGTTCGCCGACGCCGCCGAAGACCGAGACACCGCCGTGCTTCATGGCGATGTTGTTGATCAGCTCCATGATGACGACGGTCTTGCCGACGCCGGCGCCGCCGAACAGGCCGATCTTGCCGCCCTGCAAATACGGCTCGAGCAGGTCGATGACCTTGATGCCGGTCTCGAACATCTTCAGCTCGGTCGACTGCTCTTCGAGCGTCGGCGCGCTGCGATGAATCGGCCAGCGTTCTTTCGACATCACCGGGCGATCCGGGAAGTCGACCGGCTCGCCGAGGACGTTGAGCACGCGGCCGAGCGTCTCGGGGCCGACCGGCATCGAGATCGGACCGCCGAGGTCGGTGACCGTCATCCCGCGCTGCAGGCCGTCGGTCGGCTTCATCGCGACGGTGCGGACGCGGTTTTCGCCGAGGTGCTGTTCGACCTCGACGACGATGTCGACGTCGTCGTTGCCGGCCTTGCCGGTGATCCGGCAGGCGTTGTAAATCTCGGGCAGGTGGCCGCCGGCGAATTCGACGTCGACGACCGGGCCGATGACCTGGACGACCTTGCCGACCTTGGTAGCAGTGAGTGTGGCTGTAGACATCGTGTGTATCTCTTGGGCCTTGGGCCTGTCCCCTTGGGCCTTCCTACGCCTGCGCTCCGGACACGACTTCGATGATCTCGCGCGTGATCGCGGCCTGGCGGATCTTGTTCATCGAGAGCGTCAGGCCCTCGATCATTTCCGATGAGTTGCGCGTCGCCGCGTCCATCGCGGTCATCTGCGCGGCAAAGAACGCGGCATTCGACTCGAGCAGCGCGCGCAGGATCTGCGCTTCGACCAGACGCTGCAAGAGCACGTCGAGGATGCGTTCCGGCGACGGCTCGTAGAGGTAGTCGGTGGTCGCCGCGGCTTCCTCGGCGGCGGTCACGCCGGCCAGCGGCAGCAACTGCTCGACCACGACCTTCTGCGCGATGACCGACTTGAACTCGTTGTAAATCAGGTAGACGCTGTCGACTTTGCCGTCGATGAAGTCCTTCACCGCCGGCGCGGCGACCGCTTCGGCTTCGGCGAAATTGATCACCTTCGGCAGGTTGACGTGCTCGAAGCGCACCGACAGGCCGCGTTTGCCGAGAAAGTCGCGGCTCTTGCGGCCGACCAGCCCGAGCGTCAGCGGCCGCCCCGGATTCTCGCGCAGGAAATTTCCGAACGCCTTGATGACGTTGGTGTTGAAGCTGCCGCACAGCCCGCGGTCGGCGGTGATGACGATGACCAGCGCCGCACCCTTCGCGGAGCCCGGCCGGTTGGCCAGCAGCGGGTGAAATTCCTCGTCGATGCGGGTGGCGATGCTGGCGAGCACGCGCCGCGCCTGAATCGCAAACGGCCGCGTCGCGATCACGCTCGCCTGAGCGCGGCGCAGCTTCGACGCGGCGACCATCTTCATCGCCTTCGTGATCTGCTGCGTCGATTTGACGGCGCGGATGCGCCGGCGCATGTCGATGAGCGAAGGCATGGACTAGGCCGCCACTCGCGCCGCGAAGTCCTTGCCGAATTCCTCGAGCGCCGACTTGAGCGCCGCCTTCAGGTCGTCGTCGAGGACCTTCTTCTCATTGAGCGTCGCGACCAGTTGCTGATGACGGCTGTCGAGGAATTGATAGAGACCGGTTTCGTAGTCGCGCAGTTTCTCGACCGCGACGCCGTCGAGGTAGCCGTTGGTCGCCGCGAAGATCAGCGCGACCTGCTTTTCGACCGGCAGCGGCTGGTACTGCGGCTGCTTCAGGATTTCGGTGAGACGCTTGCCGCGGTTGAGCTGCTTCTGCGTCGCCGGATCGAGGTCGCTGCCGAACTGCGCGAACGACGCGAGCTCGCGGTACTGCGCGAGGTCGAGGCGCAGCGTGCCGGCGACCTGGCGCATCGCCTTGATCTGCGCCGATCCGCCGACGCGCGACACCGAGTTGCCGACGTTGATCGCGGGGCGGATGCCCTGATTGAAGAGGTCCGCCTCGAGGAAGATCTGCCCGTCGGTGATCGAGATGACGTTGGTCGGGATGTACGCCGACAAGTCACCGGCCTGAGTCTCGATGATCGGCAGCGCGGTCAGCGAGCCGCCGCCGAGTTCCTTCTTCAGCTTCGCGGCGCGCTCGAGCAGGCGTGAGTGCAGATAAAAGACGTCGCCGGGATACGCTTCGCGGCCCGGCGGGCGGCGCAGCAGGAGCGAGATCTCGCGGTACGACTGCGCGTGCTTCGAGAGGTCGTCATAGACGCACAACGCGTGACGGCCGCTGTCGCGGAAGTACTCGCCGATCGTGCACGCCGAGTACGGACTGATGTAGAGCAGCGGCGCCGGATCCGACGCGCCCGCGGCGACGACGATCGAGTACTCCATCGCGCCGGCTTCTTCGAGCGTCTTGACCACCTGCGCGACCGTCGACTGCTTCTGGCCGATCGCGTTGTAGATGCAGATGACGCCGAGGCCCTTCTGGTTGATGATCGCGTCGACGGCGACGGCGGTCTTGCCAGTCTGGCGGTCGCCGATGATCAGCTCGCGCTGGCCGCGGCCGATCGGCACCATCCCGTCGATTGCCTTGAGGCCGGTCTGCAGCGGTTCCTTGACCGGCGACCGATCGACGACGCCGGGCGCGAGGCGCTCGATCGGCATCGACTGCTTGGCGCCGATCGGGCCCTTGCCGTCGATCGGCATGCCGAGCGAATTGACGACGCGTCCGATCATCTCGTCGCCGACCGGCACCGAGATGATGCGGCCGGTGCGCTTGACCTGGTCGCCTTCCTTGAGCTCCGAGGAATGGCCGAGCAACACCGCGCCGACGCTCTCCTCTTCGAGGTTGAGCGCGATCCCGAACAGGTTGTTCGGGAATTCGAGCATCTCGCCCGCCATCGCGCGCTCGATGCCGTGAATGCGGGCGATGCCGTCGCCGACGGACACGACCGTGCCGACTTCGGCGACGTCGACGTTCACGGCGTAGTTGCCGATGTGGTCGCGGAGGATCTTGGAAATTTCTTCGGCTCTGATCTGCATAGAAGCTGTGCTCAGTGCTGTGTGCTAAGTGCTCAGTGCGAAAACCTAGTGCCCAGGGCCTGGCGCCAAGGGCCTAAGTGGTAAGCCGTCTGCGCATGTGTTCGAGCTGCGTCGTCACGCTGCCATCGAACACCGTGCCGCCGACGGTCGCGACGACGCCGCCGATGATGTTCGGGTCGACCCGTTCGGTCATGGTGATCGTCGCGCCGCTGGCCCTGCCGAGCGCGTGCGCGAGCGCGTCGCGGCGAAAGGCATCGAGCGGAACCGCGGTGACGATTTCGGCCGAGACCACGCGGCGCTCCTGCTGGAGGCGCTCGGCGAAGGCGTCAGCGACGTCGCTGGCGATTTCCAACCGATCGCGTTCGGCGAGCAGCGTCAACAGGCGGCCGACTTCCGCGCTCATGCCGCTCTGCGACACCAGCGCGTCGACCACCGCACGCTTCCTGGCCGGCGGAATCGCTGCCGACGCGAACGCGGCTTCCAGGTCCGGATTCGATGCGAGCAGCGCTTTCAGCGCCGCGAGATCCTGTTCGGCGCGTTCGACGCCGTCGATCTTGCGAACGACGTCGAAGAGCGCGGTCGCATAGCGACGCGCAATGGGGTTGGTCACGAGCGCGTATCCAATGTCGTCAAAGTGAACAGCAACAAAGGCAATCTGTCAGGCGGGTGCCGCGCACACAGACGCGTTCTTTAAGCCCCGGCGAAACGACAATTTATACCATTCGGCTCGACGTGCGGGCAAGCCGGAGCGGAGACGCGCGAGCGTTATTGCAGCCGCACGTGGTGTTCCGTCGGCCGCTTGGGTTCGACAAAACCGATCACTTTCGCGGCGTCGCCGTTTTGGGTCAAAAGACCTAATAGGCGATCGGCGGCGGAATCGGCGACCGAGAGCAGCAGTCCACCGGACGTCTGCGGGTCCAGGCAGATCAAGTGCATCGCCATCGGCACGCTGTCGGTCACCTGGAGCGAGGTGAAGTGCCGCTTGTTCGCACGCCCTCCGCACGGAAGGTAGTCCTGGACCAGGCGGACGGCACCCGGCAAGAGCGGCAGTCGATCGGCGTCGATCACGAGCCTGACGCCGCTCGCCGTCGCCATCTCCGTCGCGTGACCGGCGAGGCCGAAGCCGGTGATATCCGTGCACGCGTGCACGGAGTCCGGCGGCAGGTGGTCGAGCGCTTCGATCGCCGCGCGGTTGAGTCGGCACATCGACCGCACCGCGCCGCCGAGTTCGTCTTCCGTCGCCTGGCCGTACTTGCGCGCGCGAACGATGATGCCGGTGCCCAGCGGTTTGGTCAGAATCAGGACGTCGCCGGCCCGCGCGCCGGCGTTGGTCAACACACGATCGTCGGCGACCTCGCCGGTGATGGCGTAGCCGAACTTCACTTCAGGATCGGTAACCGTGTGTCCGCCGAGCAGCGCCACGCCGGCTTCGCGCAACATGTCCGATCCGCCGCGAAAAATCGCGCGGATTTCATTCGCCGATGGTCCGTCCTTGGCGGGCATCGCGGCGACGGCCAGCGCGGTGCGCGGTATGCCCCCCATCGCGTAGACATCGCTCAGCGCATTGGCGGCGGCGATCTGCCCGAACACATACGGGTCATCGACGATCGGCGTGAAGAAATCGACGGTCTGCACGAGCGACCGGCCATTCCCCCACCGATAAACGCCGGCGTCATCTGCCGTGCTGTAGTCGACAATGATGCGCTCGTCGGTCTGGCGCGGCAGGTCGTCCATGAGCGCCTCGAGTTCGGCGGCGCCCAGCTTGCTCGCGCATCCGGCGCAGTCGGCGTAATCAGTGAGCTTCCTTTGCATTCTTGTTCGCCCGTCTGTCTTGAGTCTTCAGTCTTGAGTCCTGGGCCGAGCCTGAGTCTCAGGACGTACCCCAAGACCGAAGACCCAAGACGCAAGACTACGTGTTCGTCAGCTGTTCGTAGAGCCGCTGCAACTCGTCCTCGGTACCGAATTCGATTTCGATTCGCCCCCCGGCGCCCTTCCGTACGATCCGCGCCCGCGTGCCGAGCGCGAGTTTGAGCTGCTCTTCGGCGGCCCGCGTGTTCGGGTCGATCTTGCGCGGCGGCGGTGGCGGCAGGACCGGCGCCGACTCGCGGCGGATCAGCGCTTCGGTGTCGCGGACCGACAAGCCGCGCGACACCACTTCGCGCGCGACCCGACGCTGCGCGGCATCGTCGGTCAAACCGAGAATCGCCCGCGCATGACCCATCGATAGCGTGTCTGCAGCGAGATCATTGCGGACTTCGGCGGGCAGGCGCAGCAGCCGGATGTAGTTGGCGATGGTGGCGCGGTCCTTGCCGACCGCGGACGCGATCGCTTCCTGCGACATCTTGAATTCGTCGGCGAGCCGCTTGTAAGCCTGGGCTTCCTCGATTGGATTGAGATCTTCGCGCTGGATATTTTCGATCAGCGCGACCTCGAGCAGGTGCGTGTCGGAAACGTCGCGGTAGACGACGGGCACCTTGAGGAGACCGGCGCGCTGCGCGGCGCGCCAGCGCCGCTCACCGGCGATGATCTCGACACGATCGTCCACCTTGCGGACGAGAATCGGTTGAATCACGCCGTGACTGCGGATCGATTGCGCGAGCTCGTCGAGTTTGGTTTCCTCGATGTGCTGGCGCGGCTGGTCGGGATTCGGGCTCAGAAGATCGATGTCGATCTCCTGCGGCCGGCCGGCATCGCGGACGACGGCCACGTGCGGTGTGGCCGGCGACGCGGCGACAGGCGGCGTGGGTGAAGGCGCGGGCGGCGCCGGCGGGATGAGGGCGCTCAGACCGCGACCGAGGGCGGGGCGTTTCTCTGCTGCCATCTCTCCTCCACTCACGCCACCGGCGCCGGTTCAGGGACGCGGTGACGGCCGAGAAATTCGTGGGCGAGCGCGACGTAGGCGTCGGCGCCACGCGACCGAGCGTCGTACAGGATCACCGGCACGCCGTGGCTCGGCGCTTCACCCAGGCGGATGTTGCGCGGAATCACCGTGCGATACACCTGATCGCCGAAGAACTCGCGGATGTTGCTGCTCACCTGCTGGCCGAGGTTGGTGCGATCGTCGTACATCGTGAGCAGCACGCCTTCGACCGCGAGCGTGGGGTTGAGGGCGGCGCGCACGCGGTCGATCGTCGACAACAGCTCGGCGATGCCTTCGAGCGCGAAGTACTCGCAGTTGAGCGGGATGAGCACCGAACCGGCGGCGACGAGCGCGTTGAGGGTCAGCAAGCCGAGCGAGGGCGGCGAGTCAATGAAGATGTAGTCGAATTCGCCGCGCAGCGGTTCCAGCACCCGGCGCAACCGGCGTTCGCGCTGATCTTCGGTGACGAGTTCGATTTCTGCGCCGGTGAGTTCGCGGTTTGCGGGAACGATCGACAGATGATCGATCGTCGTTTTGGCGACGAACGTTCGCGGGTCGTCGATCTCCGTCGAGGTCAGTGCTTCATAGGCGGTGCCGGCGGCGGCACTCTGCCCCTTCATGCCGACGCCGCTGGTCAAGTTGGCTTGCGGATCGAGATCGACAAGCAACACGCGCTGGTTGGCGAGCGCGAGAGACGCGCCGAGATTGATGGCGGTGGTGGTTTTGGCGACGCCGCCTTTTTGATTGGCGACGGCGATGACCCGGGCATGTTTGGTCGATTGACCAAATGTCATGTATTGTCTCTCACTTGCCGGCTAGCATCATAAAACACGCCCATCGGATGATCCACGTCGAACTGGAGCCAGCGCCGCGATTGGCCCGCGCTTCGTCGTCGAATGAGGCGGACCGATTGAGCGAGGCCAACGAGGCTGGGTATTGGGCAGACCGAGCTTTGTTCCACGTGGAACAGTTCGATCAGTTAGACGCTTGCCGACACCACTCCTCTGACGCACATGGCGGCCAGAGCGTCGGCCAGCTTACGCATTCACCGCAGCCGCGCGTGCGATCGCCGTCAAGCGTATAGTGGGCATCCATTCCTCTCAGCGTCCGCCCGGAGGTTAGTGATGAGCGCCCATCGGCAACTGCGCGTTCGGTTCTATCCGGCTCAAGGCAACTGGCTCTGCGTCGTTCAACAACTGGGCACGGACGGCATGCCCGCAGGCGCCGATCTCGTGTCGGCAACCGGCGCGACGAAGGACGAAGCGAGAGACGCGGCCATCCAGGCATCGACCGACCCCGAGGTCATAAAGACCCTCCGCCAGCACTAGAGCCGTCTTCGATTCTGTGGACCGCTAAAACGGCTCGAGCGGTTTCATCGGTCGGACCGGACCGGGAAGATCGCTACACCTACCGCGAAGTCGAATCGCTCTCGGACCTGCCGACGCGCTCAGCGCTTGTGGCTGATCGTCAAGAGGCCGCCAGGCAGCGAGACTTCCCGAGGATCGCGCAAGCCGGCCGGAACTCGATCCTGCACGGAGCTCGTCGCGGATCCAAACCAGAAAAAGCGACCCGGCGACGCCAAAGTGCTCTCAATAACCGATTCGATTTGGTCATTTAACTTAATTGCCCGGGCGGTCATCACCTGAACGTCGCGAACGGCAAGGTCCTCGACACGCCCGACGACGACGGCAGCATTCAGAGCGATCACCCGCGTCGCTTCCCGCAAAAACGCCGCCTTCTTCTCGCGCGCCTCCACCATCGTGAGGCGAACGTGCCGCGCCGCGATCGCCAGCGGAATCGCGGGGGAGCCGCCGCCGGAGCCCAAATCCACGACCAGGCGATCGTCCGGGGTGAGTTCCTGTGCGGCAATCAACGCCTCGACGATCAATCGATCGATCGCGGCCGCCGATGCCGGCGCGACGTCGAGCGACGTCAGATTGGTTTTTCGATTCCACTTGGCGAGCAACTCGACGTACAGCGAGCAGTCACGAACGACGTCAGCGGTGGGGGAGAGTCCGGCGGCCTCAGCGCGCGCGGCGATCAGCGAAGCCAGGGACACGGTCACATCTTACGGTTTGCCTGTCTCTACCGCCGGAGCCGCGCCGCGATGATGGCGACAGCCGCCGGCGTCACGCCGGGAACACGCGCCGCCTGACCGAGTGTCGTCGGGCGGATCGAGCTGAGGCGCTCGACGATCTCCCGAGACAGTCCGGGCACGCCGCGGTACTCGAACGCGCCAGGAATGCGGTGATGTTCCTGATCGCGGGCGCGCGCCAGCTGCGCGTCATGCCGCTTGAGATAGCCGTGGTACTTGAATTCCGCTTCGATCGTCGCGGCGTCGAGATCCGGACGGTCGGCGTCGCGTTCGATCTCAAAGCCCTGACGCGCGAGCAGTTCCAGCGACACAGGCGGCCGCGACAACGCTTGCGCGGCGGTGGTCCGTTCGCGATCGACGACCACCGACGTCGCGGCAGCGTGGGCGCGGTTGCGCTCGAGACGATCCCGACGCGCATTGAAGGACGCCCAGCGTCGGTCGTCGACCAGTCCGGCGTCCCGGCCAAGCGGCGTCAGCCGAAGGTCAGCGTTGTCGATGCGAAGCAACAGCCGGTGTTCGGCGCGCGAAGTGAACATTCGATATGGCTCGAGACAACCGCGCGTGACGAGATCATCGACGAGGATGCCGCAGTACGCCTGATCGCGCCGCAGCACGATCGGCGCCTCGCCGCTGACCATGCGCGCCGCATTCAGCCCCGCGATCAATCCCTGCGCCGCGGCTTCTTCGTAGCCGGACGTGCCGTTGATCTGACCGGCGGAAAACAGCCCCGGCACGCGCTTGGTTTCGAGCCCACGCGTGAGCTCGGTCGGCTGAATGAAATCGTACTCGACGGCATAAGCGTGACGGACGACCCGCGCCGACTCCAGCCCGGGCAGCGCGTGCACGACCGCCTCCTGCACGTCCCTGGGCAAACTCATCGACAGGCCGTTGACGTAGATTTCGTCGACGTCGATGCCCTCCGGCTCCAGGAAAATCTGGTGCCGCTCCTTGTCCGGGAACCGCATGATCTTGTCTTCGAGCGAAGGGCAGTAGCGCGGGCCGACACCGCTGATCTGGCCGTTGTAGAGCGGCGATCGATCGATGCTCGCCCGCACCAGGTCGTGCACTGCCGTCGTCGTATGGACGATGTGACAGGCAACTTGCGGCCGCGAGAGATCCGTCGACAAGAATGAGAAGGGGACCGGGGGATCGTCGCCGCGCTCGGCGGGAAACCGGCTGAAGTCGATGGATCGCCGATCGAGGCGCGGCGGCGTGCCGGTTTTCAAGCGGCCCATCTCGAAACCAAAATCGCGGAGGGAATCCGCGAGGGCGCGCGTCGGCGGCTCGTCGGCGCGACCTGCCGGCCGTTGCTCGTCGCCGATGTGGACGAGGCCATTGAGGAACGTGCCGGTCGTGATGACGATCGCGCCGCACGACACCTGTCCGCCGTCTTCGAACCCGAGTCCGGCGACGCGGCCGGCGTCGGTGAGAATCGCGCCGGCGCGGCGGAGCAGCCAGGTGATCTTCGGCTCGGCCTCGAGCGCTCCGCGAACCCAGGCGCCGTAGCGTTTCTTGTCCGCTTGCGCGCGCGGCGACCACACCGCCGGTCCGCGGCTGCGATTGAGCAGCTTGAACTGAATCGCGGTGGCGTCGATCGCGTGCCCCATCAGCCCGCCCATCGCGTCGATTTCGCGGACGAGATGGCCTTTCGCGGTGCCGCCAATCGCCGGGTTGCACGGCATCAGCGCCACGGTCTCGGCCGAGAGCGTGCACAGGCCGACGGCGCAGCCAAGCCGGGCCGCGGCCCACGCCGCCTCGACGCCCGCGTGCCCCGCGCCGATGACGATGACGTCAAAGTGCATAGCTTTGTCTCGACAGCACCGTGAAGGAGTTACAGGACGCTTGAGGAGCATGAAGGAGAGCTTGGGTTTTGAAAACGCGGAGCTCCTTCACGCTCCTACAACGCCCTTCATGCTCCTTCATGGTGCTGTCGGATGTCACTTCCCGACACAAAACGTCGCAAAAATATGCCGCAGCAGATCCTCGTCGGTCCGCCGGCCAGTCACTTCTTCCAGCGCCCGGCGGGCCGAAGCAAGATCGGCGAGCAGCAGTTCCTCGGTCGCGCCGGCCGCGATCGCGTCCTTGACCCGATCGATGCACTCGAGTGCCGCGCTCACCAGCGCGATGTGGCGCGCATTGGTGATCGCCGGCGTGTCCCGCAGGTCGTCGCCGGCAGTCAACGCCGCGACGATCTTGCCGCGCAATTGATCGAGGCCGTGGCCGGTCTTCGCGGACACCGCCACGCTGGCGTCATCGTCTGGTCCGAACTCGCGATCGCGCGACCATGGCCGCGGCAGGTCTGCCTTGCTGATCGCGACCACGCGCGGCGTCGCGCCGGCAGCGACGAGCGCGCGATCGTCGTCGGTCAATGGCTGCGATCCGTCGACGACGACGAGCAGGAGAGCTGCGACCGTCTGCGCCTGGCGTGTGCGGGCGACGCCCTCGGCCTCGATGGGATCCGTCGAGTCGCGCAGCCCGGCGGTGTCGACGAGCGTCACCGGAATGCCGTCGAGGTCGACGCGCTCGGTGAGCGCGTCACGCGTCGTGCCGGGAATGTCGGTGACAATCGCCCGCGCCGACCCGAGCAGCGCGTTGAACAAGCTCGATTTCCCGGCATTAGGGCGGCCGACGATCACGACCATCCGGCCCTCGCGGACGACCCGTCCGGCGCGCGCATGGCGCAGCAGCGTCGTCAGCCGATCGCCGACCGCGTTCAGTTCGGCGGTGGCTTCGTCCCGGGTGAGAAAGTGAAAGCCTTCTTCGGGAAAATCGAGTGACGCCTCGAGTCGCGCCGCCAGGTCGAATAGCGCGGCGTCGGCCGCGGCGATCTCGCTCGTCAGCGTGCCCTCGAGCTGATCCATGGCGGCGCGCGCCTGCACCGGCGTCACGGCGTTGACGAGATCGCCGATGGCTTCGGCCTGAACGAGATCGAGACGGCCGTTCAAATACGCGCGCAGCGTGAACTCGCCGGGCTCGGCCAGCCTCGCGCCGGCGGCCATCGCCGCCTCGACGATACGCTGCAGCAGGAGTGGAGTGCCGTGGGCGCTGAGTTCGACGACGTCCTCGCCGGTGTATGACTGTGGCGCGGCAAACAGCGTGACGACAACTTCGTCGATGACGCGCGCGGGCCGCGCGTGATCGCGATCGATGACGCGGGCAAACGTCGCGTGCCGCGCGGCCAGTGGTTCGTGGCGGCCGATCAGCTGGCGGGCAATTTCGTGCGCTATCGGGCCGGAGAGCCGAACCACCCCAATGCCGCCGCGGCCTGAGGGCGTCGCGATGGCGACGACGGTGTCCGAGGTGGAAAACGGCACCGCCCCGACCCAGGCGCCTCAGCGCCCTGCGGCTTTTGCCTGCGAGATGACCACGGTCTTGAGAAACGCGTCGCCGATGCTCTCGGTCATCATCGACTCGTCCTCGGCGACCACGAGATGGACGATGCGGCGCGCGTAGGGATTGAGCGGACCGAGTTCCTGCGGAACGCCGGTCGCCTTCGCCTTGTCCATCAGCAGCTTCGCCATCTGCCGCAGCTCTTCGTCTTTGTCGCGGCGGAAGCCGAGCGCGTCGACGACGTAATGGCGGTCGCCGCGCGCGTCGCGCCGGAACGCGGTGTTGACGATCACCTGCAGCGCGTCCAGGGCCTCGCCCTTCTTCTTCAACAGGACGTCGGCGTCGTCCCCGTTGAGATTGATGCGCACGTGATCGGGCGTCTCCTCGACGGAGGCGTCGAGGTTGAGTCCCATCGCGCTGGTGACGCGGTGCAGGAAGTCGATGACCTGGGTATCGAGATCGCTCATGGTTGTTCGTCTACGACTTGTTGGCGGAACCGTTGCCTGGCTTGCTGCCTTTTCGCGGCGACGCGGCCGCGGCCGCCGCGGTCTTGCCCCGCATCGCCGCCGCCGGCACCGCCGGCGCGCCGATGATCCGGTTCGTCACCATCTGCTGGCCGATCGCGAGCAGGTTGCTGACCAGCCAGTAAATCACGAGCCCGCTCGGCGCCCGCAGGAAAGAGAACGTGAAAATCAGCGGCAGCAGCATGAACACCTTCTGCTGCACCGGATCGGCGTTGGTCGGCATCATCCGCTGCTGCAGGAACATGGTGCCGCCCATCAGCACGGGCGTGACGTACCACGGGTCGAGGTGCGACAGATCCTTGATCCAGCCGAAAAACGGCGCGCCGCGCAGCTCGATCGCCACCGAGAGCATCGCGTAGAACGCGAACAGGATCGGCAGCGTCAGCAGCATCGGCAGACAGCCGCTGGCCGGGTTGACGCCGCGCTGCTTGTAGAGCGCCATCATCTCGGTGTTCATCTTCTGGCGCTCGGGATCGGTGACCTTGAGATGCTTGTAGCGATCCTGTATCGCCTTCATCTCCGGCTGGATCGCCTGCATTTTCCGCATCGACACCATGCTGCGGTGGCGGAGCGGGAAGATCGCGAGGTTGATCAGGATGGTCAGGATGACGATCGACCAGCCGTAGTTTCCGACGTACTTGTTGATCGACTTCAGCGCCTGCAGCAGCGGCACGACGATCACCCGGAACATGCCGAAGTCGATGGCGTAGACGAGGTCGAGCTGCGGGCCGACATTGCGCAGGACGTCGAAGTCCTTGGGCCCGATGAAGTACTGCATCGACGCCGCGCCAGGCATGGCGATCGTGTAGGCGACGAAGCTGCGCGTGCCGCCCTGAGGATCGTTGGGCACCGGCTCGGTGATCGGCTCGTACTCGACGTGGATGTTCTCGTTGTTGGCGAGCGCGGCGTGCAGGAAATAGTGATCCTCGATGCCGGCAAACTTCATCGCCCCTTCGTACTTCGACTGGGTGACGAGCGCGCTCGCCGCCAGACGCTCGACGCGGTTGTCGCGGAACTGCACGGCGCGCGGCGGCTGCACCGCGGCGCCGTCGCTGCTGTGGCCGGGACCGATCATCGGGCCGGAAGAAATTCGCACCGGCAATGACTTGCCGTTGACGTCGATCGCCGCCTCGACCTTGACGACGTAGACGTGTCCTTCCGGCTGGAAGTAGAACGTCTTGCGCGCGGTCAGCCCGGCGGCGTTCTGGAACTGGAAGGTGAGCGTGCCCGGCGCCGAGCCGAGCGTCAGCCCGTCCGCGCTGGGTTTGTATAGTGCTGTCGCGAGCACGCGCGTCAACGACGCGTCGTCGGTCGCCAGCGTGAACGGCAGCGTGTGCTTCTCGGGAATCGCCTGGGGCACCAACTCGAGCGGTTGGCCATTCTCCAGATATTTCTTCAGCTTCCAGCTGCGCAGCGTGCCGCCGGCAGACGAAAACGTCGCGGTGATCCAGTCGGTGTCGACGACGACGTCACGTGCCGCGGCGTCGGCCACGAGCGCCGCCGGCGCGGCGGGCTGTGCCGGCGGCGTGCCTGCCCCTTCAACGGCGGTCGCGGTTGGCGCAGTGCCGGCCGGCGCCGGCGTCGTCACCGGCGCGGCGGTCGTGCCGGCCGCGGGCGACGCCGGCGGCTGCGACAGCGGCGTGACCGGCGGCGGCGGGAACATCAGTTGATACCCGGCCAGGACCGCGAAGGACAAGAAGATCGCGA